>NZ_JBQUYO010000009.1:0-229515 GCF_056314325.1 Acidovorax sp. DMC1 | reverse complement strand
CGGAGTGCGGAGTGCGGAGTGCGGAGTGCGGAGTGCGGAGTGCGGAGTGCGGAGTGCGGAGTGCGGAGTGCGGAGTGCGGAGTGCGGAGTGCGGAGTGCGGAGTGCGGAGTGCGGAGTGCGGAGTGCGGAGTGCGGAGTGCGGAGTGCGGAGTGCGGAGTGCGGAGTGCGGAGTGATAAGGCCATTTCTGGTATCTCCGCAGCACTCCGTCACCAAAAACTAGGGGCTTTGGCATGCCCACAGGGCTTGGGTGGCTCTTCTCCGCGCCCGCCAAGGCACAATGTCGGGATGAATATTGTGATCCTCGACGATTACCAGGATGCAGTGCGCAAGCTGCATTGCGCATCGCGGCTCGATGCATACACCGCCAAGGTCTACACCAACACGGTCAAGGGGCTGGGGCAGCTTTCGGTGCGCCTCAAAGATGCAGACATCATCGTGCTGATCCGTGAACGGACCCAGATCACGCGCCAATTGGTCGAGAAGCTCCCTCGGCTCAAGCTCATCGCACAGACCGGCAAGATTGGCAGCCACATTGATGTGGCGGCATGTACCGAGCGCGGCATTGCCGTGGCAGAGGGAGTTGGGTCCCCGGTTGCACCGGCTGAGCTGACCTGGGCCCTGGTGATGGCCTCCATGCGCCGACTGCCCCAGTACATCTCCAACCTCAAACATGGCGCCTGGCAGCAGTCTGGTCTCAAGACCGCCTCGATGCCCGCCAACTTCGGGATTGGCAACGTGCTGAGGGGCAAGACACTGGGCATCTGGGGCTATGGCCGCATTGGACAACTGGTGGCCGGGTACGGGCGCGCTTTTGGTATGAACGTGCGCGTCTGGGGCCGTGAAGCATCGCGCGCGCAGGCGCTGACGGACGGATACCAGGCAGCAGCCACGCGGGAAGAGTTCTTCTCGCAATGCGACGTGATCTCTTTGCACCTGCGCCTGAACGACGAGACGCGGGGCATCATCTCGCTCGAAGATCTCTCGTGCATGAAGCCCACTTCGCTGCTGGTCAATACATCACGCGCAGAGCTGATCGAGCCAGACGCATTGATCGCGGCCCTCAATCGGGGTCGCCCAGGCTTGGCAGCGGTGGATGTGTTCGAGAGCGAACCCATCCTGCAGGGTCACGCTCTGCTCCGTCTCGAAAACTGCATTTGCACGCCACATATTGGGTACGTGGAACAGGACAGCTATGAGCTCTACTTTGGTGCAGCTTTTGACAACGTGGTGAATTTCATCAAAGGCACACCCACCAACATCGTGAACCCGGGCTCATTGCAGGTGAGGCGCTAGCGGCTGTCGGTCAGCCACCAGCTCCAATTACGCGACTGGCTGTACCTCACAACAAAAAGGCTTCCCGAGGGAAGCCTTTTTTGATGGCTGCAGGGCATCGAAATGCCCCACAGCAGCAAGCCACACTCCAATTACAGAGGTGTCTTCTTGCCGTCCTTGTAGACGTACAGCGTGATGGCTGGGTTCTTCATTTCGCCGTTGGGTTCGAAGGCGATGGTGGAGGTCACGCCCTTGAAGTTGGACTTGGCCAGTTCGTTCACGTACACCTTGGGGTCCACGGAGTTGGCGCGCTTCATGGCGTCGACCAGCAGGAACGTGGCGTCATAGGTGTAGGGGCTGTACACCTGGAACTGGCCAGGGTACTTGGCGTCGTACTTGGCCTTCCAGGCGGTGCCGCCAGGCATCTTGGCCAGCGAGGAGCCGCCTTCAGCGCAGATCACGTTGGCCAGGGTCTTGGCGCCAGCAGCCAGCTTGGCGATTTCAGACGTGCAAACGCCGTCACCACCGAAGTACTTGACGTTGGCCATGCCCAGTTGCTCCATCTGGCGCAGCATGGGGCCGGCTTGAGGGTCCATGCCGCCGTAGAAGATGGCGTCGGGGTTCTTGGCCTTGATGGCGGTCAAGATGGCCATGAAGTCGGTGGCCTTGTCGGTCGTGAACTGCTCATCCACCACCTTCATGCCCTTGGCCGTAGCGGTTTTCTTGAACACGTCGGCAACGCCTTGGCCGTAAGCCGTACGGTCATCGATGATCGCAACGGTCTTGAGCTTCAGCGTGTCCACAGCGTAGAACGCCAGACCAGCGCCCAGGGCGTTGTCGTTGGCGATGATACGGAACGTGGTCTTGTAGCCAGGCTTGGTCAGGTTGGGGTTGGTTGCAGCTCCCGTCACCATGGGGATGCCGCAATCGTTGTACACCTTGGAAGCGGGAATCGTGGTACCGGAGTTGAGGTGGCCGACAACGCCAACGACCTTGGAGTCGCACAGCTTTTGTGCAGCAGCAGTGCCCTGCTTTGGATCGGCAGCGTCATCTTCAGCTTGCAGCTCGAATTTGATCTTCTTGCCGCCGATGGTGACGCCTTGAGCGTTCAGCTCTTCAATGGCCATGCGGGCGCCATTTTCGTTGTCCTTGCCGTAGTGGGCTTGGGCGCCGGAAACCGGAGCCACGTGGCCGATCTTGACCACCTGCTCTTGTGCAGAGGCCACACCAGCAACAGCCGCGATAGCAGCAACCACGGTCAGTTTCAACTTCAATTGCATATCAAATCTCCAGTAAAGATAAACGCTGAGAATCTTCTTGTGTCTCAACGCAGGCGAACATATCGCAATTTACGGGCCAGATCATTAGGGAACACGATTAAACGCGAGAGAAACCACAGGGGAATACCCTGTCATCCATTTGGCGCAGGCGGCGCACCGCTGGCCAACTCGTCTGCCACGGCTTCATACACCGCATGCCGGACCACCGATTCGATCTCTTCGCGCAGGCGTGGCAGTACCGAACGCGTCTGCTCCTGCACCACTGTGGCGATTGCCTCGCGCAGGCGCTGATCGAGTACCACATCCACACGCTGCATGACGCGGTGCACCATGTATTCCTCCATTCCTTCGGGCAAAGCGCGGGCTGCAACAGGCGCGGACACTGGTGGCATCCCTACGGAAGTGGCAGCAGCGAAGGTTGATGGGCGTTGCTGGGCAGGTGAAGCCGCAGCGCGCGACGCTTGAGGAGAAACCACCGGTGGTGGCGCAACGAAGGGCGGCGCCGCAGGACGCGCCGCAGAGGCGAGTGCACTGGCCTGCGGCATCGCAGCGGGTCGCACGGCGGGCGGGGCTGCCTTTGCCAGCGCAGCCGACTGCGATGGAGAAAGAACTGTTGTGCGCGCTGCTGGATTCGTAGCGCCCGGCGCCGGGGACGCGGCGTCGGGCACTTGCACCACTTCGGTGAGCGTGGGCACGAAACGCGGAGGGGTCTTGGGTGGAAGCGCCATCAGCCCGCTTTCAGCACCAGATCATGGCGGGTAATGGCGTAGCCACGGGACGCGTAATGACGCCACCGCGTGCGCGCCTGGGCACGGTCGGCTTCGTCCTGGGCACTCACGACTTCCACCAGGCGGTCAAACCGGCCAAAACCCTCGGGAACTTCTGCATGAAGATTCAGCAAGACTTGGTGGTGCGGCGCCAAGCGTGCATCTTGCGCCAGCAATACCGGCGAAGCCTGAACCAGCTCCTCGTCGGCGTCGGCATGGCAGTGGGCCACAAAGTCCTGGGGGGCCATCAACCAGAGCATGCGGTCCAGCGTCTGGAGCGCATCCGCCGGCGCTGCGATGACCAAGCGGGCTCCGCTGCGCTGCACTTTGCGTGCGAACCGACATGCATACGCCAGCTTGTCGGGCGCGTTGAAGTGAAAGGCCACCTCGGTCATGGCACGGTCAGGCAGACTTGCTGCCAGCGGGCCGTTTGGCGGCAGGCCTGCGGGCAGTGCCCGTAGCCGCCTTGCTGGTCGCAGAGCGCGACGTGGACTTGGGGGCCTTTGCCGTACGGACCTGCGACCTGGACTGTTCGAGCACATAGTGCACCAGCAGCCCCACGGGCCGGCCTGTAGAACCCTTGGCCGCCCCACCTTTCCACGCGGTGCCTGCAATGTCCAGATGCGCCCACGGCATGTCGCCCACGAACTTTTGCAAGAACTTGGCAGCAGTGATGGAACCGCCCGCACGGCCAGCCACATTGCCCATGTCGGCAAAGTTGCTCTTGAGGCCGTCCGCATAGTCGTCATCCAGGGGCATGCGCCAGCAAAGGTCTTGCGCGGCTTCGCCAGCCGCCTGCAAAGACTCCGCCAGACCATCGTTGTTAGCGAACAGGCCGCTGCGCACGCCGCCCAGCGCGATCACGCAGGCACCCGTCAGTGTGGCGATATCCACCACCGCGGCAGGCTTGAATCGCGCGGCGTAGGTCAACGCATCGCACAACACCAGGCGCCCCTCTGCATCGGTGTTCAAAATCTCGATGGTCTGACCGCTCATGCTGGTGACCACATCACCCGGCTTGACGGCGCGCCCGTCGGGCATGTTTTCGCACGCGGGGATCAGGCCCACCACATTGACGGCAGGCTGCAACTCTCCCAGCGCGCGGAAGGTGCCCAGCACGCTGGCAGCGCCGCACATGTCGAACTTCATCTCGTCCATCTCGGGCGCGGGCTTGATCGAGATACCGCCGGTGTCAAAGGTGATGCCTTTGCCCACCAGAACGATGGGCGCCTGGTCCTTGGCCGCGCCGTTGTAGCGCAGCTCGATGAAACGCAGCGGCTCTTCAGAGCCCTTGGCCACCGCCATGAAAGCGCCCATGCCCAGGCGCGCCACCTCTGCGGGGCCATGCACCTTGCACTGGATGCGTGGCAGCTTGGCGAGGGTTTTGGCTGCGTCAGCCAGCAGGCTGGGGGTGGCATGGTTGGCCGGGCGGTTGCCCCATTCCCGCGCAAACTCCACGCCAGCCACCAAGGCCACACCGCTGTCAAACCCGTCACGCGCGCTGGCAGCATCCGGCACACCCACCACACAGCGGCTCAGGCTGCGTGCTTCCACCTTGGTCTTGGTGGTGGTGTAGACATAGCTCACGTCTGCCACCGCCTGCACAACCGCGCTGACAGACGCCGCCGGGGCTGCGCCGGCAAAACACAGCACCACGCGCTTGGTCAGGGGCGCCTTGATGGCACCACCCAGTGCCTGCAGCGCCTGGCGCGTTGCGCGCGCCGACCCATCGCCCAACCCCACCAGCACCACGCGGCGGGCTGCAACGGCAGGCACCTGGTACAGCTGCAGGTGTTTGCCCGCCTTGGTGGTCAGATCTCCGTTCTTGAGTGCCAAGGCCGCCAGAGCAGAAAGCGCGTCCTTGCCCGGCTTGAAGCCCTCGGGAAGCAGGACGATCAGCAGGTCGCATTTCTCCGAGGCTGCCGCAGCAAGTTCAAGGGTCTTGAGATCAAAGTTCATAATTGGTGTTTTCCTTCCAGCCAATGTTATTCGATTCATCCATCCGCAAGGAGCTGGCGCGCAGCTTCGGCGCGACCCTTGTGGTGCTGGTGACCGTGGTCATGACCATGATGCTCATCCGCACGCTGGGCCAGGCCTCCAAGGGCAGTGTCAGCCCGTCCGACGTGATGCTCGTCATGGGTTTCACCGTCTTGGGGCAATTGCCCA
Source organism: Acidovorax sp. DMC1 (assembly GCF_056314325.1). Taxonomy (NCBI): domain Bacteria; kingdom Pseudomonadati; phylum Pseudomonadota; class Betaproteobacteria; order Burkholderiales; family Comamonadaceae; genus Acidovorax; species Acidovorax sp. DMC1. The sequence continues at coordinate 224,027 of NZ_JBQUYO010000009.1, read as the reverse complement.
CCATTCTCAGCCTCAGTCTGTTCATTGCGGTGGTCGGCACGCTGTCGCGCATGTACCGCGACAGCGAAATGGTGATCTGGTTCGCCAGCGGGCGCGGCCTCATCAGTCTGGTGCGCCCCCTGCTGCGCTTCGCCTGGCCGGTGATGGTGGTGATTGCCGTACTGTCGCTGCTGGTTTGGCCCTGGGCCAACTCCCAGATCCAGGAGCTCAAGACCCGCTACGAGCAGCGCAGCGACATCGACCGCATTGCACCGGGCGAGTTCCAGGAGTCGTCCAACGGCAGCCGGGTGTTCTTCATCGACAAGGACACCCCCGACACGCAGGCCGCCAACAACGTCTTCATTGCCGCCAATGACGGCAAACGCGAATCCGTCACCTCCGCCCGCAGCGCCCGGCTGGAGAGCCAGGGCGGTGAACGCATGGCCCTGCTGAGCGACGGTCAGCGCCTGGAGACCTCGCGGGACAAGCCCGGCGTGAAGATCAGCGAGTTCAGCCTGTACGGCACCCGCATCGGTAGTGCGGCCCCAGGTGCGGCGGAAGAACTGGCGGTGAAGACACGCACGACCTACGACCTCGTGATGCGGCCGCTGCCGGCCTACCGCGCCGAGCTGGGCTGGCGGCTGGGCCTGGCACTGGCCGCGCTCAACTTTGTGCTGCTGGGTCTGGCTGTGGCCAGCGTCAACCCACGCGCAGCGCGCAGCACGAGTATGGTGTTTGCGCTGTTTGCTTTCATCGTTTATTACAACCTCATGACCCTGGGCCAGAGCTGGGTGGGCGCGGACCGGCTGGGCCTGACCAGTTTCATGGTGCTGCTGCACGGTGGCATGCTGGCGGCCTCACTGCTGGTGCTTGCTGTCCGACACAACCAATGGACGATGGGCCGGCTATGGCAGTCCCTGCGCACCGGAGGGCAGTCCGCATGAAAACCATCCGCCGCCTGATTCACCGTGAGGCGCTCGGCGCCGTCACCTTCGTCACTGCGGGCTTTCTGGCCCTGTTCTTCTTTTTTGACCTGGTGGATGAGCTCCGCTGGGTGGGCCGTGCGGGGGAGGATGGCTACCAGCTATCGCACGCGCTGCTGTTTGTGGTGCTCAGCATTCCCAGCCACCTGTATGAACTGCTGCCTATCACCGTGCTGATCGGCACCATCTTCGTGATGGCGCGCCTGGCCCAAAGCTCGGAGTTCACCATCATGCGCACCAGCGGCATGGGTCCTTGGCGGGCGCTGCGCACGCTGCTCACGCTGGGTGGCGTCTTCGTGCTGCTGACCTTTGCTGTCGGTGACTACCTGGCCCCCCTGACGGACCGCACCGCCCAGCTCATCAAGGTGCGCTACCTGGGGCGACTGACAGCAGGCGCCACGGGCGCATGGCTCAAAGAGCGGCAGGAAGACCACTCCTTTGCCGTCAACGTGCGCGCGCTCACCCCCAATGGCGGCATGCTGGACGTGCGCATCTTCGAGTTTGACGACAAGGGTCGCCTGGCGTCGCAGACGCGGGCCGCGTCAGGGCAGTTCGGCTCGGATGGAGCGTGGACCCTGGAGAAGGTGCAGCGCAGTCACTTTGAACAGCAAAGCGACAAGAACGAGGCCCGCGTGGAGCACCTGGAGAGCCCCTCCCTGCAGTGGCCAACCAAGATCAGTGCCGACATGGTGGCAGCCTCTTTGCTCAAGCCCGACCGCATGGCCACGCTGGACCTCTTTCAGTTCATTAGGCACCTGAACGCCAACGGCCAGTCTGCCCAAAAATACGAAATCGAGTTCTGGCGCAAAGTGTTCTACCCCTTGAGCTGTCTGGTGATGGTGGTGCTGGCGCTGCCTTTTGCATACCTGCATTTCCGCTCGGGCGGCATCGCGGGCTACGTGTTCGGCGGCGTGATGGCGGGCATCAGCTTCTTTCTGCTCAACAACGTCTTTGGCTATGCGGGCAATCTGCAAAACTGGTCGCCATGGCTGACAGCGGCGGCGCCCGGCCTGATCTACTCCCTGCTCTCGCTAGCGGCCTTTGGCTGGCTGGTGCTGAGACGCTGACACCCTGACCTCGCCCCATGACCCACGCCATCGTCCTGTTTGCCCACGGGTCCCGAGACCCCCTGTGGCGCGCCCCCATGGAGGCAGTCGCAACGCGCATTGCGTCCCAAAGTCCAGACCGCCGAGCCATCTGCGCCTACCTGGAACTGTGTGAACCGGCCCTGCCGGACGCCGTCCGGCAACTGGTGGCCGATGGGGCCACCGCCGTCACGGTGGTTCCGATGTTTCTGGGCACCGGCAAACACGCCCGGGAGGATTTGCCCCTGCTGGTGCAGGAGCTGCGTACCGCCCACCCCGCCGTGCAATTCCACGTCCAGGCCGCCATCGGGGAGGATCCACGCATGACGGCCTTGATGGCAGAGATCGCCTGCGAAACTCCGCCGCTCTGAAATTTCTGGGGTGCGGTTCATTCGCTTAGACGATTGCAGCATAATGATGCAATCCTTTAGGCGATATTCGATATGAATCTGCACCAATTCCGCTTCGTTCAAGAGGCTGCGCGCCGCAACCTCAACCTGACCGAGGCCGCCAAAGCCCTGCATACCTCGCAGCCAGGCGTCTCCAAAGCCATCATCGAGCTGGAAGAAGAACTGGGCGTGGACATCTTCGCCCGGCACGGCAAACGCCTCAAGCGCATCACCGAGCCCGGCCAGCATGTGCTCAAAAGCATCGAAGTCATCATGCGCGAGGTGGGTAACCTGAAGCGCATTGGCGAGCAGTTCAGCGCGCAAGACAGCGGCACCCTCAGCATCGCCACCACCCACACCCAGGCGCGCTATGTGCTGCCGGTGCCTGTGGCCCGCCTGCGCGAGGCCTACCCCAAGGTCAACGTGAGCCTGCACCAGGCCACACCGCACGAAGTGGCCCGCATGATCATCGACGAGGTGGCCGAGATCGGCATGGCCACCGAATCCCTGGCTGACTACCCCGAACTCGTCACCCTGCCCTGCTACGAATGGCAGCACGTGCTGGTGGTGCCCAACGACCACCCTCTGGCGCAAAAGGAACGCATCGGTCTGGACGACCTCGCGCACGAAGCGCTGATCACCTACCACCCCTCATTCACCGGGCGCGGCAAGATCGACCACGCCTTCGCAGCACGCAAGCTCACGCCCCGCATCGTGCTCGAAGCCATCGACTCTGACGTGATCAAGACCTATGTGCGCCTGGGCCTGGGCATCGGCATCGTGGCCGAGATGGCCATGCGCGACGACCCGGTGGGCGACCTAGCCGTGCGCCCCGTGGGCCACCTGTTCGGCCAGAGCGTGGCCCGCGTGGCCTTCAAGCGCGGCGCCTACCTGCGCAACTTTGTCTACAAGTTTGCCGAGCTGCTCAGCGACCGCCTGAGCCGCGAGCTGATTGCCCGTGCGATGACGGGCCATGTCAACGACTACGAGCTGTGACCTCCGTTCAGCCCGAGAAGCACCCTGAACCCTTCCAGAATTCCCCCGTTTTCCAAGCTGCTGCGCCATGACCTCCACCACCGCCCGCACACCCGCCTTCCCCAGCAAGCTGCCCAACGTCGGCACCACCATCTTCACCGTGATGTCGGCGCTGGCCACCGAACACAAGGCGGTGAACCTGGGCCAGGGCTTTCCTGACTTTGAATGCGCGCCCGAGTTGGTGAACGCCGTCACCGCCGCCATGCAAGCCGGCCACAACCAGTACCCGCCCATGACCGGTGTGCCCGCCCTGCGCGAAGCCGTGGCCCGCAAGATCGAGGCGCTGCACGGGCGCGCCTACAACCCCAACACCGAAATCACCATCACGGCAGGCGCCACGCAGGCCATCATCACCGCCATCCTGGCCATCGTGCACGCGGATGACGAGGTGATCGTGCTCGACCCCTGCTACGACAGCTATGTGCCCAACATCGAGCTGGCCGGTGGCAAGGCGGTGCGCGTACCGCTCACACCCGGCACCTTCCGCCCTGACTTTGCAAAGATCAGCGCGGCTATCACACCCCGCACCCGCGCCATCATCATCAACAGCCCGCACAACCCCAGCGCCACCATCTGGACGGCCGAGGAAATGCGCCAGCTGGAAGACCTGCTCGCCCCCACCGACATCCTGCTCATCAGCGACGAGGTGTACGAACACATGGTGTTCGAAGGTGTCGAGCACCAGAGCGCCGCGCGCTTTCCGGGCCTCGCCGCTCGTGCCTTCATCGTGTCGAGCTTTGGCAAGACCTTCCACGTCACCGGCTGGAAGGTCGGCACCGTAGCGGCCCCTGCCGCACTGACGGCCGAGTTCCGCAAGGTGCACCAGTTCAACGTGTTCACCGTGAACACCCCCATGCAGCATGGGCTGGCCGCCTACCTGCAAGACCCCACGCCCTACCTGCAGTTGCCCGCGTTCTACCAGGCCAAGCGCGACCTGTTCCGCGAGGGCTTGGCGGGCTCGCGCTTCAAGCTGCTGCCCAGTACCGGCAGCTACTTCCAGTGCGTGGACATCTCGGCCATCAGCGGCCTGAACGAGGCCGATTTCTGCCAGTGGCTCACCCGCGAGGTGGGCGTGGCGGCGATTCCGTTGTCGGCGTTCTACGGCGACGGGTTTGACCAGCGCGTGGTGCGGTTCTGCTTCGCCAAGAAGGATGAGACGCTGCGGGCGGCGCTGGAGCGGCTGCGCAAGCTGTGATCCGCAGGGCCCTCCAGGGCTCTTACTTCGTCTGCCGCGCCAGCCACACCCCCGCAGCCGCCAGCGCCATCCCCGCCAGCGCCCAGCCGCTGAGCGTCTCGCCAAACATCGCCCAGGCGATCAGCGCTGTGGTGGGCGGGGTCAGGTAGAACAGGCTGGCCACATTGACCGCGCCGCCCCGGCGGATGAGCAGGTTCAACAGGCTCACGGCCCCCAGTGAGAGCACCAGCACCAGCCAGCCCAGCGCAAACACAAACTCGCCGGTCCACGATATGGCCATGGATTCGGTGGCGTAGGCGACGGCGGCCATGGCCACCGCACAGGGCAGGTACTGAATGACCGAGCCCGTGCGCAAGTCGAACGAGGGGCAAAACCGCTTCTGGTACAACGTGCCCGCCGTGATGCCCAGCAGCGCGACCACCGCCGGCAGCAGCATGCCCAGCAAAGCACCAGCCGGCACGGTAGCCACCTTGCCGGCAACTACCAGCGCCACGCCGGTGAAGCCCAGGGCCAGGCCCGCCCATTGGGCAGGCCGCACCTTCTCGCCTAGCAAAGCCCCGGCCACCAGGGCTGTCAGCAGCGGCTGCAACCCCACCACCAGCGCTGTAATGCCCGATGGCAGCCCGTGCCCGATGGCCATGAACACCCCGCCCAGGTACACACCGTGCACCAGCAGGCCCGACACCCCAATGTGCAGCCAGGCCCTGCCCGACGACGGCCACGGCGCACGCGCTACGGAGACCACCGCGAGCATGAGCACGATGACAATGGCAAACCGCAGCGCCAGAAAGGTCAGCGGCTCCACATACGGCAGCCCCAGCTTGGCGCCGATAAAGCCGGTGCTCCAGAGCGCCACAAACAGCAGGGGGACGAGGGAATCGAGCGGACTGGAAGCGCTGGGACGGAGCGGTGTGGCCTGGGTCATGGAGAACAGAAGCGTGATGCAGGGTGGGGATGATCGCACCTTGCACACGCCTTTGCTTCAGGCCGATGCGAGCGTTCTCTTATGAACCATTGGGAGAACGGACAGACCTCAAGGTGCGCCACACCTGCCGAGCGTGCTGACGCCCGAAACCGGTGCGAGAACCGGCAAACCCGCGCTACAGGGCAAAACTTTGAATAGAAATGGTCTGTAGCGCTTGAATATCATGCGCGTATAGCTATAAATTCAATAGCAAATTGCCATGCATCTTTCTGCCAGCCAAGCCTGGCGCCCGCGCATCTTGATGCGATCTTGATACCCCACACCGCACTCTTGCGCCCATCTTGATGCGGCCGTTCCTAGCATCGGTCCATGTCTCAAGGAGGACGCTATGGACTGGATATTGATGGCGGTGGGAGGCCTGCTCTGGCTGGCCGTCTATGGCTTGGCCAAGGGTTGCGCGCTGCTGCAACGCCAAGCACAAGGGGGGCGGTCATGACCAGCGGCTGGATGATTCTGGCGGCCGTGCTCGCCGCTGCGCTTTTGGTGTACCTGATCGCCGTACTGCTGCGGCCGGAGGACTTTTCATGAGCACCGGTGCCTGGCTGCAATTGGCGGTGTTTTTGGCACTGCTGCTGGCGCTGGCTTGGCCGCTGGCGCGTTATATCGACACCGTGATGGCGGGCCGCTTTGCGCTGGGACCGAGGCTGGAAGGCCCGCTGTTCCGACTGGCAGGCGTGCGGCCCGATGAAGAAACCGGCTGGCTGCGCTACGCGCTGGGCCTGCTGGTGTTCAATGGCCTGGGCGTGCTGGCGGTGTATGCGCTGCAGCGCTGGCAAGCCGTGCTGCCGCTCAACCCTCAGGGCATGGCTGCGGTGGCACCCGATTCGGCCTTCAACACCGCCATCAGCTTTGTCACCAACACCAACTGGCAAGGCTATGGCGGCGAGAGCACCATGAGCTACCTCACGCAGATGCTGGCGCTGACGGTGCAGAACTTTCTGTCTGCCGCCACGGGCCTGGTCGTCGTCATTGCACTGGTGCGCGGGTTCGCGCGGCATTCAGCGCAGAGCATTGGCAATGTGTGGACTGACCTGACCCGTGCCACGCTGTGGGTGCTCCTGCCCCTGTCGCTGGTGCTGGCCGTGGTGTTTGCAGGCCAGGGCGTGATCCAGAACCTGTCGCCTTACACCGAGGTGCAGACGCTGGAGTCTGTGCACTACGACGCGCCCAAGCTCGATGGCGCGGGCCAGCCGGTGCTGGACGCCCAGGGCGCCCCGGTGACGGAACCCGCCGCGCAAGCCACGCAGACGCTGGCCATGGGCCCCGTGGCCTCGCAGTTGGCCATCAAGATGCTGGGCACCAACGGTGGCGGCTTCTTCAACGCCAACTCGGCCCACCCGTTCGAGAACCCCTCAGCCGCCAGCAACCTGTTGCAGATGCTGGCGATCTTCCTGATCCCCGCTGCGCTGTGCCTGGTGTTTGGCCGCATGGTGGGCGATGAGCGCCAGGGCTGGACGATTCTGGCCACGATGAGTCTGCTGTTTGTGGTCGCCGTGGTCGCTGCCACCGCCTTCGAGCAGCAAGGCAACCCACTGCTGGCATCGCTGGGTGTAGACCAAACTGCCAGCGCCCTGCAGGCAGGCGGCAACATGGAAGGCAAGGAGACGCGCTTTGGCATCGCCACCTCGGCCCTGTTCGCAGTGATCACCACGGCGGCCAGTTGCGGCGCAGTGATTGCCATGCACGACAGCTTCACACCCCTGGGCGGCATGGTGCCCATGGTACTGATGCAGATGGGCGAGGTGGTGTTTGGCGGCGTGGGCTCGGGCCTGTACGGCATGCTGGTGTTCGCCATCATGGCGGTGTTCATCGCCGGACTGATGATTGGCCGTACGCCCGAGTACCTGGGCAAGAAGATCGAGACGCATGAGATGAAGCTCGTTGCCATCGCCATCCTCGTCACGCCGTTGCTCGTATTGCTCGGTACCGCCGTGGCGGTGATGAGCGAGGCAGGCCGCGCAGGCCTCTCCAACCCTGGCGCACACGGCTTCAGCCAGGTGCTGTATGCGCTGTCTTCCGCCTCCAACAACAACGGCAGCGCCTTCGCTGGCCTGTCGGCCAACACCCCCTTCTACAACGTGCTGTTGGCCGTGGCCATGTGGTTGGGCCGCTTTGGCGTGATCGTGCCGGTGCTGGCCATGGCCGGGTCCCTCGCCGCCAAGAAGCGCGCTACCGCCACCGATGGCACCTTGCCCACCCACGGCCCGCTGTTTGTGGCGCTGCTGGCTGGCGTGGTGCTGCTGGTGGGCTTGCTGAACTATGTGCCGGCCCTCGCGCTGGGCCCGGTGGTAGAGCATCTCGTGCTCACACCCCGTTGATAAATGGCTGGGAGATTGTGATGACTCGCAAAACATTGACCCTGTTCGACCCCGCCCTGGTACGCCCCGCGCTGCTGGAGGCTTTCAAGAAGCTGGACCCGCGCGTGCAATGGCGCAACCCGGTGATGTTTGTGGTGTACGTGGGCAGCGCCTTCACCACCGCGCTGGCCGCCAGCAAGCCCGAGGGCTTCACCGCTGCCGTGGCGCTGTGGCTGTGGTTCACTGTGCTGTTTGCCAACTTTGCCGAAGCCATGGCCGAAGGCCGCAGCAAGGCCCAGGCGGCCTCGCTGCGCGGGCTGAAAAAGCAGACCTGGGCCAAAAAGCTGGACGGCCAGTTTGACCGCACCACCCCGCGCACCGAGATGACCTGGCTACCGCTGGAGGCCGCCAACCTGCGCAAAGGCGATGTGGTGCTGGTGGAAGCCGGTGACACCATTCCCGCCGATGGCGAGGTGATCGATGGCGTGGCCTCGGTGGACGAAAGTGCCATCACCGGCGAATCGGCCCCGGTGATCCGCGAATCCGGCGGCGACTTCTCGGCCGTGACCGGCGGCACCCGCGTGCTGTCCGACTGGATCGTGGTGCGCGTGGCCGTGAACCCTGGCGAGACCTTTGTCGACCGCATGATCGCCATGGTCGAGAACGCGAAGCGCCACAAGACACCCAACGAGATCGCGCTGACCATCCTGCTGGTGGCGCTGACCATCGTGTTCCTGGGCGTGGTGGTTACGCTGCTGCCGTTCTCGCTGTTCAGCGTGCAGTCCAGTGGCGCGGGCGAGCCTGTGAGCCTGGTGGTGCTGGTGGCCCTGCTGGTGTGCCTGATCCCCACCACGATTGCAGGCTTGCTCAGCGCCATTGGCGTGGCGGGCATGAGCCGCATGATGCAGGCCAATGTGATCGCCACCTCGGGCCGCGCGGTGGAGGCTGCAGGCGATGTGGACGTGCTGCTGCTGGACAAGACCGGCACCATCACCCTGGGCAACCGCCAGGCCAGCGCCTTCTTGCCATCCGCCGGGGTGCCCGAGGCCGCTCTGGCAGGCGCGGCGCAACTGGCGTCGCTCGCCGACGAAACGCCCGAAGGCCGCAGCATCGTGGTGCTGGCCAAGCAGAAGTTCAACCTGCGCGAGCGCGACCTCTCCAGTCTGCAGGCCCAGTTTGTGCCCTTTACTGCCCAAACACGCATGAGCGGGGTAGACCTGCCCAGCCCGCGCCTGCTGCGCAAGGGCGCGGCCGATGCCATCCGCAAGCACGTGGAGGCACTGGGCGGGCGCTTCCCTACCGCCGTGCAGACGGCGGTGGACGATGTATCGCGCCGCGGCAGCACCCCGCTGGTGGTGGCCGATGGCGCGCAGGTGCTGGGCGTGGTGGAGCTCAAAGACGTGGTCAAGGGCGGCATTAAGGAGCGTTTTGCCGAGCTGCGCCGCATGGGCATCAAGACCGTGATGGTGACGGGCGACAACCGCCTGACGGCCGCCGCCATTGCCGCAGAGGCAGGTGTGGACGACTTTCTGGCCGAGGCCACGCCCGAGGCCAAGCTGCAGCTCATCCGCAGCTATCAGGCCAACGGCCAGCTGGTGGCCATGACCGGAGACGGCACCAACGACGCGCCCGCCCTGGCCCAGGCCGACGTGGCCGTGGCCATGAACACGGGCACCCAGGCCGCCAAGGAGGCCGGCAACATGGTGGACCTGGACAGCAACCCCACCAAGCTCATAGAGATTGTGGAGACCGGCAAGCAGATGCTGATGACGCGCGGCTCGCTCACCACCTTCAGCATTGCCAACGACATCGCCAAGTACTTCGCCATCATCCCGGCGGCGTTTGTCACCACCTACCCGCAGCTGTCGGCGCTGAACTTCATGCATCTGGCCAGCCCCTCCTCGGCCATTCTGTCCGCCGTGGTGTTCAACGCGCTGATCATCATCTTTTTGATCCCGCTGGCCCTGAGGGGCGTGGCCTACCGCGCCGTGGGCGCAGCCGCGCTGCTGCGCCGCAACCTGGCCATCTACGGGCTAGGGGGCATGGTGGTGCCATTCATTGGCATCAAGCTGATTGACATGGTGCTGGCCGCAGCCGGGTTGACCTGATCGCAGCACATTCGCCAACACAGCTCCCTAATCATTGACAAGGAAAAACATATGCCTATCCGTATCCCCCGCGACGACGCACCCGCCAGCACCGGCGGCGTGTTGCGCCCCGCCCTCACGTTGTTTGCAGTGCTGTCCCTCGTCACCGGCCTGCTGTACCCGCTGGCCGTCACGGGCGTGGCGCAGACAGCCTTCCCGCACCAGGCCAACGGCAGCTTGATCACCCGGGGTGGCAAGGCCGTGGGCTCCGAGCTGATCGGCCAGTCGTTCACCGAGCCCGGCCACTTCTGGGGCCGCCCCTCGGCCACCGCGCCCATGCCCTACAACGCGTCAGCCTCGGGTGGCTCCAACCTGGGCCCCACCAATCCGGCGCTGGCCGAGGCAGTGAAGGCACGCATCGAGGCCCTACGTGCCGCCGACCCTGGCAACACCCAACCCGTTCCTGTGGATCTGGTCACCGCATCGGCCAGCGGGCTGGACCCGCACATCAGCCCGGCAGCCGCCGCCTACCAGACCGAGCGAGTGGCCCGCGCCCGGGGCCTGCCCGTGGCGCAAGTGCAGGCACTGGTGCTGCGGCACACCGACAACCCCTGGCTGGGCTTGCTGGGTGAGCCGCGTGTGAACGTTTTGGCCTTGAATCTGGCACTCGATTTGCTATCAAATAAATAGCTATCAGCGCAATTGATACTAGCGCTTGAGGCCTATTCGACATCAAATTGGTGGATACACTGTGCCCATGCAGGATCGCCCCGACCCCGACGCGCTGCTGCAGCGCATCCAGCAAGAGCAAGCCCAGCAGCAGCGCGGGCGGCTCAAGGTGTTCTTTGGTGCCTGCGCGGGGGTGGGCAAGACCTTTGCCATGCTGTCGGCAGCACGCGCTGCGCAGGCGCAAGGCACGCCCGTCACCATCGGCGTGGTCGAGACGCATGGCCGCGCCGACACCGACGCGCAGACCGCCCACCTGCCGCGCCTGCCGCTGCGCGCCCTGCCCTACAAAGACCGCACCCTGCCCGAGTTTGACCTGGACGCTGCCCTGGCCTGGGGCGCAGAGCACCCCGAGGGCCTGGTGCTGCTGGACGAACTGGCCCACAGCAATGCACCGGGCTCGCGCCACCCCAAACGCTGGCAAGACGCCGAAGAACTGCTGGCCGCAGGCATCGACGTGTGGTCCACCATGAACGTGCAGCACCTGGAGAGCCTGAACGACATCGTCAGCGGCATCACCGGCATCCGCGTGTGGGAGACGGTGCCCGACCAGTTCTTTGACGCGGCCGACGAAGTGGTGGTGGTGGACCTGCCGCCCGACGAGCTGCTGGCGCGCCTCAAAGCTGGCAAGGTCTACCTGCCCCAGCAGGCCGAGCGCGCCGCCGCCAACTTTTTCCGCAAAGGCAACCTGCTGGCCCTGCGCGAGCTGGCCCTGCGCCGCACCGCCGACCGGGTGGACGACGAAATGCGCGCCTACCGCCGCGCCAGCAGCACCACGCATGAGGCCGTGTGGCCCAACCGCGAGGCCCTGCTGGCCTGTGTGGGCACGGGCGACAACGCCGAAAAAGTGGTGCGCAGTTGCGCCCGCTTGGCCGCCCAGCTCGACCTGCCCTGGCACGCCGTGCATGTGGAAACGCCCGAGCAGCAAGGCCAGTCGGCCACCCTGCACCCGCAGGTGGAGCGCACCCTGAAGATCGCCCAGCAACTGGGCGCCACCGCCTGCGCCGTGCTGCCCGCCGCCCAGCCCGCACAGGCCCTGGTGCGCTACGCACGTGAACACAACCTGGTGCGCGTGGTGATGGGGCGCAGCACCCGGCGCTGGCCGTGGCAGGCCACGCTGGCCGAGCAGATCGGACAAAGTGCCAGCGACCTGGACCTGCTGCAGGTGGGCGCACTGCCTGGCCGCGATGCCGCTACAGACCGGAAAGCCCCCCGCACCAGCACCGCAGCCCCTCGCGCGGCGTTCTGGCCGGGCTATATCGCCGCCGCGCTCGCCTGCTGCATCGCCGCTGTCATTGCGACACCGCTGGCCAACGTGCTGGAGCTGACCAACATCGTCATGCTGTTCTTGCTGGTTGTGGTGGGCGTGGCGCTGCGTTTTGGTCGCGGCCCGGCCATCATGGCCGCGTTCCTGGGAGTGGGGTTCTTTGACTTTTTCTTTGTGCCGCCCCGCTTCAACTTTGCGGTGAGCGATGCGCAATACGTGGTCACCTTCGCTGTGATGCTCGTGGTGGCCCTGGTGGTGGGCCAGCTCACCGCCGGGCTCAAGGTGCAGGCCGAAGCCGCCACAGAGCGCGAACACCGCGTGCGCAGCCTGTACGACATGGCGCGTGACTTGTCGGCCGCGCTGCTGCCCGAACAGGTGGCGGAAATTGGCGCACGCTTCATCACCGGCGAATTCAGCGCGGGCAGCACGCTGGTGGTGGCCGACGACGACAACCGCCTGCAGGTGCTACCCGGTGGCACCGCCCCCGTGGACATGGCTGTGGCGCAATGGGCGTTTGAGCGCGGCGAGCCTGCGGGCCGGGGCACGGACACCTTGCACTCCAGCCCCACGCTGGTGCTGCCCCTGAAGGCGCCCATGCGCATCCGTGGCGTGCTGGTGGTGGCCATGCCGCAAGGCCAAATACCAGGCGTAGAACCGCGCCGCCTGCTGCAGACCTGCGCCTCGCTGCTGGCCATTTCGCTCGAACGCATCCACTACATCGACGTGGCGCAAAAGAGCACCGTGCAGATCGAGTCCGAGCGGCTGCGCAACTCGCTGCTCTCGGCCATCTCTCACGATTTGCGCACGCCGCTGGCCTCGCTGGTCGGCCTGGCCGAATCGCTGGCCATGGTGCAGCCACCATTACCCGCTCACCAACAAGAGCTGACCGGCGCCATTCAGCAATCCGCCCAGCGCATGAGCGCGCTGGTCAACAACCTGCTGGACATGGCCCGCCTGGAGGCCGGGGCCGTGCAGCTCAACAAGGCCTGGCAGCCGTTGGAAGAAGTGGTAGGCAGCGCCCTGGCCGCCTGCGCCCCAGCCATCGCCGCGCACCGTATCGAAGTGACCCTGCCGGGCGACCTGCCGCTACTGCAAATCGACGCCGTGCTGATGGAGCGCGTGCTGGTCAACCTGCTGGAAAACGCCGCCAAGTACACCCCCGCAGACACCACCCTCCACATCAACGCGCAGCCCCACAGCGACGCGGTGGCCTTGAGCATCACCGACGAAGGCCCCGGGCTGCCCAAAGGCCGCGAAGAGCTGCTGTTTGAAAAGTTCGAGCGCGGAGCCCGCGAAAGCGCCACACCCGGTGTGGGCCTGGGGCTGGCGATCTGCCGCGCCATCGTGCAGGCGCATGGCGGCAGCATCCGGGGCGATACGATCCACAACGCCCAGGGGCAGCCTGCAGGTGCGCGCTTTACGCTGCTGCTGCCACGCGGCACACCGCCCACCGACCTAGGCACCGATGCAGACACCACCAGCGAAGTTTGACCGCGCGGCCCAGCAACCCCCATGACCGACCTGCCCACCCACATCCTCATCGTTGAAGACGAAGCCGACATCCGCCGCTTTGTGCGCCTGACGCTGGAGAGCGAAGGCCACACCGTGCACGAGGCCGCCACCCTGCAACGCGGCCTGATAGAGGCCGGTACCCGCCGCCCCGACCTGGTGGTGCTGGACCTGGGCCTGCCCGATGGCGACGGTGTGGACTTGATCCGCGACCTGCGCACCTGGTCGGCCATGCCCATCATCGTGCTCTCAGCCCGCAGCGCCGAGGCGAGCAAGATCGCAGCGCTGGACGCGGGGGCCGACGACTACCTGGTCAAGCCCTTTGGCTCGGGCGAGCTGATGGCCCGCGTGCGCGCCCAGTTACGCCGCAGCCAGCGCGCATCCGGCGCCGAAGCCACGCCCGTCATCCAGTTCGGGGCCATCACCGTGGACCTGGCCCGCCGCACCGTGGAGCGCAGCACAGGCGGCAATGGTGAAGGCAATGACAGCGAGGCCCTGCACCTCACGCCCATCGAATACAAGCTGCTCACCTACCTGGCCTCCCAGCCCGACCGCGTCATCACCCACGCACAGCTCCTCAAGGCCGTGTGGGGCCCAGGCCATGCTGAAGACACGCACTACGTGCGCGTGCACATGGCCAACCTGCGCAAGAAGGTGGAGGAAAACGCCTCCATGCCCCGGCACTTGCGGACCGAGGCGGGTATCGGGTACCGGTTCGTACCCTGACGCCCACTCACGAACTGCGCGCACCAGTGCAGCGCAAAGCCCGCTCCCCCGCCACGCGCAGCCGCTGCTGCAGCGACGCGGGCGCCAGCACCTCGAACTCCACATCCAGCGCCATGAGCCAGAACACCAGGGCATCGCTGGCGGCGCATTCCAGCTGGCACTGCTGCCCATCGGCCAGCGTGGTGACCACACCGGCAGACTGCGGAATGCGCCGCGCCATTTCTGCGTAGGGCGCGTGCAGCACCACCCGCGCCTGGTCGGGGTGCGGCGCCACGGTGATGGAGCGCGTTACGTAGGCCTTGAGGTCGCCGCCGTCCGGCCCAGGGCGCGGCACAAAATGCGCGCCAACTTCCGGCTTTGCCACCATGCGGTCGATGCGAAAGGTGCGCCAGTCGCCACGGTCGCAGTCCCACGCCACCAGGTACCAGCGCATGCCGGTATGCACCACGCCCTGCGGCTCTACCGAGCGCTGGGTAGCGCGCCCCTTACCGTCTTCGTACGAAAAACCTAGCCGCAACTGGTCGCGGCAGGCCGACGCCAGCGTAGCCAGCAACGAGGCCTCCACCACCGGCCCCGTGCGGTCCAGCGGCAGGATGGTGGAGCGCAACGCGTCCACCTGCTCGCGCAGCCGCAGGGGCATGGCCTGCTCCAGTTTCACCAAGGCGCGCAAGGCGGGTTCTTCAATGCCGCCCACGGCACCTGCAGTGGCGGTGCGCAGCGCAATCGACACGGCCAGGGCTTCTTCATCGTCCAGCAGCAGCGGGGGCAGCGCCTGTCCGGCCCGAAACGCATAGCCGCCCGCCACACCGCTGCTGGCCTGCACCGGGTAGCCCAGCTGCCGCAGGCGGTCGATGTCGCGCCGCAGCGTGCGCGGGTGCACTTCCAGCCGCTCGGCCAACTCGGGCCCCATCCAGTGGCTGCGGGTTTGCAACAGTGACAGCAGGCGCAACAGCCGTGTGGATGAAGTGAGCATGCCGCCACTATACTTTGAATCGAGGACCGAAACTGTCCGCAATGGTTCTTACAGTGGCTCCAGCTTTTCTTCCACCACTTGCAAGGAGTTCTTCATGTCCATCGTCCTTTACTGGCACCCCATGTCCAGCGCCACCCCCATCGCCTGCGCCCTGGCCGAGCTGGGTGTGCCGCATGAGCGCATCAAGATCGACATCCGCACCGGCGAGCAGCGCCGCCCCGACTACCTCGCCCTCAACCCGAACGGCAAGGTGCCCACGCTGACGGTGGACGGCGCGCCGATGTTTGAGGCCCTGACCATCCACCTGTGGTTGGGCCACCGTTTTGGCGTGGAGCGCGGCCTGTGGCCCGCTGGCGGCACGCCCGAGGCGTTACAGGCCCTGTCGTGGTGCACTTGGTCGTATGTGACCTATGGCGCGCTCGTGGGGCGCCTGCACGTGGCCACCCAGGGCGAAGCGGTGTGGCGCAACGCAGCCCAGGCAGAGGCCGTTCTGCGCCAGCTGAGCGAGTTGCTGGCCCTGCTGGACGCGCGACTGGCCCAGCAACCCTGGATGCTGGGGGCCAACTACTCGTTGGTGGATCTGGTGGTGGGCTCAGTGGTCGGCTACAGCCAGTACCTGGGTGCCCCTGTCAACGCACATCCGCATGTGCAAGCGTGGCTGGCCCGGGTACAGGCGCGCCCAGCCATGCAGATCGAGGCCTGAGAGGCCCTCCGTCGATCAAGAGTGCTGTTACAGCAGCACGATGTCGTACTGCTCCTGCCCCATCGCGCTTTCGGCCTGCAGCGAGATGGGCTTTTTGATGAAGTCCGAGAGGCCAGCCAAGTGCTGGCTCTCTTCGTCCAGGAACAGCTCCACCACCCGGGCCGACGCCACCACCCGAAACTCGCGCGGGTTGAATTGGCGGGCTTCGCGCAGGATCTCGCGCAGGATGTCGTAGCACACGCTGCGCGCAGTCTTCACGCTGCCCTTGCCCTGGCACACCTCGCAGGGTTCGCACAGCATGTGGGCCAGGGATTCGCGGGTGCGCTTGCGCGTCATCTCCACCAGGCCCAGTTGCGAGAAGGTGCCGGACGACATGGTCTTGACCCGGTCGCGGGCCAGCTGCTTTTTGAACTCCGACAGTACGGCCTGCTGGTGGTCTTCGCGCACCATGTCGATGAAGTCCACGATGATGATGCCGCCCAGGTTGCGCAGGCGCAGCTGGCGCGCAATAGCCTGCGCAGCCTCCAGGTTGGTCTTGAAGATGGTGTCGTCAAAATTGCGCGCACCCACGTAGCCGCCGGTGTTCACGTCGATGGTGGTCAGTGCCTCGGTCTGGTCCACGATAAGGTAGCCGCCCGACTTCAGATCGACCCTGCGGCCCAGGGCCTTGGCCACCTCTTCGTCGATGGAGTACAGGTCAAAAATGGGGCGCTCGCCCTTGTAATGCTGCAGCTTGCCGGCGGCTGCGGGCATGAACTCTTGCCCGAACGCGCGCAGGCGCTGGAACTGCTCCATCGAATCAATACGGATGGTCTGCGTGTGGTCGCCCACCAGGTCGCGCAGTACGCGCTGCAGCAGGTCCAGGTCCTGGTGCAGCAGCGACATGGCGGGCAGCTTGAGCGATGCCTCCTTGATGCGCGCCCAGGTCTTGCGCAGGTAGGCAATGTCTTCAGCCAGCTCGGCATCGGTGGAGTCTTCGCCATTGGTGCGCAGGATGAAGCCGCCGCCACCGCCCGTGGACTTGTCGCCCACCAGCGCCTGCAGCCGCGCGCGCAGAGCATCGCGCTCGGCGGGCGGAATCTTCTGCGACACGCCCACATGGTCGTCCTGCGGCAAAAACACCAGCAGGCGACCTGCGATGCTGATCTGCGTGGACAGCCGCGCGCCCTTGGTGCCGATGGGGTCCTTGATGACCTGCACCATGAGCGCCTGGCCTTCGAATACCTGCTTTTCGATGGGCACCTGTGGCTCGTTCTTGCGGGCGAAAGCGGGTGGCTCGCCATCGGGCTGGCGCTGCCACACATCGGCCACATGCAAGAAGGCCGCGCGCTCCAGCCCGATGTCGATGAAAGCGGACTGCATGCCGGGCAGCACGCGCGAGACTTTGCCCAGGTAGACGTTGCCCACCAAGCCACGCTCCAGCGTACGCTCCACATGAAGCTCCTGCACGGCGCCGTGCTCGACGATGGCCACACGGGTTTCCTGGGGCGACCAGTTGATCAGGATGTCTTGTTGCATGGCTCTGGAACCTGTTGTTCTTGCTTATAGGGGGAAGCCTGCGGCACGGAGCAGCTGTGCGGTCTCGTACATCGGCAGCCCCATGATGCCCGAATAGCTGCCCGCCAGGTGTTCCACATACGCCGCCGCCCTGCCCTGGATGCCGTAGGCACCCGCCTTGCCCAGCGGCTCGCCCGTGGCCACATACGCATCGATCTGCGCCGAGGTCATGGCAGCGAAGGTGACGCGCGACACCGACAGGGCCGTCAGCCGCTTGGCCCCCACCTGCAGCGCCACGGCGGTGAGCACGCGGTGCTCGTGGCCCGCCAGCTCGGCCAGCATGCGCGCCGCATGGGCGGCATCGTCCGGCTTGCCGTAGATGGTACGGCCCAGCGCCACAGTGGTGTCGGAGCACAGGATGGGCGCATCGGGCAACTGGCGCCGCGCGCGCCGGGCTACGGCCGCGTCAAGCTTGAGAGCGGTCACGCGTTCCACATAGGCCGTGGGCGCCTCGCCGGGCAGCACCACCTCGATGGCTTCGGCGTCCTCCGCCTCGTCACCCTCCACATTGGGCAGCAGCAGCTCGTGCCGCACGCCCAGCTGTTCAAGCAACTGGCGACGGCGTGGGCTTTGGGAGGCGAGGTAGATGAAGTCGGGCATGAACGGATTTTGAATAAAAATCGGCTCTAGCGCTTATTCATCAAGCGCTAGCAGCTATGAAAACAGGAGTAACACAGACCAGCATCACAAAGGGCCTGCTTCATTCACGATGGTAGGGATGCCCGGCATTCACCGACCAGGCGCGGTAGAGCTGCTCGATCAGCAGCACGCGCACCATGGCGTGCGGCAGGGTCAGGTCCGACAGGCGAATCCGCTCGTGCGCCGCCTGCCGAAAGGCGGGGTCCAGCCCGTCGGGGCCGCCGATGACCAGCACCACATCGTCACCGCCCAGCTGCCAGCCCTTGAGCCGTTCGGCGAGGGCCTTGGTGGTGAGGTTGGTGCCGCGCTCGTCCAGTGCCACCACGCGCGTGCCGCGCGGAATGGCGGCCTCGATGCGCTCGCGCTCCGCGGCGTAGAGTGTCTCCAGCGTCTTGGAGCCGCGAGGCTCGGTCTTGACGGCCTTGAGTTCGACCTTGAGTTCAGGCGGGAAACGTTTGGCGTAGTCGTCGTACGCGGTCTGCGCCCAGTCGGGCACCCGCTGCCCTACCGCCACGATCAGCAGCTTCATGGATCAATCTGGATGCGTGTGGGAGAGGCCGCTGCGGAACGCCCATAGTGAGCACAGTGAGCGCGCGGCAGCGGAGCTGGATCAGCCCTTGCTGCGAGCAGGCGCCTTCTTGGCCGCCGGCTTGGAGCCCGATGCGGAAGCTGGCTTGGCGGCAGCGCGTGCAGGGGACTTGGCTGCCGGCGACTTCTTGGCAGCGGGCTTCTTGGCGCCAGTGGGCTTGACCACCACGGTCTTGACGGGAGTCTTGGTGGCGGGCTTCTTGGCGGCTACTGCGCCTGTGGTCTTGCTGGCTGGCTTGGTAGCGCTGGTCTTGGCGGCAGACTTTGTTGGTGCGGCCTTGGCCGCAGTTTTTGCTGCAGGCTTCGGTGCTGTTTTGGCTGCAGTCTTCGCGGCGGTCTTGGCGACCGCCTTGACGGTGGCCTTGCCTGAACGGGCGGCCACAGTGGAGGTCGCGGCCTTCTTGGCGGGCGCCTTGCCTGCGGCCTTGGCAGCCTTCTGGGCCGACTTCTTCTCGGCCAGTTCGGTGGCGGCGCTGGACTGGGGCTTGGCGGCGCCCAGCTTCAGGCGCACGGGGGTATCGCCCCACAGCTCTTCCAGACGATAGTACTGGCGGATGGCGGGCTGCATGATGTGCGCCACGGCCGGGCCGCAGTCCACGATGATCCATTCGCCGTTGTCCTCGCCTTCGATGCGGGGCTTGCTGAAACCGGCTTCCTTCACCGCATCGCGCACGCTGGCGGCAAGTGCCTTGGTCTGGCGATTGGAGGTACCCGATGCCACGATCACCCGTTCAAACAGCGGCGAGAGATGCTCGGTGTTGAAAACCTGGATGTCTTGCGCCTTGACGTCTTCCAGGCCATCAACGATGGCGCGCTGGAGTTTGGTGACGTCTTTTTTGGCGGCGGTTTCCGATTTGGTGGAGGTGGTCATCAGGCGGTGATTAGAGAGGGAATGGAATCAATATAGCGTGCAACGCAGCGCACAGCCAGCGGGCTGAGCCTTGGGTGTTGCCCGGGTGTTGTGCTGGGGCGCTGCAGCAGTGTGAGGTGTTTTTGGCCTCTTGCGCTCATGTGAAAAGCGCGGGCAGCTATTGAAATTATAGCTTTTGCGCTTTTCACGGCTTTCAGGACGCAGGGACAGCCCCCTCCGCAAGCCAGTCGCGCCGCACCAAAAAGCGCTGCGTGAGTTCAGCTTCGGCCGAATCGGCCGCGTCAGAGCGCTGGTAGGACCACGACACCAGCGGCGGCATAGACAGCAGGATGGACTCGGTGCGCCCGCCCGACTGCAGGCCGAAGTGCGTGCCCCGATCCCACACCAGGTTGAACTCGACATAGCGGCCCCGGCGGTACAGCTGGAAGTCGCGTTCGCGCTTGCCGTAGGGCGTGCCCTGGCGCTTCTCGACGATGGGCAGATAAGCGCTCAGGAACGCGTCGCTCACCGACTGCGTCATGGCTAGGCTCTGCTCGAAGCCCAGTTCC
This sequence comes from Acidovorax sp. DMC1, assembly GCF_056314325.1. Lineage (NCBI taxonomy): Bacteria > Pseudomonadati > Pseudomonadota > Betaproteobacteria > Burkholderiales > Comamonadaceae > Acidovorax > Acidovorax sp. DMC1. Next base: position 203,885 of record NZ_JBQUYO010000009.1, on the reverse strand, counting down.
GAGAAGTCGTCATAGAACACGCCACCCACGCCGCGCTGCTCGCTGCGGTGCTTGAGGTAAAAGTATTCATCGCACCATTGCTTGAAGCGCGGGTACTTGTCGTCGCCAAACGGCGCCAGCGCGTCGCGGCAGGTACGGTGAAAGTGCACCGCATCCTCTTCAAACCCGTAGTACGGCGTGAGGTCCATGCCCCCACCAAACCAGCAGGTGGGCGCCTGCCCCGGATGGCCGGCGGCGATCATGCGTACGTTCATGTGCACCGTGGGCACATAGGGGTTGCGCGGGTGGAACACCAGCGACACGCCCATGGCCTCGAACGGTGCACCCGCCAGCTCGGGCCGGTGCTGCGTGGCCGAGGGCGGCAGTTGCGGGCCGCGTACGTGGCTGAAGCCACAACCGGCACGCTCGAACACGCGGCCGCCTTCCATGATCTTGGTGATGCCGTCGCCCTGCAGCGGCTCGCCGGGCGGCTTGCTCCAGGCATCGGCCAGAAAACGGGCACCGCCCTCGCCTTCCACGGATTCCAGCGCGTCGGTGATGCGCGCCTGCAGGCCCACCAGGTACGCGCGCACACGGGCCACCGTGTCGGCGGGGTTCAAAGTCTGGGCGTCTGCCATCAGCTTTTCAGGGCACGGAAGCCGATGTCGCGGCGGTACTGCGCGCCATCAAACTGGATGCCACGCGCCACGTCGTACGCACGTTGCTGCGCTTGCTTGACGCTGTCGGCCAGCACGGTAACGCACAGCACACGGCCACCCGTCACGCTCACCACGCCGTCCTTGAGCTGCGTACCCGCGTGGAACACCACGGCATCGTCCGCCTCAGCCGGCAGGCCGGTGATCGGGTCACCCTTGCGCGGGTTCTCCGGGTAGCCATGGGCGGCCATGACCACGCCCAGCGCGGTGCGGCGGTCCCATTGCAGTTCCATCTGGTCGAGCTTGCCGTCGGCAGCAGCGGCCATCACGTCGCTGAAATCGCTCTTCAGGCGCATCAGGATGGGCTGCGTCTCCGGGTCGCCCATGCGGCAGTTGAATTCGAGCGTCTTGGGCTGGCCCTTGGCATCGATCATCAAACCGGCATACAGGAAGCCGGTGTAAGGAATGCCATCCTTTTCCATGCCGCGGATGGTGGGCAGGATGATCTCGCGCATGGCGCGGGCATGCACGTCGGCCGTGACCACGGGCGCGGGCGAGTAGGCGCCCATGCCGCCGGTGTTGGGGCCTTCGTCGCCGTCCTTCAGGCGCTTGTGGTCCTGGCTGGTGGCCAGCGCCAGAACGTTCTTGCCGTCGCACAACACGATGAAACTGGCTTCTTCGCCTTCGAGGAATTCCTCGATCACCACACGCGCGCCGCCTTCGTTGTGCGTCACGCCATATTTGTTGTCCACCAGCATGAAGTCCACGGCGTCGTGGGCCTCTTGCAGCGTCATCGCCACCACCACGCCCTTGCCCGCTGCCAGGCCGTCGGCCTTGATGACGATGGGCGCGCCCAGGCGGTCCACAAAGGCGTGGGCGGCTGCCGGGTCGGTGAAGGTGTCATAGTCGGCCGTGGGGATGCCATGGCGGCGCATGAAGGCCTTGCTGAACGCCTTGGAGCTTTCCAGCTGCGCAGCCGCCTTGGTGGGGCCGAAGATGCGCAGGCCGTGGGCGCGGAACTCATCGACTACACCGGCGGCCAGCGGCGCCTCGGGGCCCACCACGGTCAGCGCGATCTTCTCGGCCTGGGCCCAGGTGCGCAGTTCGCGCACGTCGGAGATCGCCACGTTTTCGAGCTTGGGGTTCAGGGCCGTGCCACCGTTGCCGGGTGCCACATACACCTTGGTCACCTTGGGGGACTGGCTCAGTTTCCACGCCATCGCGTGTTCACGGCCGCCGCCACCAATCACAAGTACTTTCATAGGAGCCTTTGGTGAACCCGGCCCAGAGCGCTGCGCTGCTGGGTGGGGTTCGGGGGAATATCAGTCGGAAAACAGGTCAGGGCAAGAAAAAAAGCGGTGATCAACGGGTGCAAAGTCACAGCGCCGCGTTGTGGTAGACCTCCTGGGTGTCGTCCAGGTCTTCCAGTACGTCCAGCAGCTTTTGCATCTTGGCGGCGTCTTCGCCGGTCAGCTCGATGGTGTTTTCAGGCCGCATGGTCACGCCCGCCACTTCGGCCGTCAGGCCAGCGGCCTCCAGCGCGTTTTTCACGGCTTCAAAGTCGGCCGGGGCAGTCAGCACCTCCACCGCGCCGTCTTCGTCGGTCACCACGTCTTCGGCGCCCGCCTCCAGCGCCACTTCCATCACCTTGTCTTCGCTGGTTCCGGGGGCAAAAATCAGCTGGCCACAGTGCTTGAACTGGAAGACCACCGAGCCTTCGGTGCCCATGTTGCCACCATGTTTGCTGAACGCGTGGCGCACTTCGGCCACGGTGCGCACACGGTTGTCGGTCATGGTGTCGATCATGATGGCCGCGCCGCCAATGCCGTAGCCTTCGTAGCGGATTTCTTCGTAGGTCAGGCCTTCGGCGTTACCCGTGGCCTTGTCGATGTTGTACTTGATGCGGTCGGCGGGCATGTTGGCCGCCTTGGCCTTGTCCACCGCCAGGCGCAGGCGGGGGTTGGCAGACAGGTCACCGCCACCGGCACGGGCGGCTACAGTGATTTCACGAATGATGCGGGTCCAGATCTTGCCGCGTTTTTCATCCTGGCGCCCTTTGCGGTGCTGGATATTCGCCCATTTGCTGTGTCCTGCCACGAGAAGTCCTTTTGTATTGATTTAATCTAGTCGGTGGATTTTACTTTTTGCTGAACACAGGGAACCTCTGCACGCGTCGCGCGGAAAGTGTGCGCTGCGGGTCGGGATGGGCTGCCAGGCACAAAGCGCAGCAATAGCCGCAGCTATTGCGAGCATTTGTAACGCAGCAGACCGCCCGAGACCGCAGATGCACACGGCGCGCGACGCGTGCAGAGGTTCCCTCACCCCGAGGAAACCCGAAATGGCTGACCCCCTCCTGATTGCCAAGCACGACACCATCGAATGCCACCTGTTGCCCGGCCTGGCCAACCGCCACGGGCTTATCACCGGCGCCACCGGCACCGGCAAGACCGTGACGCTGCAAACCCTGGCCGAAAACTTCTCGCGCATTGGCGTGCCGGTGTTCATGGCCGACGTGAAGGGCGACCTGACTGGCGCCAGCCAGCCCGGGAAGATCGGCGACAAATTGGCAGCGGTGCTCAAAGAGCGCGGCCTGGATCTTCCAGAACCCTTGGCCTGCCCCACCACACTGTGGGACGTGTTCGGCGAGCAGGGCCACCCGGTGCGCGCCACGGTGTCCGACATGGGCCCGCTGCTGCTGGGCCGCATGCTCAACCTCAACGAGACCCAGCTGGGCGTGCTCAATCTGGTGTTCAAGATCGCCGACGACAACGGCCTGCTGCTGCTGGACCTGAAAGACCTGCGCGCCATGCTGCAGTACGTGGGTGACAACAGCAAGGAGTTCACCACCGAATACGGCAACGTCAGCGCCGCCAGCGTGGGCGCCATCCAGCGCGGGCTGCTTCAGATCGAGCAGCAAGGCGGCGACAAGTTCTTTGGCGAGCCCATGCTCAACATCCAGGACTTCATGCAGACGGTGGACGGCCATGGCGTGGTCAACATCCTGGCGGCGGACAAGCTGATGAACTCACCGCGCCTGTACGCCACGTTCCTCTTGTGGATGCTGTCTGAGCTGTTCGAGCAACTGCCCGAAATCGGCGACCCCGAGCAGCCCAAGCTGGTGTTCTTCTTCGACGAGGCCCACCTGCTGTTCAACGAGGCGCCCAAGGTGCTCATCGAGCGCATTGAGCTGGTGGTGCGCCTGGTGCGTTCCAAGGGCGTGGGCGTGTATTTCGTCACCCAGAACCCGCTCGACATCCCCGACAGCGTGCTCGCCCAGCTGGGCAACCGTGTGCAGCACGCGCTGCGCGCCTTCACCCCGCGCGATCAGAAGGCCGTGAAGGCCACGGCCACCACCATGCGGCAAAAGCCGGGCCTGGATATCGAAACCGCCATCACCGAGCTGGCCGTGGGCGAGGCGCTGGTGAGCTTTCTGGACGCCAAGGGCCGCCCCAGCGTGACCGAGCGCGTGTTTGTGCTACCCCCCGGCAGCCAGCTCGGCCCCATCACCCCGCAGCAGCGCCAGACGCTGATGGCCGGCTCGCTGGTGGCGGGTGTGTACGAAAAAATGGTGGACCGCGAGTCCGCCTACGAAAAACTCAAGGGCCGCGCAGCTGAAGCCGGCACGCAGGCAGGCAATGCATCGGGCGGTGGCAACGGCAAGGTGACCGCCGGCACGCCCGCCGAAGAAGGCGGCGGCCTGCTGGGCGGGCTGAACGATGTGCTGTTTGGCAGCACCGGCCCACGCGGCGGCAAACGCGACGGCCTAGCGCAGACCATGGCCAAGTCCGCCGTGCGTACCATGGGCACCACAATTGGCAAGGAGATTCTGCGGGGCGTGCTGGGCGGCATCTTTGGCGGCGGCAGCAAGCGCCGTTAACTCCGTTGGTATGGCGCCCGGCGTCATCAACCGGCGCCTCTCCCGCCCCCTGCGGCTTGCCTCTCTAGCAAAAGCACAGCACATGGCGCCTGTGACGGGTTGACGACACCCCGCAAGTCGTCACAAATCAGTCACATGGCTGCCGTGAAATCGCCATACACAACAACAAAAAGAAGGAGGGACGATGACACGGATCGAAAACGTTCTGCTGCGCTGGGGCGGCAAGGTCATGCTGCTGGCCATTGGGGTGTGGGTGGCAGCCATCCTCGGCATCTTTGCCGGTGCCTGGCGCCTGCGCTGGCCCTGGGTCCTGTACTTCATTGCCACCGTGATATTCACGGCGCTGGTGATCCAGTGGACCAACGCCGTGCGCCAGCGTTACATCCGCGAGGCTCCCCTGCCCCGCTTTCTGCAGCGCAAGCTGCGCGAAACCTACCCCCACCTGAGCACCCGCGACTGTGAACTGGTGGAACGCGGCCTGCGCCAGTTCTTCATGGCCTGCCTGCGCAGCAATCAGCAGTTTGTGGCCATGCCCTCCAAGGCGGTCGATGCGCTGTGGCACGAGTTCATCCTGCACACCCAGGCGTACAAGCTGTGGTGCCAGAACGCGCTGGGGTTCTTCCTGCACCACACCCCCGCCGAGGCGCTGGGCCACAAGGCGCGCCACAACGACGGCCTGCGCCGCTGCTGGTACTGGGTGTGCAAGGAAGAGTCCATCGACCCCAAGGCGCCCAGCCGCCTGCCCCTGCTGTTTGCGCTGGACGCCAAGTTCGCGATTGCCGGGGGCTTCAGCTACGTGCCCGATTGCTCCGACATCGCGCGCAAGAGCGACGCCGGCAGCAGCGGCGGCGACAGCTACTGCGGCACCAGTTTTTCGGACGGCAGTTACAGCGGCAGCTCGGGCGACTTTGGCGGCGCCGAGAGTTCGGATGCAGGCAGTGACGGCGGCGGGGATGGCGGGGGCGACGGCGGCGGTTGTGGCGGCGGCGGGGACTGAGCGCCTGGTCCACCCGACCCAATCGCCCCCGCCGGCGGCACAAAGCCAGCCCCAATCACTCTCTTTTTGATAGCTAACCAGGCTTGATGCACTAGCGCCTACAGCCAAAATTACCTGAAATCACGCCCAGTCACCCAGGCGACGACTGCGCCTGTGCCCACCGGTCTACAGTGGCACCCCATGAACACCCTCACCTGCTTTTCCCTCAGCATCACTGACCACGTGGCCCACTTGGTTCTGAACAAACCCGAGGCCATGAACACCATGCACCCCACCTTCTGGCGCGAGCTGGACACGGTGCTGGCCCAGCTGCACCAGGCGGGCGAGGCGCGGGCGCTGGTCATCAGCAGCACCGGCAAACATTTCAGCGCAGGCATGGCACTGGAGACCTTTGGCGGCGCCATCACTATGGACGACCAGAGCCCCGAGGGCCGGGCCGCCATCTTCGACCTGCTGACCGACATGCAGGCCACCTTCACCCGCATCGACAACCTGCGCATCCCGGTGATCATGGCCATCCATGGCGGCTGCATCGGCGGTGCGGTAGACATGGTCACGGCAGGCTGCATCCGCTACGCCACACAGGATGCGTTCTTCTGCATCCAGGAAATCAACATCGGCATGGTGGCCGACGTGGGCACGCTGCAGCGCCTGCCCAAGCTCATCCCGCTGGGTGTGGTCAAGGAGCTGGCCTACACCGGCCGCCGCCTGAGCGCGGCCAAGGCCCTGGACTACGGCCTGGTCAACGAGGTGTTCGACACGCAGGAGGCCTGCGTGGCCGCCGCACTGCAATGCGCCAAGGAGATCGCGTCCAAACCCCCGGTGGCCATCTGGGGCACCAAGCAGGCCGTGAACTACGCGCGCGACCACAGCGTGGAAGACAGCCTGCGCCAGATGGGCTGGCTGCAGGGCGCCATCTGGAGCAACCAGCATGTGCGCGAATCGGTCACGGCCATGAAGCAAAAACGCGCGGGCGAGTTCCCGGCCCTCACACCGCTGCAGCGGTTCAGCGAACTGGGTTGATGCGCTGAACAAGCACTGGCAGGCGCCGCCGCAGGCGAATCACGGTGGTCCCATCAACCCGCAGCGCGCGGCTGGCTCGGCAACGGAGCATCTGCCGGGATGGGGCAGACATAAGGCTGGCCACCTCGGCGCTGCAGCAATTCTGCCTTGGCCTGCTCGATCAGCTCCGGCTGCTCCAGCAACACAATCGCCGTGGCGGCCAGGATTTGCGCTGCGTGCACCATGCCCGCGTGTGCCAGCCCGGACTGCCCTTGCGACACCATCTGCCATGAATGCAACGGCGTGCCGAAGGCGTAGCAGGCCACCCAGGCCTGCACGGTGGGGGTGATCCAGCTCACGTCCGCCACGTCGGTTGAGCCGAACAGGGTTTCCTCGACGGCAGGGTCGTAGGGCGCGATGCCTTCGAAGATCGCCGGCATCTTGCCCCGCAGCACACTGGCCAGCGGGCGGCTGACCTGCTCGACATCGGCAGCGTCCAGCGTCGCCTGAAAATCCCCCGCCAGCTTGTGCTGCGCGGCATCGACCTTCAGCTGCCCCAGTGCCTGCATCTGCGCGTACATCACCTGGTTCAGCGTGCGGTTTTGCAGCAGGTTGGAGCAGGCCTTGTCGAACACGATTTCGACACGGCAATCCGTCATCAAGGCAGCACCACGCGCCACGTTCTGCACACGCTCATACAGCTCGGCGGCATCGCGGTTGTTGCGTGCGCGGATCAGGTACAGCACCTCGGCGCGCGCCTGAACCACGTTGGGTGATAACCCGCCCGAGTCGGTGACCGCATAGTGGACCCGCGCATCCGCAGGCATGTGCTCGCGCATGTAGTTCACACCGACATTCATCAACTCCACTGCATCCAGGGCACTGCGGCCCAGGTGCGGCGAGTGGGCCGCGTGCGAGGCGCGCCCGTGAAAGACAAAACGCGCCTGCACATTGGCCAGCGTGGCCTGGCTCAGCACCCCGGTAAAGCTGCCCGGGTGCCACGTCAGCGCCGTGTCCACATCATCGAAGACCCCTGCGCGTGCCATGAAGGTCTTGCCCGAGCCACCTTCTTCGGCCGGGCAGCCGTAGAACCGCACGCGCGCCTGCTGGCCCGAGCGGCGCAGGTGCTCTTGCAACGCAATGGCGGCAAAGTGTGCCGAGGTGCCCAGCAGATGGTGGCCGCAGCCGTGCCCGGCCAGGCCGGGGCTGTCCACGGACGGCTGGCACACCAGCGCACCGCTTTGCTGGTTGAGGCCCGAGAGCGCGTCGTACTCGCCCAGAAAGGCCAGCACCGGGCCTTCGTCGCCCCACTCCGCCATGAACGCGGTGGAGATACCGGCCACGTCGCGCGTGATCCGAAAGCCCGCTGCGGCCAGCCCGTCGATGTGCAGCTGGGCAGACCCGCGCTCGGCGTAGCGCAGCTCGGCCAGGGACCACACTCTGTCGGCCAGCCCCGCCATCCGGGGCCTCTCACGGTCAAAAAAATCCTGCAGATCCTGAATCGATTGCACGGCAGCAGTCATCGCACCGCCCCTTATTCAGGCTTCACGCCCAGCTTGTCCAGCAGCGCCTTGTTGCGCTGGAGGTCAGCGGCGATCTGCGATGCAAATTTGCTCTGGTCCATCTCCACCGCTGTCGCACCCATGGTCTTGAGGCGGCCTTGCACATCGGGCGAACGCAAGGCGCTGACCGCCGCGTCCTGCAGCCGCTTGATGATGGGCGCAGGCGTACCCGCAGGCACAACCAACCCGAACCAGCTCATCCCCAGCTCATTGAGGTCGGCGTGGCCCAGCTCCTTGAAGGTGGGCACATCCGGCAGCTCGGACACGCGGCGGTCGGCGGCTAGCACCATGGGCACCAGCTTGCCGCCCTTGATGTGCGGCATGGCCGAGGGCAGCTGGTCTGCCATCACCTGCACCATGCCTGCCAGGGCATCGTTGAGCGCGGGGCCATTGCCACGGTAGGGAACGATCTGGATATCGGTCTTCAAGGTCTCGTTGAACGACGCCATCATGAGGTGGCCCAGCGTTCCGAGGCCGGGCACGCCCACGCTGTAGTCGCCGGGCTTGGCTTTAACCTTGGCCATGAAGCCCTGGAAGTCCTTGACGCCCATGCTAGGGTGCACCATGTAGACCGAGGGCACAGTCACGAGCTTGACCACCGGTACCAGCTTGCCCTCCAGCTTGGCCGCGCGGGTGAAGATGGAAGGGTTGACCGTGGCCGTGCTCACCGTGGCCATGCCGATGGTGTAGCCGTCGGGCGCAGACTGGGCGATGGTCTCGGTGCCCAGCAGGCCGCCAGCACCCGCCTTGTTGTCCACCACCACCGATTGCCCCAGGCTGGCGCGCATGCCCTCGGCCACCACGCGGGCCACGATGTCGGTGGAGCCACCGGGGGCAAACGGCACGATCAGCTTCACAGGCTTGCTCGGGTAGTTGTCTGCAGCCTGCGCTGCCGGGGCTGCCACCAGCAGGGCGCAGGCAGCTGCGGCGCACAGTGTGGACACAACGGTCCGCCGTGCCAGAAACGAAGTCATTGTGGACATGGGTAGCGCTTTCGTGAATGGATGGATGGGTCTGGATCAGCGGGAAGGGCACGGTGCGCAGGGCCACCGGGCATGCCTGCTACTGATATCGACTATAGGAATTTCAGACTCTCTGCAGGTCGCGGTATTCTTCGAAAGGTATAAGCCTTGTCGATAGCTCCGACGGGATAGCAACCATCGCAGTGGCGAGTCACGCTGCTGCCGGATCTCTATCTATTCTCCTTATTCGCCAGTCTGGACAGGAGCCCCATGGCCCTCTCAACCCCACCCACCGATTCCGACAACCTGGACGACCCCGCGCCCCCGCAAGGGCAGGTGCTCTATGCCCGCCTGGCCCGCCACGCGCGCCTGCGCCAGTTGCAGCTGCTGGTGGCGCTGCAGCAGTGCGGCTCCGTCCTGCAGGCCGCCGCTTCACTGCACATGAGCCAGTCCGCCGCCACGCAGGCGCTGGCAGAGATGGAGCGCATCCTGGGCGTGCGCCTCTTCGAGCGCCATGCGCGGGGCATCCGGCCCACGCTGGCGGGCCAGACGCTGGTAGACACAGCCCGCGGAGTGCTCGCCGCGCTGGAGGAAGCGGCAGAGTCTCTGGCCGCCATCCGGCGCGGCGCTGCCGCTGCACTGCGCCTGGGCGCCACCCCCGCGGCCACGCAGGCCATCCTGTCGCCCTTGCTCGCAGAGTTCTACAAAACCCAGCCCCGGGTGCACATCGACGTCGAGGAGGACTCAAGCCAACGGCTGCTGCCGCTCTTGCTCAACGGCGGGCTCGACGCGGTGTTCTGCCGCGAGCCGGTGCTGCTGCCAGCGTCGTACGTTTTCAAGCCGCTGCAGCCCGATGAACCGGTGATCATGGCCAGCACCCGCCATCCCTTGGCCAAGCGCCGGGGCATCGCGCTCTCGGCGCTCAAGGATTCACGCTGGGTGCTGCCCACCGCCACCATCGCCGTGCGCGAGATCTTCGAGCGTGAAGTGCTGGCGGCCCTGCCCGATGCGCTGCAGTTCCCGGTGTCGACCGTCTCGCTCCCCGTGTTCGCCAGCCTGCTGAACCAGCCTGATGCCGTGGCGCTGGTCCCCCAGAGCATTGCGCCCGTGCTGCCGTCGGGCGCGCAGCTGTGCCAGCTGGATGTGCAGTTGAGCAGCCCCCTCCCCCCGTTGGGCGTGGTGCACCGGCGCGAGCAAATACCCGCCATGCTGATCCGGATGCTCAAAAGCTGGCGAAACAGGTAGCGCGATGGCCAAGCCCCACACATGCCGTGCCGTTACCTACCGTCGCTGGCAGGGCTGCGCAGCTCTGCCATCACTACGCATTTGATAGCAAATATCACCCAACCATCAAGCGGTAGCGGCCATTCTTATGCCAACAATCTGCTTGACGGGCTATCATGTACCCACCAGGGGCAGGCTGCGCCCCGCAGCGAGGACACCGCTATGACCGAGCACACCGCTCCCCTACCCACCTACGACGATGTGGCCGCTGCCGCGCACCGGCTCAAGGGCATGGCGCACCGCACGCCCGTGCTGCGCTCCAGCACTGCCGACGAGCGGCTGGGCGCCCAGCTGTTCTTCAAGTGCGAGAACCTACAGCGCACCGGCGCCTTCAAGTTCCGGGGCGCATTCAACACCCTGGCCCAGTTCACCGACGAGCAGCGCGAACGCGGCGTGCTCGCATTCTCGGCCGGTAACCACGCCCAGGCCATTGCGCTGTCGGCCCGGCTGCTGGACATGCCCGCCGCCATCGTCATGCCCGAGGATGCCCCCGCCTCCAAGATGGCCGCCACGCGCGACTACGGCGCCCAGGTCGTCACCTACAACCGCTACACCGAAGACCGCGAGGCCATCAGCCGCCGCCTGGCGCTGGAGCGCGGCATGACGCTGGTGCCCCCGTTCGACCACCCCCATGTCATCGCCGGCCAGGGCACGGCGGCCAAAGAGCTTTTTGAAGAAGTGCCCGACCTGGACTACTTGTTCGTCTGCGTCGGCGGCGGTGGCCTGTTGGCCGGCAGCCTGCTCGCCGCCGAGGCGCTCGCACCGCAATGCCGGGTGGTAGGGGTGGAGCCCGCAGCGGGCAACGACGGCCAGCAGTCGTTCAAAGCCGGGCATGTGGTGCAGATCCCCACGCCCCACACCATTGCCGACGGCGCACAAACCCAGGCGCTGGGCCAGCTCACCTTCCCCATCATCCAGCGCCTGGCCGACGACATGGTCACCGCCACCGACGAGCAACTGGTCGAGTCCCTGCGCTTTTTTGCCGAGCGTATGAAGATCGTGGTCGAGCCCACAGGCGCCCTGGCCTTCGCTGGGGCCCAGCACGGCAACGTGGACATCCATGGCGCGCGCGTCGGCATCCTCATCAGCGGCGGCAACGTCGATTTGTCGCGGCTGGCACGGTTTCTGGCAGACTAGCCCCCACTTTTTTACTCACCGCGCGGCAGAGCGCGCCGGTGCATCGGCACCGAGGCCTCTGCCCTTCTCCTTTCAGGTTCCCCATGAGCAACGTCACCGTCATCACCCACCCCCTCGTCCAGCACAAGCTCACGCTGATGCGCAAGAAAGACGCCAGCACCAACAGCTTTCGCCGCCTGCTGGGCGAGCTGTCCACACTGATGGCGTATGAAGTGACCCGCGACATGCCGCTGCAGGATGTGCAGATCGAAACCCCGCTGGAGACCATGACCGGCAAGATGATCGACGGCAAGAAGCTGGTGCTGGTCTCCATCCTGCGGGCGGGCAACGGCTTTCTGGACGGCATGCTCAACGTGGTGCCCGGCGCCCGTGTGGGCCACATCGGCCTGTACCGCGACCCGGCCACGCTGCAGCCCGTGGAGTACTACTTCAAGATGCCGTCCGAAATGGACGAGCGCGACATCATCGTGGTGGACCCGATGCTGGCCACGGGCAACTCGGCCGCAGCCTGCGTGGACCGCCTGAAAAAGCTCAACCCCCGCTCCATCAAGTTCGTCTGCCTGCTGGCCGCCCCTGAAGGCGTGGCCACGCTGCAAAAGGCCCACCCGGACGTGCCGATCTTCACCGCCGCCATCGACCGCGAGCTGAACGACCACGGCTATATCCTGCCGGGCCTGGGCGATGCGGGCGACCGCATTTTTGGCACCAAATAAGCGCACAGCGTCAGCGCCCGTGCACCAGCCACCGCAGGGCTTGCCGCCCAGCGGTGGCTTTTTTTCGTCACTGTGCCTCTCTGCGTTGCGTAGCAGCCCATTGCGGGCCCTACCCTGGTGGGGTACCGCAGGCTGATTTTCGGAAGCTCTGCACGCACGCACCATTTTTTTACCAACTGGTGGCTTTCCTCTGGCAGACTTGCCGCTGGTTTGCAGTTACACCGCCACCGACTGGCGCGCTCCTTGCTTGGTAGCAGCACACCCAACCTCCTTGTTTGCTTGTCTGAAGGAACCCCACCATGACCACTCGCCGCATCTTCACCGGACGCCTGCTCTGCACCTCCATGGCCCTCTCGGCCGCCATGGCGATGGCGCCCTCTTTGGCCTTCGCGCAGTCCAAGCTCAAGGTCGCGGCGATCTACACGGTGCCTTTTGAACAGCAATGGGTCAGCCGCATCCACAAGGCCCTGAAGGCCGCCGAAGCACGCGGCGAGATCGAATACAAGGCCAGCGAAAACGTCAGCAACGCCGACTACGAGCGCGTGATGCGCGAGTACGCCACCGGCGGCAACCAGCTCATCGTGGGCGAGGCCTTTGCGGTGGAAGCCGCCGCCCGCAAGGTGGCCAAAGACTTCCCCAAGACGTCCTTCCTGCTGGGCTCCTCCGGCAAACCGCAGGCGCCCAACTTCAGCGTGTTCGACAACTACATCCAGGAGCCCGCCTACCTCAGCGGCATGGTGGCCGGCGGCATGACCAAGACGAACAAGATTGGCATGGTCGGCGGCTTCCCCATCCCCGAGGTCAACCGCCTGATGCACGCCTTCATGGCGGGCGCCAAGGAGACCAACCCCAAGGTCGAGTTCACCATCACCTTCATCAACAGCTGGTTTGATCCCCCCAAGGCCAAGGAAGCCACCTTCGCCATGATCGACAAAGGCGCTGACGTGCTCTACGCCGAGCGCTTTGGTGTGAGCGATGCGGCCAAGGAAAAGGGCAAGCTCGCCATCGGCAACGTGATCGACACACAGCCGCAATACCCCGATACGGTGGTGGCATCGGCCATCTGGCACATGGAGCCCAGCATCGACCGCGCGCTCAAGCTGGTCAAGGAAGGCAAGTTCACCGCCGAGGACTACGGCCCGTACTCCATGATGAAGCACAAGGGCTCTGAACTCGCGCCCCTGGGCACGTTCGAGAAGAAGGTGCCTGCCGACATCGTCGCCAAGGTCAAGGCCAAGGAGGCCGACATCCTGGCCGGCAAGTTCACCGTGAAGGTGGACGACAGCCAGCCCAAATCGACGGCCAAGTAAGCACGGCGGGCGGTGGGCGCCCTGCCCGCTTGCCCTTTCTATTGCGTGAACAGGCCATCCTCACAACGCGGTGGCCTGTTTGTTGGATGCCCCCGCAATGAACCGCTGACAAGGCCCCATGACCTCACTTCCCGCCGCAAAAGCCTCGTTGGCTACCCGCTGTTCACGTCTTATGGGCGCTCTGGCACTGGCCGCCATGGTCGCAGGCTGCGCCGTTACAGCTCCCAGCAAGACGGCAGTACGGATGGACGACACCCCGCGCATCGCCGTCATCTCCGCCTTTGCGCCCGAGCTGACCGTACTGCTGCCCCAGGTGCAACAGCCCGCCAAGTACAGCATCAACGGCGTGGAGTTCACCACCGGCACGCTCGAAGGCAAGCCCGTGGTGGTGTTCCTCTCCGGCATCAGCATGACCAACGCGGCCATGAACACGCAACTGGTGCTGGACCGCTTTAACGTGAGCCATGTGGTCTTCAGCGGCATTGCGGGCGGCGTCAACCCCAGCCTGCACATTGGCGATGTCACGGTGCCCGCGCAATGGGGCCAGTACATGGAATGGCTGATGGCGCGCGAAGACCAACCCGGCCAGTACAGCGCCCCCGCCTGGATGAAAAGCGAGCTGACGATGCCCGCCTTCGGCATGATGCACCCGCGCCCCGTCGAAGTGCGCTCGGCCGCCCAGCCACAGCTCTCGAAAAAGTTCTGGTTTGAAGCCGACCCCAAGATGTTGGCCACCGCCCGCAGCCTGCAGAACGTGGGCCAGGAGCACTGCCTCGCTGCCACCTGCCTCAAGCAGCGCCCGCAACTGGTGGTAGGTGGCAATGGCGTGTCCGGCCAGGCGTTTGTAGACAACAAGGCCTTCCGCGAATACGCCTTCAAAACCTTCGAGGCCAACGTGCTCGACATGGAAACCGCCGCCACCGCCATGGTGGCACATAGCAACGGCGTGCCTTACATCGCCTTCCGCTCGCTGAGCGACTTGGCTGGTGGCGGCGAGGGCGAGAACGAAATGGGCACTTTCATGGGCCTGGCAGCCGCCAATTCGGCCAAGGTGTTGCGGGCGTTTCTGGCGGCCTGGAAATAGATGGACTCCCCCAACGCCCCTGTCCTGCGTCTGTCGGGCATCACCAAACGCTTCGGCAAGCTCGTCGCCAACGACAGCATCAGCCTGACCCTCGCACGCGGCGAAGTGCTGGCCCTGCTGGGCGAGAACGGTGCGGGCAAGTCCACGCTGATGTCCATCCTGTTCGGGCACTACGTGGCCGACGACGGCCAGATCGAAGTCTTCGGCCAGCCCCTGCCCCCTGGCCAGCCGCGCGCGGCGCTGGCGGCGGGCATTGGCATGGTGCACCAGCACTTCACGCTGGCCGACAACCTCACGGTGCTGGACAACGTGCTGCTGGGCAGCGAGCCGCTGTGGCAGCCTTTTTCGCGCCGCAGCGAGGCGCGCACCAAACTGCTGGTGGTGTCGCAGCAATTTGGTCTGCCCGTCAGCCCCGATGCGAAGGTCGGCAGCCTCTCGGTGGGCGAACGCCAGCGCGTCGAAATTTTGAAAGCGCTCTACCGGGGCGCCCGCATCCTCATCCTGGACGAACCCACCGCCGTGCTCACCCCACAGGAGAGCGAGGCGCTGTTCGACACCCTGGCGCAGATGGTGGCGCAGGGCCTGTCCATCATCTTCATCAGCCACAAGCTGGGCGAGGTGCTGCGCGTATCTCACCGCGTGGCCGTACTACGCCAGGGCAAGCTGGTGGCCGAGGCGCCTGCCCAGGGCACCACGCAGGGGCAGCTGGCGCAATGGATGGTGGGGCATGCGATTGAGGCGGCCGAGCGCCGCCCCGCCAAGAAGGTGGGCGAGCCCATCTGCACCCTGGCCAACGTCAGCACCGCCCCCACCGGGCGCGACCGGCTGAATGATGTGTCCCTCACCTTGCGTGCGGGCGAGATCGTGGCGATTGCAGGCGTCAGCGGCAACGGCCAGGTGGCGCTGGCCGACCTGCTGTGCGGCGTGCGCAGCGCCGCCATGGGCCAGGTCACGCTGCGCGGCGCACCGCTGCAAGCACGGCCCGCGTGGCTGGTGAACCAGGGCGTGGCCCGCATCCCCGAAGACCGGCACGCCGTGGGCGTGGTGGGCGACCTGCCCGTGTGGGAGAACGCGGTGGCCGAGCGCCTTCGCGGCCCCTGGTTTGCACACCCGTGGTTCCGCGCCTTCTGGGTCAAACGCCGCGCCGCGCGCCAGCACGCACAGCGTGTGGCCGAGACCTTTGACGTGCGCGGCGGCGGGGCCGATGCGCCTGCGCGGTCGCTGTCGGGCGGCAACATGCAAAAGCTCATCCTGGGCCGGGCGCTGATGCCGCCACAGGACGCAGCGGGTAACTCGGCCAAAGCGCCCCAGCTCATCGTCGCGCACCAGCCCACCTGGGGGCTGGACATTGGCGCGGTGATGTTTGTGCAGCAGCAGCTCATCAATGCGCGCGATGCGGGGGCGGCTGTGCTGCTGATCTCGGACGACCTGGACGAAGTGCTGGCGCTGGGCGACCGCGTGGCGGTGATGCATGACGGGCACCTGAGCGAGGCCCGGCCTGCAGAAGACTGGACGCGCGAAGCCATCGGCCTTGCCATGGCCGGTGCAACTCACTGAGCGACAAAAAAGAAAAATCCATGAGACTCGAAAAACGCAACCACACCTCCCCCGCCGCCTACGTGCTGGCACCTGTGGGCGCTGTGGTCTTCACCTTGATCGTCAGCGCCCTGCTGGTGCTGTGGGCCGGCGCGCCCGTGGGGCAGACCTACGCGCTGCTGCTGCAAGGCGCGTTCGGCTCGGTGTTTGCACTGACCGAAACCCTCACCCGCGCAACGCCGCTGATCCTCACTGGGCTGGCAGCGGCCGTGGCCTTTCGCGCGCGGCTGTTCAACATTGGGGCCGAGGGGCAGCTTTATGCCGGAGCGTTGGCCGCCGTGGCCGTGGGCGGCATGCACGGCGGCACGGGGCTGGAATGGTCGCCGTATGTGCTCTTCCCGCTGATGATGCTGTCGGCCGCGCTGGCGGGCGCTGCGCTGCTGCTGGGCCCGGCGCTGATGAAGGCGCGGCTGGGCGTGGACGAGGTGGTGACCACGCTGCTGCTCAACTTCATCATGCTGCTGCTGGTGTCGGCGCTGCTGGATGGGCCGATGAAAGACCCACTCTCCATGGGCTGGCCGCAGAGTGTGGCGCTGCAAGGTGATCTGGAACTCTCCAAGCTGGTGCCACAGACACGTCTGCACACGGGCCTGCTGTGGGCCGTGTCGCTGGCCGTGATGCTGTGGGCGCTGCTGGCGCGCACGGTGCCGGGGTTTGATATTCGCGCTGCGGGGGCCAATGCACGCGCTGCCGCGTTTGCGGGCGTGCCGATCACCCGTACCGTCGTGCTGGTCGCACTGCTCTCGGGCGGGCTGGCCGGGCTGGCAGGTGCCATCGAGGTGGCGGGTCGCACCAGCTATGTGACGCTCGACATGTCGCCCGGCTACGGCTACAGCGGCATCGTGATCGCCATGCTGGCTGGGCTGCACCCGCTGGGCGTGATCGCGGCGGGCACCTTTGTGGCGGGCGTGCTGGTGGGGGCCGACAGCATGAGCCGCGCGGTGGGCGTGCCAACCTACATTGCGGATGTGATCGTGGCGACGTCGTTGATTGCAGTGCTGGTAGCGGGCCTGCTGACCCAGTACCGCGTGCGGTGGAAGTGATGCAGCCATGACAAGCCGTGCACACCACAATTTCAAGCCAAATCGACCTGTAGTGCTGGTGAATAAAGCGCTAGCAGCTATTAAAATAGAAGCAAAACTCCACGGAGCAGCCGCATGACCGAACTGCTCGACATCCTCGCCAACCCCGCGTTCTGGATTGCCACCCTGCGGGTCGCCACCCCGCTCATCCTGGGCACCCTTGGGGTACTGCTGTGCGAGCGTGCAGGCGTGCTGAACCTGGGCATTGAAGGGATCATGGTGGCCGGGGCCTTCACCGGCTGGCTCACGGTGTATGCGGGCCATGGGCTGTGGACCGGGGTGCTGGTGGCGGCGCTCACCGGTGCGGTGTTTGGCCTGCTGCACGCCTGGCTCACCGTGGGGCTGGCGCTGTCGCAGCATGTGTCCGGCCTGGGCATCACGCTGCTGGCCACGGCGCTGAGCTACTACGGCTACCGCGTGAGCTTTCCCAAAGTGAACACGCCGCCCACCATTGAGCCCTTTGCTCCGATGGAGTGGCTGGGCATTCCTATCCTGTCGGCACAGACCCCACTCACGCTGCTGGCGCTGCTGCTGGTGCCCCTGCTGGCCTGGGTGCTGATGCGCACCCCGCTGGGCCTGGCGGTGCGCATGGTGGGCGAGAACCCACAGGCGGCCGAGGGCCAGGGCATCTCGGTGGCGGCCACGCGCACGGGCGCCATCGTTGCGGGCTCGGCGCTGATGGGCGTGGCGGGGTCCTTCCTCACGCTGTCGGCGTTCAACGCCTTTTTCTTCAACATGATCAACGGGCGCGGCTGGATCTGCGTGGCGTTGGTGGTGTTTGCATCGTGGCGGCCTGGCAAGGCGCTGCTGGGTGCACTGCTGTTTGCCTTCTTTGATGCCTTGCAGTTACGCCTGCAGCAGGCGGACGATGCCTGGCTGCCGTACCAGGTGTATTTGATGCTGCCCTACCTGCTGTCCATCCTGGCGCTGGTGCTGGTGGCGCGCAAGGCGGCGTATCCGCAGGCGCTGATGAAGCCCTACCGCAAGGGGGAGCGATGAGAAGATGCGAATGAGCCCACCACGCCCGATTCACTCACACCCTCTGATCGGACCACACCGCAAACTCGTTGCCACTGGGCTCTGTGAAATGAAAGCGCCGCCCGCCCGGAAAGTCGAACACCGGCTTGACCACATGGCCACCCGCCGCCTCCACCTTGGCCAAGGTGGCTTCAAGGTCAGCGCTGTAGAACACCAGCAAGGCGCCGCCAGTGGCTGGAGTGGAACAAAGGCTGGCGCGGAAGAAGCCGCCGTCCAACCCCTGGCCCGAGAAGGCCGTGTATTCGGGGCCATAGTCCACAAAGGTCCATGCAAAGGCCTTTTCAAAGAACGACTTGGTGGCGGGCACATTGCACGCGGCAAATTCGACGTAGTTCAACTTTTCATGTGCGTGCATCGGATGACCCTTTCTTCTTGAGACCCCGCAGTGTGCCAGCGCGTCCCGACGAATATCTACACTCCCCCACCATGCTCGACCTGCTCATCACCCACGCCAGCCTGCCCGACGGCCGCCAGAACATGTCCATCGCCGTGCAAGGCGGTCGCATCACCGAAGTGACCGAAGGCCTGCAAGCCCCTGCGCATGAGACGGTGGACGCCGGTGGCCTGCTGGTCAGCCCGGCGTTTGTGGACGCGCATTTCCACATGGATTCCACCCTGAGCTACGGCCAGCCGCGCGTGAACGAAAGCGGCACGCTGCTCGAAGGCATTGCGCTGTGGGGCGAGCTCAAGCCCACGCTGACGCACGACGCCATCGTGCAGCGCGCGCTGCAGTATTGCGACATGGCCGTGGCGCGCGGGCTGCTGGCCATCCGCTCGCACGTTGACACCAGCCACCCCAGCCTGCTGCCGGTGCAGGCGCTGCTGGACGTGAAGCAGCGCGTGGCGCCCTACCTGGATTTGCAACTGGTGGCCTTCCCACAAGACGGCGTGCTGCGCGCGCCCGGAGGGCTCGACAACCTGAAACGCGCGCTGGACATGGGTGTTGACGTGGTGGGCGGCATTCCGCACTTCGAGCGCACCATGGCCCAGGGGGCCGAGAGCGTGAAGATCCTTTGCGAACTGGCGGCCGAACGGGGCAAACGCGTGGACATGCACTGCGACGAGAGCGATGATCCGCACTCGCGCCACGTGGAAACCTTGGCGTACGAAACCCAGCGCCTGGGCCTGCAGGGCCGCGTGACGGGCTCGCACCTCACCTCCATGCACAGCATGGACAACTACTACGTGAGCAAGCTGATGGCGCTGATGGCCGAGGCCGACCTGGGCGTGGTGGCTAACCCGCTCATCAACATCACCCTGCAAGGCCGCCACGACACCTACCCCAAGCGCCGTGGCATGACCCGTGTGCCCGAGCTGATGGCTGCGGGCCTGACGGTGGCGTTTGGCCACGACTGCGTGCTCGACCCCTGGTACAGCGGCGGCAGCGCCGACATGCTGGAGGCCGCGCACATGGGCCTGCACGTGGGACAGATGACCAGCCAGGCCGCGATGCGGCAGTGTTTTGATGCGGTGACGGTGAATCCCGCCAAGCTGCTGGGGCTGGAGGGCTACGGTATCGCCCCCGGCTGCCATGCCGACCTGGTGCTGCTGCATGCGCGCAACCCGGTGGACGCCATCCGCCTGCGGGCCACGCGCCTGGGTGTGTGGCGGCGCGGCCAACGGGTGGCCAGCAGCCCGGCGCCCGTGGCGCTGCTGAACCTGCCTGGGCGGCCCGGCAGCGTGGATTTTGCGTCCAACTAGCCTCAAGCGCTAATGGATCATGCCTTGGCAGCTATATATTCGATAGCACACAGTCATCCTGACGTTCAGGCCATGCGCGCAATCGTCTTGCGAAACCGCGCCAGCGCCAGGCTGAACAGCACGGCCCCAATGCCCAGCAGCCACACCAGCGACGGCCACACCACCGCCCAGCCCGCACCCCGGTAGAGGATGGCCTGGGCCAGCTCGGTGAAGTGTGTGGTGGGCGCCAGCGCCATGCCGTACTGCACCCACAGCGGCATGCTCTCGCGCGGGGTGACGCCGCCCGACAGCATCTGCAGCGGCATCATCACCAGCACCATCAGCAAGCCAAACTGCGGCATGCTGCGCGCCACCGTGGCCATGAAGATGCCCATGGACGTGGTGGCAAACAGGTGCAGCGTGGCCCCCAGCAGAAACAGCGGCACCGAGCCCTCGATGGGTACGCCAATCGCCCAGCGGATCACCGCCGTGAGCGAAATCCACGTGGCGACCAGCACCACCAGCGCCATGGCCCAGACCTTGGCCAGCATGATCTCGCCGGGCGTCACAGGCATCACCAGCAGATGCTCCACCGTGCCATGCTCGCGCTCGCGGATCAGCGCGGCGCCCGTGAGGATGATGGACAGCATGGTCACGATGTTGATCAGCTCCATGAGCGAACCAAACCACGCAGGGCTCAGCGCCGGGTTGAAGCGCGAGCGCACCGTCAGCTCGATGGGCTGAGCGGCCACGGTACGGTCGCGCTGCACAAACTCGGCTGCCTCCAGGTGCACGATCTGCTGCACCGCCCCGTTGGCCGCAAACGCCTGCCCCATGCGCGTGGCGTCGATGTTGAGCTGCACCTGCGGCACCCGGCCCGCCAGCACATCGCGCTGGAAATGCGCGGGGATGTGCAGCACCAGCGTGAAGCGGCCGGCGTCCAGGCCCGGGTCCACCTCGCGCATGCTGATCATGGCGGGGCGCGTGAACTGGGGCGCATAGAACGCGGTGGCGATGCGCTGGGACAAGGCCGAGTCGTCCTCGTCCACGATGGCAATGGGCACGTGGTACAGCGTCTCGGGCTGCGCCATGCCCGCCGAGTACACCGCCAGCGTGGTCGTGTAGACGATGAGGAACAACATGGCCGGGTCGCGCCACAGGCTCCACAGCTCCTTGATGCCTAACCGAAAGATGTTGGACCAGCGGCCACGCAGCGCCATGTCAGGTCTCCTGCTTGCGTAACAGCAAGATCGCAGTACCGACAATGACCGGCACCGCCACGACCATGGGCCAGAACTCGGCCTGCAGATCCTGCAGACCCAGCGCCTTGTTGAACACGCCTCGGCTGATGGTGAACATGTGGCTGGCCGGGTAGACCTCGCCCACCCAGCGTGCAAAGCCGGTCATGGACGACACGGGGTTGATGAGCCCCGCAAACTGCACCGCCGGGATGAGCGTACCCACCATGGCAAAAAACATGGCAGCAATCTGGCTGCGCGTAACGGTGGAGGCCAGCAGCCCCATGCCCGTGGAGCACAGGCTGAACAGCACGGCCCCCAGCGTGAGCGTGGCAAAGCTGCCGGTGATGGGCACGCCAAACACCGTCACGGCCGCCAGGCACATGAGGCCAAAGTTGAACAGCGCCATCAGCACATAGGGCAGCTGCTTGCCCAGCATGAATTCGGTGCGCGTGGTGGGCGTCACATACAGGTTGATGATGGAGCCCAGCTCCTTCTCGCGCACCACGGCCAGGGCCGTGAGCATGGCGGGCAGCATGAGCAACAGCAGCGGGATCACGGCGGGCACCATGGACGGCAGGCTGCGCACGTCGGGGTTGTAGCGGTAGCGCGGCTCCACCTCCAGCAGGCCCCGGGGCACCACGCCCGTGCGGCTGCGGCTTTGCTCCACCAGCCACTGCTGGTGCAGGCCCTGGGCGTAGCCGATGACGGTTTCGGCGCGCTGGGGCATGGCGCCGTCCACCCAGGCACCGATCTGCACCGGCTGGCCGCGTGCCACGTCGCGCGCAAAGCCGGGCGGGATCTCCAGCGCCAGCGATATCTCGGCGGAGCGCATGCGCGCATCCAGCTCAGCGTAGGTGGTGATGGGCGGCTGCTCGGTGAAGTAGCGCGAGCCCGCCAGGTTCAGCGTGTAGGTGCGACTCAGCGCGGTCTGGTCCCGGTCCAGCACGGCAAAGCGCAGGTTCTCCACGTCCATGCTGATGCCATAGCCCATCACGAACATCAGGATCAGCGAGCCCAGCAGCGCCATGGCACCACGCACCGGGTCGCGGCGCAGCTCCAGTGCCTCGCGCCACTGGGTGCTGTGGATGCGGGCCAGGCTTTGGCGCAGGCGGGTGGGCCAGGTGGGAGTGTTGGGCACGGACACCGGCGATAGCGCAGTCGTGCCCGAAGCCGCCGCGGACACAGGAGCCTGGGCCGTGCCCGCAGCATCTTCCAGGTAGCCGATGAAGGCTTCTTCCAGCGTGGCGGCACCGCGTTTGGCCACGATGTCCTGCGGCGCTGCGCTCTCCAGCACGCGCCCTGCGTGCATCAGCGAGATGCGGTCGCAGCGCTCGGCCTCGTTCATGAAATGAGTGGAGATGAAGATGGTGACCTTGTCGCGCCGCGCCAGCTCCACCATCAGGCGCCAGAAGTTGTCGCGCGCCATCGGGTCCACGCCCGAGGTGGGCTCGTCCAGAATCAGCAGCTCGGGCTGGTGCACCATGGCCACGGCCAGCGACAGGCGCTGGCGCATGCCCAGCGGCAGCTTCATGGGCAAGGAACTGCGCACGGCCTGCAGGTCAAAGCGCTCCAGCATCGCCGTGACGCGCGCGGGCACCTCGGCCTCGGGCACGTGGAACAGGCGGGCATGCAGTACCAGGTTCTGCTCCACCGACAGCTCGCTGTACAGCGAAAACACCTGCGACATGTAGCCCACGCGCCGCCGTGTGGCCATGTCCTTGGGGTCCACCGGCTGGCCAAACAGCCAGGCCTGCCCGTCGCTGGCGGGCAGCAGGCCGGTGAGCATCTTCATGGTGGTGGACTTGCCGCAGCCATTGCTGCCCAGAAAGCCAAAGATCTCGCCGCGTTGGATGCGAAAGCTCACATGGTCCACCGCCACAAAATCACCAAACCGCATGGTCAGGTCGCGCGCCTCGATGGCGACGTTGGTGGCGGCGTCTGCCTGCGACCGGTCCAGCGGCGGAATCTGCACCGCCTGGTGACCCCGGCGCTTGGCCTCGGGCAGCAGGGCCACAAAGGCCTGCTCCAGCGAATCGTGCCCGGTGCGGGCCATCAGCTCGACCGGGGTGCCGGTGGCCATAATGCGTCCCTCGTCCATCGCCACCAGCCATTCAAAGCGCTGGGCTTCCTCCATGTAGGCCGTGGCCACAATCACGCTCATGTCGGGCCGCGCGGCGCGGATGCGGCCGATCAAATCCCAGAACTGCGCGCGTGCCAGCGGGTCCACGCCGGTGGTGGGCTCGTCCAGGATGAGCAGGTCGGGGTCGTGGATGAGCGCGCAGCACAGCGCCAGCTTCTGCTTCATGCCGCCCGAAAGCTTGCCCGCAGGCCGCGCCAGAAACGGGTGCAGGCCGGTACTGCGTGTGAGTTCATCAATACGGCGGCGCCGCTCGGCCGCGTCGTGCCCGAACAGGCGGCCAAAGAACTGCAGGTTCTCTTCCACCGACAGCGTGGGGTACAGGTTCTTACCCAGGCCCTGCGGCATATAGGCGATGCGGGGGCACACGCGGCTGCGGTGGCGGCTTTTGGCCATGTCGCCGCCCAGCACCTCCACCGTGCCCTGCTGTACTGCGCGGGCGCCCGCCACCAGCGCCAGCAGGCTGGACTTGCCCACGCCGTCCGGCCCGATCAGGCCCACCATGCGGCCCGCAGCCACCTCCAGGTCGATGCCATTGAGCGCCACCGTGCGCCCGTAGCGCTGGCCCACGCCACGCAGGCGGGCTACGGGTGCCGCGCTGCCGGGGAGGCTCACTGGTCGGCCTTGACGGCGAGGTTGGCAGGCCATTCCACCGCAGGGTCCACCCGCAGCCACGCCACGCCGGGCAGACCGGTCTTGACCTGCTCCTGGTGGCGCAGCAGCAATGCCTTGTCGATCTGGGCCCGCACGCGGAACATGAGCTTCTGGCGCTCGCTGGCGGTCTCCACCGTCTTGGGTGTGAACTGCGCCGTGCTGGCCACAAACGACACAGTGGCCGGAATCACAAAGCCCGGCGCGGCATCGAGCACGATGCGCACATCGCTGCCCAGCGCCACACGGCCCGCCACGGTTTCGGGCAGAAAGAAGGTCATGTACACATCGGTCAGGTCCACCAGCTGCAGCACGCGCGCGCCTGCGCCCACCACCTCGCCGGGCTGCACCACGCGGAACTGCACCCGCCCGTCGCGCGGGGCCTTGAGCTCGCTGTCGGCCAGCTCCACATCGATGCGGGCCAGCGTGGCCTCCAGCGCGCGCACGTTGGCCTCGGCGCTGGTCACCTGCGTGCGCGACGCGCCTATGCCCGCCTGCGCCGCCTTGGCCTGCGCCTTGGCCGCGACCACGGCGGCCTGCTGGCTGCGCACCTTGGCGCGGTCGTCGTCCAGCAACTGGCTGGAGAAAAAACCTTCGCGCGCCAACTGCTCAGAGCGTGGCAGGCGGCGGCGGGCGGTGTCGAGGTCACTTTCGCGCTGTGCCACCACGGCCAGAGCAGCCTGGTAGTCGCTCTCGCGCTGGGCCACCTGTACCTGCGCGCTGCTGATGGCCAGCTGCGCCTGCTGCAGCCGGGCTACGGCCTCTTCACGCTGGGCTTGCAGGCCGTCAATCTGCATGCGGGCCACGGGCTGCCCCGCCTTCACGAAATCGCCCTCGGCCACCAGGATGTCCTGCACCCGGCCCGCGAGCTTGGTGGCCACGGCGATCTCGGTGGCCTCGATGCGGCCGTTGCCGCTCACAAAGCCCGGGCCCGGCCCCTTGGACTGCCACGGCGCCCATCGCACGACCAATACGGTGCCCAGCAGCAACAGCGCTGCGACGGCCGCATAAATTTTCCACTTGCTGCCCATGGCTCTGATCCTCTTTGGTGCGGAGGCAGAGCGCATTGGCAGTCACATCAGCGAAGGCGCCTCACCTCAAAAAGTATCGTAAGCGCAGGGCTCTCATGGGCTGCGCGCGGTCGGCCGCCTCCCTTGACTTGCATCAATTTGACTGCAATTGCGTGGGTCTTACGGCTGCGCTGCGGAGCTGGTCTAGCAGCTTCAGACGAGCGCAGCTTTAGTCTTCAGCGCCTGAACTAGCCGCGCCCATCAAAGGCCGACAGATGGTTGGCCAGGTGCATGGCGTGCGCCTGCTCGTACTGCGCCCGGGTCAAGGCGCCATAGGCAAAGTGAGGCTGCAGTGCACCGGTGTGGAGGGCAAAGTCCTGCACCGCCTGGCGCAGGCGCGCCATGGCGGCCGATGGGTCCGTGGTCTGCGCATCGAGGGCCGGGGCGCCCGGAATGGGCTCGGCCAGGTTGTGGCTCATGCGGCCCCGCAGAGTAAACACCTTGAAAGCGGCGGCCCCCAGGGTGTTCTGAAACAGCGCCGACTTGGGCGACGGAAAGCCTTGCAACGAGTATTCAATGCTCTGCGCGCAATGCACCAGCGTCTGCGCCCAGGTCCAGGCCGTGGCGGGTTCCAGCGCGTGGACAGAGGCAGCATTCAGTCGCTCGGCCTCGCCCATGGCATCGTGCAGGGTGGCGAAGACCAGCCGTCGGTCGTTGCCCGGTTGGTGCAGAAAATAGCCCGCAGCGCCAGCGGCTGCGAGCGCCGCCCCGGCCCCGGTGGCCAGAAACGCCCTGCGGCCGGACAGCGCTGGCGACGCAGAGGGCGCGGGCTGGGTACCAGCGGATTGGGGGGCTGCAGCGTGGGCGTCGCTGGGGGCGCCAGGAGGGGTGGGGACTGCCATGGGGTTGTCTGCTTGCATCACCGGGGGCGGGGTGAAAACGGTGATTGTGACGGGCAACATCGACTTTGTGACCCATGCCGCCACCGCCAGGGTCGGGCAGCCGACACAGCCCTCCATGACGCAAGGCGACAGAGCCTAGCGCCGTGTCGACGCAAGGCAGCTCCTATGCCGCCAGGGTGGTCCGCGTGGCAGGCTGGTTGGTGGTGGTAGCCGGGGCCATGGGTGCAGCAGGGACCACGGTCATCTCCACGCGGTTGCGCCCCCGTTCCTTGGCCAGGTACATGGCCTCATCCGCACGCTGCAGGGCCGTGCCTGCGGACTCGCTGCCCGCGCACACGGTGACGCCGACACTCACCGTGAGCGCAATGCTGCGCTGCTCGGTCACCACCGGGTGGGCCTCCACCATGGCGCGCAGCCGCTCGGCCACCGCAACGGCGCCACCGGCCCCTGCGTTGGGCAAGAAGATGGCGAACTCTTCCCCCCCCAGTCGACCCATCACGTCTTCCTTGCGCAGGCAGCGCTGGGCCAGCATCACAAAATGGCGCAGCACATCGTCACCCGCGCGGTGGCCCCAACTGTCGTTGACCTTCTTGAAATGGTCCAGGTCCATCACCAGCACGGGCAACGTCGTCTGCGTGCGCTGGGCGTTGCTGATGGCTTTGTCCAGCAGGGTCAGAAACGCGCGGCGGTTGAATACATTGGTCAGCGGGTCCACCTCGGCCAGGTGGCGCAGTTCGTTGGTGATGAACTCATTGGTGAGCATGAGCGCACCAAACGCCACCAGCACCAGCGCCAGGGTGGACTCCAGCACCACAAACTGCGACAGCGCAGCCACCATGCCCGTCTCGGGCTGCGCCCCATCGGCGGGCGCGGCCAGCTTGAACAGCAAAGGCCGCACCAGCAAGAACGCTCCATGCACGCCCACCGTGGCCGCAAACAGGTACCGTGCGGGCACCTTGTGAAAGCCGCCACGGGCCAGTGTGTGCGCGGCCGCAATGAACAACACCCCTGGCACCAGCCCCGTCAGCGCGATGCGTACCTGCACATTCGGCTTCACCAGGGTAAAAAACAAGGCAGTACCCAGCAGAAGCGCCAAGGCCAGTAAGGCAACACCGTGCCCCAAGGGCGCCCTGCCCATGTACTCGCGTGCGCCCAGCAGGCATAGGTATGCAGCCAACGCTACGGAAGACTGCGCCAGCACGACAGACAACGGCAGCGACACATGGTCGCGCAGCAGCAGGTTGATGCAGAAGACGGTGGCGCAAAACAGTGCCTGCGCCCAGAAGCGAAGCCCGGGAATGCGTCTGTTGAAGATCCACACCGCGGACAGAACGCCTGTGACCAGCGCTGCAAGAATGGCCGCGACGATAAGGAGGGTGGGGCTGTGCACAGAAGGTACAGACAGGCGATGGCAATGAGGCTCACAACGCGACGCCATCGCCCAACGCCCGGCTGCTATGGCTTGCAGGCTATGCGATGACTGTCAACGTTAACAATGGTAACCGAGAGCCTTGACTGCCCCGCGACTCTTTTTCGGGCATCCATGCAGTGCTTGAGCTAGTGCCTGGAGCCTCTCAGGCCGCCCCCTCGCTCGGCCTATGGGCGCACCTGTCAGCTCACCACGTGGCATTCGCGCCGCAGCAGCGCCAGTGCGTCGTGCATCTGGTAGTCACGGTCGCTGGTCAGCGTGGCCTGCGCGTCTTGCACAAAACCGGACCACAGGGCCAGGTAGTCTTGCTGGAAGGCGGCCGCCGCATGGGTGCGGATGAAGTCGGCCGCCAGCTCGGGCTGCAGGCCGGACTTGCGGATCTTGCGCACCAGGCTGGCGGCGGTTTTCTCGGTCAGCAGTGTCTTCTTGGGCGCGCCAGCGGCCAGGCACAGGAACAGCGTGAGCAGGGAGTGCTCGTCCTCGTTGCCTGCGGTCGCCTTCGTCCAGGTCTTGCTGGCGGGCTGCGGAGGCTCGTCGTCTTCCTCCAGAGCGTCCAGGCTGCGGTGAAAGCTGTCCACTTCGGCCAGCGGGTCGTCCAGCAGGAAGTACCGCGCCCGAAAGGCGCCCATGGGGCGCAACAGGGTGCGGAGGGGCGCAGTGGACTGCAGCAGCTTGGGCAAGTCCGCCAGCACCGCAGCGCATTGGGCTTGCAGCACATCGCGCAGCTCTGCGGGCACACCAGCGGGCAAGCGCAGCGCCGTCGGCACGGGTGCCTTCTTTTTGCGCAGTGCCGTCACCAGCTTTTCAAACGCCGGGGCGCTAGGCCACTCACCCGCTGCCATGGCCTTGGGGTTCAGCGCCTGCATCAGCAGCCCTGTGCGGATCACCGCCTCGGCATCGGCACCAGCAGTTTCCAGCTCGTCGGTGTCCAGGTCGTACTGCGCGGCCAGCCATTCGGCGGCGGCGATGGCCTGGGCGATCTGGCTGCGGCGGGCCAGCTCCGCGCGGTAGTCGGCATGGCTGCGCAGCGACCAGGCAGCCAGCAGCGGGGTTTCGGCATCGGCATAGCCGGCCATGCCAAAGTTGCTGCTCTCGGGCATGGCGATCAGCCGCTTGAGCATGTCGGACCCGCCCTTGGAGCGCGACAAAAAGGAGTTGTCGCGCAGCGAGACCGCCGCCTTGGCCAGATCACCGTCCGTGGTCTCCAGCAGGTACAGGCTGATGAGGTTGACCATGCGATCCCGCGCCTTTTCCAGCTCGGGCCGCAAAAACTCACTGCCAAAGTAGCGCGCAATCTGCACCATGCCCTTGGGCGCATCGGTATGGATGGCCGCCAGCCGGTCCGCATCGAGGATGCCGTGCTGCACGCCGTAGACCAGCGCCTTTTCAAAGAAAGGACGGGCGTCGTGCAGTTGCAGTGCCGAGCTTTGGGACATCATCAAATCGCGGATTCTTCGTCAGAGGCGCGGGCAGCGGGCGTGGCCTTGCCCCGGTCTGTCTCGCTGGTCTCGAACTTGCCGTCGTCTTCCTCGGCGGGAGTCTCATCGCCCTCTTCCAGGCCCATATCAAACGCACGGGCTTTGGCGCGCAGCACCAGCAGCATTTCAATGAACAGGTCGCGGCACTCGTAGCGCAGCAGCCAGGCCATCTGCATCCAGTCGCGGTCGGCCACCTCGTCCAGGTCCACGCGCGGCTGCACATAGCCCGAGGCCAGCAGTTCGTCATCGCTCAGCGTGACACCGTAGTCTTCGGTCGCGTCAAACGTGCCAGTGCGGGCAAAGGCTTCGATGCGGCTCCACTTTTCCGCAAAGTAGTTGGCCAGGGCCTCGGCGCCGCCTTCGAGGTCGCCTATGGCGGTGAGGAATTCCACCGGGTCGGCATCGTCGCGGAAGACCACGGCGTTGACCATGTTGCGCAGGTGGGTGTGGGTGAGGTCCTTGTACTGCTTCTCCAGCACCATGGCGCGGGCAAACTGCTCGGGCGTGACCAGCATGTTGACCACGGACGCCTTGGAGTCGTCGTACTCGCGCATCACGGCCAGGATGTCCTTGGGGGCGAGCTGGTCCAGCACTACCATCAGGGCGTTGTCGCCTTCGGCATCGGCCAGCTCTGCCAGCGCCGATTCGGCGCCCACGATGTCACCGGCCGCGATAAGGCTGGTGGTTTTGGTGATCAGGGCCAGGTGTTGGTTGCTGCTGCTCATGGTCGTCATTCCTTGCGCTCAAAGCCCACGTCGGCCAGCCAGTTGGCGCTGGCCTCTTCGCGCGTACGGCTGTTGTGTGGGTCCACCGCGTCGTCGGCACTCAGGGCGCTGTAGTCGTCGTCGTGCTCGGCGGCGTCTTCACTGTCCTCTTCGGCATCGCTGTCGCCATGTGCGGCGGCAGCGGGGGCCATGTGGGCGTGCTGCTGCAGGTATTCCAGGCCAGCAGCCACGGTCAGAAAGCGTGCGCCCTGGGGCTCGCGCAGCACCGTCTGCGCCAGGCTCTGCGCCCAGGGCTCCAGCGCCACGGCGTGGCCCAGGCTGTGCCAGTCGGGCAACTCATTCACGGGCAGGCTCAGCAGGTGCTCCAGCGCCGCCGGTTGGGTGAAGCGAAAGCCCCGGTGGAACACCACGGCCACCATTTCGGGGGCCAGTTCCATCATCTGCACCAAAAACGCCATCTCGTTGCGCTTTTCAGCCAGGCGCTTGCGCAGCACGTCGTTGCCCTCGGAGTCCGACACCAGGTCATCCAGCTCGGCCTGGTAGGCCGAGCGCAGGTCATAAAAATAGGGAGAAAGTTTCACAGGGCAGAAGGGTGAGAAAGGATGCGCGCGCTGTAGGCCTGCCAGATCTCCTGGGCGGTCTGCAGCGGGTCGTCCAGCAGGTTGCGGCGGCGGTTGTCGTCATAGGCCTGGCGGGCGTCGTCGTCCGACAGCACCTCGTAGGCCTTTTGCACTTCAGCAAAGCGTTGGGCCGCGTCGGGGGCGGTATTGCGGTCGGGGTGGTAGAACGAGGCCTTCTGGCGAAAGGCCTTCTTGATGTCCGCCAGCGACGCGTTGGCCGCCAGCCCGAGGGCTGCGTAGTGGTCAGCAGTCATGAAACAGTGGATGGGTCCGTCAAAACAAGAGGTGGCCAGCCAACGGATGGAGTGGGCGGAATGCTGCGCGGCACCGTATGAGGTACCTGCTCCAGCACCAGCCCGCTGGCATCAGCCTCCCAGGCTCACAAACACGTTTTGTACGTCGTCGTTCGAATCGATGGCGGCCAGGAAGTTCTCCACCTCCTCCAGCTGTTCGGCCGTGAGGTTGGCGGGGTTCACCGGGTTCTTGGGCTTGTAGCCCAGCTTGGCAGTCAGCACCGTGAAGCCGTGGGCTGGCAGCGCGCGGCTGACCAGATCCAGGTCGGTAGGGTCCGTCCAGAAGACGGTGGTGCCTTCTTCGTCGCCGGCCTCAAAGTCCTGCGCACCGGCTTCGATGGCGGCCAGCTCGGGGTCGGCATCGGCGTTGGCACGCTCGGCTTCGATGATGCCCACGTGGTTGAAGTCCCACGCCACCGAGCCAGATGTGCCCAACTGGCCCTTGCGGAACAGCACGCGCATCTCGGGGGCAGTGCGGTTCACGTTGTCGGTCAGGCATTCGACCATCACGGCCACCTGGTGGGGGGCAAAGCCTTCGTAGATCACGCGCTCGTAGCTGACGGCGTCGGCGCCGGTGCCAGAGCCCTTCTTGATGGCGCGCTCCAGCGTGTCCTTGGGCATCGATGCCTTGCGGGCCTGCTCGACCACCAGGCGCAGGCGCGAGTTGCTGGCCGGGTCGGCGCCGCCGCGTGCGGCCACGGTGATTTCCTTGACCAGCTTGCCAAACAGCTTGCCCTTGGCATCGGCCACCAGAGCCTTGCCTTTTGCTTTCCACTGCGCGCCCATGGGGGTTACCTTTGTGTGTGGGTTGGGGGTATTTGCCGAGGGTCGCCCCGCGCGGCAAAAACCCTATAGTTTACCCGGCACCCCAGAATCACCCCAGGCACACAACCCTGGCGCTGTCGTGGCGGCGCCAAACCGGCTGCCAACGGCCCCGCCCTGCCCTCAGCTGCGTGTAATCTCGGCCAAACACCCACCCTCCCCTCAGCGCCCCCTCTCCCATGCTCAACACCCTGTGGCTCGGCTTCTTCCTGACAGCGGCGGTGGCTGCGCTGGCCCAGTGGCTGGTGGGCGGCAATGCCGACATCTTCTCGGCCATGGTGCAGGCCCTGTTCCAGATGGCCAAGCTCTCGGTCGAGGTGATGGTGCTGCTGTTTGGCACGCTCACGCTGTGGCTGGGGTTCTTGCGCATTGCCGAGAAGGCGGGCCTGGTGGACGCGCTGGCGCGCTGGCTGGCGCCGCTGTTTGCCAGGCTCATGCCTGGGGTGCCGCGCGGCCACCCTTCGCTGGGGCTGATCACGCTGAACTTTGCGGCCAACGCGCTGGGGCTGGACAACGCGGCCACGCCCATGGGGCTGAAGGCCATGAAGTCGCTGCAGGAGCTGAACCCGCAGCCCGACACCGCCACCAACGCGCAGATCCTGTTTCTGGTGCTCAATGCCTCGTCCCTCACGCTGCTGCCGGTGACCATCTTCATGTACCGCATGCAGCAGGGTGCGCCCGACCCGACGCTGGTCTTCCTGCCCATCCTGCTGGCCACGTCTGCCTCCACCCTGGTGGGGCTGCTGAGCGTGGCCGTGGTGCAGCGCCTGCCGCTGTGGAGCCCCGTGGTGCTGGCCTACCTGCTGCCCGTGGCGCTGGTGCTGGGCGGGTTCATGGCGCTGCTGACCACGCTGAGTGCCGCCGCACTGGCATCCCTGTCGTCGCTGCTGGGCAACCTCACGCTGTTTGCGCTGGTCGTGCTGTTTGTGGCGCTGGGCGCGTGGCGCAAGGTGCCGGTGTACGAGGCTTTCATCGAGGGCGCGCGCGAAGGCTTTGACGTGGCCAAGGGTCTGCTGCCCTATCTGGTGGCCATGCTGTGCGCCGTGGGCGTGTTCCGGGCCTCGGGGGCGCTGGGCTATGTGCTGGACGGCATCCGCTGGTGCGTGACCACGCTGGGCGCTGATGCCCGGTTTGTGGATGCGCTGCCTACCGCCCTGGTCAAGCCGTTCTCAGGCAGCGCGGCACGTGCCATGTTGATCGAGACCATGCAGACCCAGGGCGTGGACAGCTTTGCCGCCCTGGCCGCCGCTACCATCCAGGGCAGCACCGAGACCACGTTCTACGTGCTGGCCGTGTACTTTGGGGCGGTGGGCATCCAGCGCGCCCGGCACGCCGTGGGCTGCGCGCTGCTGGCAGAACTGGCGGGTGTGGTGGCCGCCATTGTGGTGTGCTACCGGTTTTTTGGGTAGTTTTGGCTGGTAGCGCCAGTGCAATATGCCCCAGCAGCTACCAATTGAATAGCAATCTGGAAGTCAACCGTTAGCGGACCCAGGCGCTGCCACCAGCTCCCACTCGGCCAGTTGCTCGTTGGTGGCAATCAGCCGTCCGACCAGCAGCTTGATGAAAGCCTTGTCAAAGCGCGACTGCAAGTCCTCCGATGCCTCGCGCAGCGCGGGGTTGCGCACCTTGAGCACCAACACCTCGGTCTCGGCCACGGCGGTGGCGGTGCGGATGCGGTTGTCGGGGCGCAGGTAGGTCATCTCGCCCAACGTCACGCCGGGGCCCAGCGTGCTGAGGTTCCAGCCCTGGCGGCTGACGGCCACCTGGCCTTCGATGAGGATGCAGAACGAGTCACCCGGCGTGTTCTCGCGCATCAGCACGGTGCCCTGCTCCAGCCGGCGCCAGCTGCCCAGGCGCATCAGCTCCCACAGGGCCACGTCGTGAAAGTCGGCAAAAAACGGCAGTGCTCGCAGGCGCGCAAAGCGCTCGGCCTCGGTGTCTTGCGACTTCTGGCGGGGCAGGCCCCGGTGCGCGGCCAGCAGCGCCTGGGCAAAGTCGGCCCAGGTGGCAAAGCGGTCGGCGGGCTGCTTGGCCAGCGCACGCAGCAGCACCTCGTCCACATGCGCTGGCAGCGACGCGCGCAGCAGGCTGGGCCGCGTGGGCGTCTCGTTGCTGATCTTGTAGAGCGTGGCGAAGTCGGTATCGCCATCAAATGGGCGCCGGCCCGTGAGCAGTTCGTACACCACCACGGCCAGCGAGAACATGTCGCTGTGGTGGGTGAGGTCCCGCTCTCGCACCTGCTCGGGCGACATGTACGAGGGCGAGCCCACCAGGCCCGATAGCTGGGTGGCATCGCTGCGGAGCGATAGCGCCGCGCCAAAGTCGGTCAGCTTCACATCGCCGCCGCGCGCCAGCATGAGGTTGGCGGGCTTGATGTCGCGGTGCACCAGCCCTTCGCGGTAAGCGTATTCGAGCGCGTTGCAGCACTTGAAGGCAATGTCCAGCACCTGGGGCACGGGCAGCAGGGTGTCGGGCGTCGCAAAGTCGGACAGCGGCTGGCCGTCCACGTATTCGAGCACCAGATACGGCGGCAGCGCTTCTTCGTCCGCATCCAGCAGGCGCACGATGTTGGGGTGGCGCAGGCGGCCCGACAGCGCGGCCTCGTTGCGCAGCAGCTTGCGGTAGCGCTCGGCCTGCTCGGGTACCTTCAGCAGGTGCGCGTGGGTCTGCTTGATGGCCACCTTGCGGCCCCGGAAGCCGTCCAGCCCCAGGTACACGATGCCACTGGCGCCCCGCCCCAGTTCACGCTCGATGCGGTACTTGCCGATGTTGGCGGGCGGTGCAGAGGTGGCAGTGGCCATGGCGGGGCTCCCGGTCAGGGTGGGCAGTTCAGGTGGGGTCAGGCTCCGGCCAGCGCCTGCTCAAAGTCGGCCAGCAGGTCGTCCGCCTCTTCCAGGCCCACCGACAGGCGGATCATGCTGTCGGCAATGCCCATGGTGGCGCGCACGGCGGGGCCGGCCTCCCAGAAGATGGTGTGCGCCACCGGGATGATCAGCGTGCGCGTGTCGGCCAGCCCCGTGGCCTTGATGGGCAACTGCAGGCGGTTGCACACGGCCAGGCACTGGTCGGGGTTGCGCAGCTCGAACGACAGCAGCCACGAGCCCGCCTTGAGGTGCTTGCGCGCAAAGGCGTGCTGCGGGTGCGAGGGCAGCATGGGGTACAGCACGCGCGAGACGGCCGGGTGCGCCTCCAGCCGCTGCGCCAGCGCCAGGGCGGTGGCACTGGTGCGGTCCATGCGCAGCGACAAAGTCTCCGCGCCCAGGGCCAGCTGGTGGGCGGCGTGGGACGACAGCGTGCCGCCCATGTCGCGCAGGCCCTTTTTGCGCAGCTGCTGCAGGCCCCAGCCCTTCGCGTCGCCCTTGCGGTAGGCCGCAAAGATGTTGGGGTAGCCCGACCAGTCGTACAGGCCCGTGTCGGTGATGGCGCCGCCCAGCGCGTCGCCCTGCCCGCCAATGCTCTTGGTGAGCGAGTTGACCACCAGCCCCGCGCCCACCGTGGCTGCGCGGAACAGGTAGGGCGATGCCACGGTGTTGTCCACCACGTAGAGCGCGCCATGCGCCTTGCACAGCGCGCCAACGCCCTCCAGGTCGGGGATCTGCGTGCCGGGGTTGGCAATGGTTTCGACAAACACCATGCGGGTGTTGGGGCGCAGCGCGGCAGCCACGTTGGCCGCGTCGGTCACGTCCACCGTGGTTACTTCAATGCCCAGGTCGGCCAACGTGCCGAACACGCTGTTGGTGTTGCCAAACACGAACTGGCTGGCCACCAGATGGTCGCCCGCCTTGAGCAGGGTGAGGAACACCGCGCAGATGCCCGCCATGCCGGTGGAGAACACGATGGAGCCGTGCCCGCGCTCCATCTGCGTGATCTTGGCCTCCAGCGCCGCCGTGGTGGGGGTGCCCTGGCGCGCGTAGTTGAAGCCGCCCTTGGCCGTGCCCTGGAAGACGGCGATCAGATCCTCGACCTTCTCGTAGCCGTACTGCACCGAGGTGTGGATGGGCTTGTGGATGGCCCCGTGCTCGGCGCCGCCCAGGCGGTCGGCGTGCACGATCTGGGTGGTGAAACTGTGGTTCTGCGGTGTCGTCATAAAAATCTACGGCTGCTCTGTGTCAACTGGTCTACGTGCAAGGCAAAACGATAAATACCGGCGCGCCCTTGACGCCAGCGCACCCTTGGAACTGGCTCTGCCAGGCCACCGGTTGCGTTCCCCTCCGGGGGAAGGCGCGCAGCGCCTCAGGGGGGCTTCTCTCGATGGCTACCGTTCAGGTGCGATGTGTTCAGCGTAATCGTACAAGGCGCCCAGGATGTCCTGCGTCCGCTCGTCGTCGGCGGTCTCCGAGAGTTCGTCGATTTCGGTGAACAACTGCTCTACCGTGCGCGCCCCGCCCTGCCCGTCAAACAGGCAGGCGGCGCGGTGCGCCTCCCAGCGTTCCTGCTCCTCGGGCGACAGCGTCTGCGGAAAGTTGCGCGCCCGGTAGCGCCACAGCAGTTCGGCCAGGCGCGGGTCATCAAAGTTCGCACGCGCCTTGGCCAGTCGGTCGCCGCTCAGGGTGCGCAGGTCGTTCAACAGGCGCCGATCGTTGTTGCCCACAAAACCGCCGTACAGGTCCTGGTCCACATCCGGTGCCGGCTCTTGCGGGCGGGCAAACACCGCCGGCCAGATGCCGCTCATGTCGGGCAGCGCGCGCGCCACCTCGGCGTGCTGTGCGGCCTGGGCCAGGTCGATGCCCCAGCGCTGCGCCAGCGCGGGCGTGAGCGTGTTCACATTGCCCACCACCATGGGCGACTTGTTCAGGTGGATGGTCTTGATGGGCAGGCGCGTGACGCCCTCGGGCAGCGCGTCGGCCTTGCTGAACATGCGCAGGCGGATGTCCTCCACATTCAGCGTGGCCAGCTCGCGTGGGTCGTGGGCCAGGTCCCAGGCGATCAGCTCGTTTTTGTTGGTGGGGTGGCTGGCCAGCGGCCACATCACAGCCAGGCAGCCGCGCTCGGTGGGGAACATGCCCGACACATGCAAGAACGCGCGCGCCGTGGCCGTGGTGGCGGGCAGCCGCAGTTCGGCGGCCACGCGGTCCTTCTTGTGCAGGCTGAGGGCAAAGTCGAACAGCTTGGTGTTGTGCTGGCGGATCAGCCGTGCCAGCGCAATGGTGGCGCGCACGTCCGACAGTGCATCGTGCGCGGCATCATGCTGCAGGCCGTTGGCCTTGGACAGGTGCTCCAGCTTGAAGCTGGGCGTCACGCCGTCTTCCTTCTTGGGCCAGGTGATGCCATCGGGCCGCAGCGCATAGGTCATGCGCACCACGTCCAGCAGGTCCCAGCGGCCGCACTGGTTTTGCCACTCGCGCGCATAAGGGTCGATGAGGTTGCGCCAGAACATGAAGCGCGTGATCTCATCGTCAAACCGGATGGTGTTGTAGCCCACGCCAATCGTGCCGGGCTGCGCAAACTCGGACTCGATGCGCGCGGCAAACTGGTGCTCGGGCACGCCCTGCTCCAGGCACTGCTGGGGCGTGATGCCGGTGATGAGGCACGACACCGGGTCGGGCAGATAGTCGTTGGCGGGCTGGCAATACAGCATCAGCGGCTCGCCGATTTCATTCAGCTCGGCATCGGTGCGGATGGCCGCGAACTGCGCAGGCCGGTCGCGGCGCGTGTTGGCGCCAAAGGTTTCGTAGTCGTGCCAGAGAAAGGTGTGGGGCGCCATGGTCGGTAGGCTAACAGGGGGCTGCAGGCGGAGGCTCGCGCACGGCGGGCGGGGCGCAAGGCGATCAAGGTGCCACTGTAACCGCATTTTTCAGTGTTTTTGGCCGCAAGCGCTAGTGGAACATGTGCAAGCAGCTATCAAAAACATAGTAAGCATATTCACCATACGGACTGATGCACATTCGCACCCCGTACGCAGGCTGGCACGCCGGACAATGGCGCATGCCCAGTTTCATTGCTTCCCCTTGCTCCCAGGGGCGCGCCCCCGCCCTGCCCGTCGCCGCGTCCCACGCCCCCACATGCGTTGCCGGAGTGGCCCTGGCAGCCGCCCTCGCCCTCGCGGGCTGCGCGTCAGCCCCCAGCCCCAGCCCCAGCCCCACACCCGCAGCACAACCTCTGGCCGCGGCCACACCGCCAACAACGTCGCCCACCACAGCCGCCACACCGCCACAGGCCAGCCCCGATGCCGACCACACGGTCGGCTTTGCCCAATGGCTGAGCAGCTTTTCGGCCCAAGCGCTGGAGGCCGGCATTCGCCCCGCCACTGTGCGCGACGTGCTGGGCAAGGCGCAGTGGCTGCCCCGCGTGGTCGAGCTGGACCGCGCCCAGCCCGAGTTCACCCGCACCCCGTGGGCGTACCTCGACAGCGCCGTCTCGCCCCAGCGCATCGCCCAGGGCCAAGCGCAATTGGCGGCGCATGGCACCGCACTGCAAGCGGCAGCCGCCCGCTACGGCGTGCCGGCCAGCGTCATCACCGCCATCTGGGGCATGGAGAGCAACTACGGCAGCAACTTTGGCACCTTCCGCACGGTGGATGCACTGGCCACCCTGGCGTATGAAGGCCGCCGCCGCGCCTGGGCGCAGACCGAGCTGCTGGCAGCGTTGCGCATCATCGACCAGGGCGACATCGCCGCCGACCGCATGATCGGATCGTGGGCCGGGGCCATGGGGCACACCCAGTTCCTGCCCTCGGTGTTCCTGGCCTACGCTGTGGATGCCGACGGCGACGGGCACCGCGACATCTGGGGCAGCGTGCCGGATGTGACGGCGTCCACCGCACATTTCCTTGCCCGGTCGGGCTGGAAGTCCGGTGAGCCATGGGGGGCCGAAGTGCAGTTGCCCCCCACGTTCGACCACGCCCGCGCCGACCCCGCCGTGCGCCAGACCACGGCCCAGTGGGAGTCCGAAGGAGTGCGGTCCATCGACGGGGCGCCGCTGCCCGATCTGGCCGGGGCCTCCATCGTCACCCCTGCGGGTGCACGGGGCCCGGCGTTTCTGGTGGGCAACAACTTCCGCACCATCCTGCGCTACAACAACTCGGTCAACTACGCGCTGGGCGTGGCCCTGCTCGCGCGCCAGATCGAAGGCGGCGGCCCGGTGGCCACGCCGTGGCCCCGCGACATCGAGCCGCTGTCGCGTGCACAGTTGCAAACGCTGCAAGAAGCCCTGAACCGCAAAGGCTTTGCGGCGGGCACCCCCGACGGCGTGATGGGCCCCGCCACCCGCGCAGGCCTGCGCGGCTACCAGCGCAGCCTGGGCACGGTGGCCGACGGTTATCCGACGCTGGAGCTGCTGCAAAAGCTGCAGGCGCCCTGAATGCCCTGCAGCAGCCGTGGGGCACCCATGGTTTTCAGAGCTTCAACAAGTCCACCAGAAAGCCCTGCACCGGCTGCCGCGCGGCCCGCAGGTTCAGCAGTGTGTGGGGCGCGCCGGGAATCAACACCACACTGGCCTGCGGATGGTCTTTGAAGGCCCGGGCGCAATGCCCGCTGGCCGATGCATTGCCCAGCCAGATGTTGGTGGGTGAGAAGAAGGGGTCGGTCGAGCTGATGATGTTCAGCACCTGCTGCCCCGGCACCACGGCCGTGTCAGGCCGCTCCACAAAGTAGTTGCCCTCGCAACTCCACGAAAAGATGATGCGGCCCGCAAATTCGGCACCCCCGTAGCGGGCCACAGCCGTCGCGCCCTCGCTGGTGCCTGCCAGCACCAGACGCTGCATGTCCGCCCAGGGCTGGGCCTGCAAGGCCTGCAGCGCCAGGGCGATCTCCGACCGGCGCAGCGCGTGGATTTTTTCGTACGCCTCCTTGCTGGCGGGCGACTTGTAGGTCACGCGGTCAGGCAGCGCAAACGAGTCGGGCGCCACGCTGGCAATGCCCAGGCTGCCCAGCCATTGCTGCCACTCGCCAATGGCCTTGAGCCCCAGGCCCGACGAGCCATGCAGGAACACCACCACGGGCACCTTGTTGCGCACCGTGGCGGGCGCATCCTTGAACGCCCCCACATAGGCGGCGCCTCCGGTGGCCTGGGCGGGCAACACCAGCTGCGCCCCTGCCATCACGCCTTTGGCAGACGCCTCGGTGTGGACTGTCGCTGTGCCCTTGACCTCCCCTACTGGTGTTTGGGCTTGGGCAGCATTGAGGCCCAGAGACAACAGGATGGCCAGAGACAGGATCGAGATTTTTTTCATGGTGCAACTCCTTTGGGGTTGCACTGTAGAAAGCGGCACAATTCCTGTCCAATGCATCAATCGATGCAATTCATAGCCAATCATTATGAATCTCACCCAACGCCAGCTGCGCATGTTTGTGACCACCGCCGCCGTGGGCAACATCTCGCGCGCCAGCGAGGCCCTGCACATCAGCCAGCCCGCGCTCACCCGCGCGCTGCAAGAGTTTGAGAGCCAGCTAGGGGTCGCGCTCTTCCTGCGCACCACCCGCCAACTGGCCTTGACGCCAGAGGGTGAGCGATTCCTGCCCGTCGCCCAAAGGTTGCTGCACGACCTGACGGAGGCTGCCGCCCTGATCCAGGGCGAAGCCACAGGCCAAAGCGGCTCGGTCAGCCTGGCAGTGGGCGAGGCCTTTGGCTGCACGGTATTGCCCGACATCCTGCATGCCTTCGTCAAAACACACCCTGGCGTGCGGGTGCGCGTGGTCAACGACAACAGCCAGGGCATCACCCGCCGCGTGGCACAAGGCGAGGTGGACTTCGGCATTGGCTCCCCCGTAGGCCGCACCGAGGCCCTGCGCTGCACCAAGCTGCTGAGCGCACCGCTGGGTCTTCTGTTCAACCCACAGCTGCACCAGCTCAAGGCCTGGGTCCGTACCGAAACACTGGGCGACCTGCCTCTGCTGAAGGAAGGCAGCGACACCAGCATCGTCAGCGTGCTGCGCGCGCAAGGCTCTGACCTGGTGGCACACATGGACCATGGGGTGGAAGTCTCCAGCCTCGCCCTGCAATTGGCCATGGCACGGGCTGGCGTGGGAATTGCGGTGATGTCCGCACTGGGCGCATCGCACAGGGATGCTGCCGATTTGCGCTTTTCGCCCCTGCGCCCTACCGTGCAGCGCGAGGTGTTTGTGATGCAGCAGAGGGACCGAGCGCTGTCAGTGCCCGCGCGGGCATTGATAGAGGCGGTGGTTGCGGGAGCCAAAGGGGCACAGCTGCATCGCCTGGTGAAGCTGGAGTCATGAAGGGATGACCCGATGTCTGCACGTGGCAATGACCGAGAAAAGTGCATTGGTTCGTGACGCCGGACACTGGCGCAGGTGCAGGCGCCGCAGCACAACGCCCGCCTAGGAAAAGAACCGCTTCAACGCATCTTCAAATGCAGGCACATCCGCACCGACATGCGAAGTGTTGTACTCGGCCTTGAGCGATACCAGGCCCGGTAGGTTCTGAGAGGCGATCTGATTGAAAACAGGGATACCGATCAGTGGGTGGTTGCCGCCACTCGCACCCGCAAGGAACAAGGTCGCTGGCACAGCCTTTCCATCAATCTGCTTTTCTAACGCTAAGACCCCCGCCGGGCGGTGTGCTCCCCCACGCTGCACTCTGTCGACAGGTAGTATGAAAAACTGGGGGGCACACCTGCACGCGCCTCCAGTATCAACGCGGCCAGAACGAAGTACCCACCATGGGACAAGCCCGACAACGCCCTTCGTTTGCGATCAATCCGGTACTGGCTCTCAATGGTGGGCGCCAGTTCTTTCACCAGAAAGTCGAGGTACTTCGTTGCGCCGGGTATGAGAAAGTCAGTGCCCCTCCAGGCCGTTCCCCCAATGCCAACCAAAACAGCCTGGGTACCCCGGCGCTGCATGACCTCTTTGAACGTGTCAAAGCGCGAGCGATTGGCGCCCCCGTACGGAGCGTCCCCTTCGGTCGCGTAGATCACAGGCAAAACGGTCGTGCTGTTGGCGTACGACTCTGGCAAGAAAACCTGAATGGCGTACGTGTTGCCATTGGCAACCGACTTGATGGTGGAGTTGATCACCTGGCCTGATGCGGCGGGCCCTGCACCGTCGCCGGCCCCTCCACCTCCGCAGGCGGTCAGGACGGCGGACGCCGCGCAAATGAGCGCACTTCTGCGCGCGTGCAGAAACTCCATGCCCATGTGTGGTTCCTCCTGCTGCGCCATGGTGGCGGGTGAATGCGACACAACTCGGCCATCTTAGGGGCTCCGGGCGGCAGACGGCTGCGTGGACAAGTTGCGAGTTCCTTAAGACCAAGTTAATCCAGCCGCCTCATGCTGCCAAGAACGAGGGCCCGGGAACAGAAGACGCTCGATTCCGGCTCGCGGAGCACACCTGAAGGGTCGGTCCGAATGCCGACAGACACCGAAAAATGATCTTGGCCTTTGCTGATAAATGATTTATATGATATATTTGATTAAATCGACAGACAACAACCTTAGCGGCAGGTGAAAACAGGCCGTTGAAGGTCAAGCCCAACGCCCCTGCCATGACCGCCCTGGTTGGAGAGGATTCAAGGAATCCCGTCGAGACAAGACCATCCAGAAAGATGCCGACATGCAAATCTGAAAATCTCGACCCGCCTGTACGGTGCATTTGCCACCCTGATATCGCTGCTGATGGGGCTTGCAGGGCTGGCTGCCCTCCAGCTCTCCACCATGCGGTCAGCCACCGTGGAAATTGCGGACAACTGGCTCCCCAGTGTGCGGGCAGCCAATGAGAT
Organism: Acidovorax sp. DMC1; assembly: GCF_056314325.1. Lineage (NCBI taxonomy): Bacteria > Pseudomonadati > Pseudomonadota > Betaproteobacteria > Burkholderiales > Comamonadaceae > Acidovorax > Acidovorax sp. DMC1. Next base: position 161,944 of record NZ_JBQUYO010000009.1, on the reverse strand, counting down.
GGACTCGCAGCTGTTGGTGGCACGCATGACCGTATTGGGTCATGTCATGAATACCGACGCGGCGGCGATGGAGGCGATTGACAAGAAGGTAGTGACCGACCGGCAGAAACTGGATCAGTCATTGAAGGCCTACGAGAAGCTCATCAGCGGGGACAACGAACGCAAGGCATATGACCAGCTCGTGCAGCAATGGAAGCAGTACCGTGAGATGGATGACCGCGTGCTTGCACTCTCGCGCAAGAACGAAAACGATCAGGCACGGAGTCTCGTGGAGGGTGAGTCCAAGAAGCTGTTTGATCTGACCATGGAGACGCTGGACCAGCTGGTAAAGATCAATAGCGATGGCTCGGAGGCATCCCGGGCAGAGTCGGAGGCAACCTATGCCAATGCACGCGCAACGCTGCTGATGATCTCGACCCTTGCGATAGTGCTGGCCGTGGTGACAGCCCTCTTGCTGGTGCGCTCCATCACCCGCCCATTGGCCCAAGCCGTGCAACTGGCAGAGCATGTGGCGGGCGGTGACCTGAGCACCACCATCCAGGTCACCAGCACGGATGAAACGGGACAGCTCATGGCAGCGCTGGAGCGCATGCAGCAAAGCCTGGTCAACACCGTGAGCATGGTTCGGCAAAACTCCGAGAACGTGTCTACGGCCTCTTCAGAAATTGCCCAGGGCAACCACGATCTGAGTGCCCGCACGGAGCAACAAGCCAGCGCGCTGGAAGAGACCGCGGCGTCCATGGAAGAGCTGAACTCCACTGTGCGGCAAAACGCCGACAACGCACGCCAGGCCAACCAGCTGGCAATGAGCGCCTCTACGGTCGCAATACAAGGGGGCGAGGTGGTCGGTCAGGTCGTCGAGACCATGAAGGGCATCAACGACAGCAGCAAGAGAATTGCGGACATCATCAGCGTCATCGATGGCATTGCGTTCCAGACCAACATCCTGGCACTGAACGCAGCGGTGGAAGCAGCACGGGCCGGCGAACAGGGCCGCGGTTTTGCCGTGGTGGCCACCGAGGTGCGCAACTTGGCACAGCGCAGCGCAGAAGCGGCCAAAGAGATCAAAACGCTGATCGATGACAGCGTTTCGAGAGTGAGTCAGGGCACAACCCTGGTGGACCAAGCAGGCACAACGATGACGGAAGTGGTTGGCGCCATCAAGCGGGTGACGGACCTCATGGGTGAGATCAGCGCCGCCAGCCAAGAGCAAAGCCAGGGCGTGGCGCAGGTGGGCGAAGCTGTGACCCAAATGGACCAGGTCACCCAACAGAATGCCGCGTTGGTGGAAGAGATGGCAGCCGCTGCCAGCAGCTTGAACAATCAGGCTGCAGAACTTGTCAGTGCGGTCGCGTTCTTCAAATTGCCTGGTGGCCGCGGAGCTTTGGCACGCATGCCTGGGCTATCGTTCGCTGCGCCTCGCCTTCAATAGGATTGCAACCTGCGAAATACGACCATCGTCGGGTGGGCTTGGCACGCCAAGACCGCTACTATCGGCCGTCGGCTTTGCCCTTTGCCGACACCCTCACTCTTGGCCCGCCTCGTGCGGGCTTTCTTTTGGAGCCCCGTCTTCAACGGCTGCATACAGCAGCCAAGCGCTCTATCTAGAGTGCCAGGCGTTGGAGGGACTGGCGGCGCGCAAGCCCCATGGGCCGCTGTTTAGCCTGACTGCCATCCCCACTACGAGCCTCGGAAACTCTCCTTCAATGGAAATCCCGGCTCCCCTGCAGCGCCTGCCCCATGCGGCCCAGTAGGGGCGTCAGGTCCTTGAAGCGCTGGGCCACCAGGTGGCGCACCACCGCCGTGCTGCCGGGTGGGCCGGCGCTGCATTGCCACACCCCTTCCACCGCCAGCAGCTGTGACCGCAGCAGCGCATTGCGCCACACATCGACCATGGCAGGCCAGACGATGACATTGACGGGGCCGGTTTCGTCCTCCAGCGTGACGAACATGGTGCCCTTGGCGGTGCCAGGGCGCTGCCGCACCGTGACGATGCCGCAGGCGCGCACCTTGCGGCCGTGGGCGGCGTTGTGCAGTTGCAGGGCGGTTTGCAGGCGCCAGCGGGCCAGGCGGGGGCGCAGCAGGGCCAGGGGGTGGCGGCGCAACGTGAGGCCGGTAGCGGCGTAGTCGAACAGGATTTCTTCGCCCTCGGGCGCCTCGGGCAGTTGCAGCGGGGCCTCGTGCACGGGCACGTCGCGCCACAGGGGCGGCGCGCTGTGCTGGGCGGCGGCGTCCCACATCTGCTGGCGCCGGTGGCCCGACAGGCTGGCCAGGGCATCGGCGGCTGCCAGGGCTTGCAGGTCTTGCTGGCTCAGTTGGGCACGCAGGGCCAGGTCTTCGGTGGTGGCAAAGGCGGGGCCTGTGGCGCGTGCTTGCAGCAGGCGTTTGGCGGCGTCTGTGTGCAGGCTGCTGACCATCCGAAGGCCAAGGCGCACGGCGGGCTGGGGCAGCGGCGGTGCGCCCAGGCCGCGTGCGGGGCGCAGCGGCTCGGGGTTGCCCTCCAGCGTGCAGTCGATGTCGCTCACGGTCACGTCGATGGGCAGCACGCGCACGCCGTGGCGGCGGGCGTCCTGCACCAGTTGCGAGGCGCTGTAAAAGCCCATGGGCAACGAGTTGAGCAGCGCCGCCAAAAAGCACGCGGGCTCGTGGCACTTGAGCCAGCTGCTGGCATAGGCCAGCAGCGCAAAGCTGTGGGCGTGGCTTTCAGGAAAGCCGTATTCACCAAAGCCCAGCATCTGCTGGAAGATGCGGTCGGCAAATTCGGCGGGGTAGTCCCTGTCTTTCATGCCTTGTTTGAGAGGCTCTTCAAAGCGATGCACGCCCCCCTTGCGCTTCCAGGCGGCCATGGAGCGGCGCAGGTCGTCGGCCATGCCGGGGGTGAAGCCCGCCGCGATCATGGCGATCTGCATCACCTGCTCCTGGAAGATGGGCACGCCCAGCGTGCGCGCCAGGGCGTCCTCCAGCTCCGGCTTTTCGAGTTGCAGAGGCTCGCCCTTGCGCCGGCGCTCGCGCGCCTGAAGGTACGGGTGCACCATGCCGCCCTGGATGGGGCCAGGCCGCACGATGGCCACCTCGACCACCAGGTCGTAGAACTGACGGGGCTGCAGGCGGGGCAGCATGCTCATCTGCGCGCGGCTTTCGATCTGGAACACGCCCACGGTGTCGGCGGCGCAGATCATGTCGTAGGTGGCGGGGTCTTCATGCGGGATGTCTTTGAGACCCCAGTGCTCGCCGCGCAGGGCTGCGCGCAGGTTGAGGCAGCGGCGCAGTGCGCTGAGCATGCCCAGGGCCAGCACATCGACCTTGAGCAGCTTCATCTCATCAAGATCGTCTTTGTCCCACTGGATGACGGAGCGGTCCTTCATGCTGGCTGGCTCCACCGGCACCAGCCGCGTGAGCTTGCCCTGGGTCAGCACAAAGCCGCCCACATGCTGGCTCAGGTGGCGCGGAAAGTCCTTCAGGTCGGCGGCCAGCTCCAGCCACAGCCGGGCGGTGTGCGGGTGCAGCGACACGCCCGCCGCCTGGGCCAGCTCCTGGAGGCGGTCGGTGGCAAAGGTCTCGTCAAACCAGTGGTGGTCTTTGGCGAACGCATCGACCAGCGCGGGAGCTACGCCCAGGGCCTTGCCCACGTCGCGCAGGGCGCTGCGCGTGCGGTAGCAGGTGACCACGGCAGCAATGGCGGCGCGGTCGCGGCCGTATTTTTCGTAGATGTACTGGATGACTTCTTCGCGCCGGTCGTGCTCGAAGTCCACATCAATGTCGGGCGGCTCGCTGCGTTCCTTGCTGATGAAGCGCTCGAACAGCAGGTGGGTGTTCTCGGGCGGCACGGCCGTGATGCCCAGCATGTAGCAGACCACCGAGTTGGCCGCGGAGCCGCGCCCCTGGCACAGGATGCCCACGCTGCGCGCAAACCGCACGATGTCATGCACGGTCAGGAAATACATCTCGTACCCGCAGTGCGCGATCAGGTCGAGCTCTTTGCGGATTTGGTTCAGCACCCTTTGGGGGGCGCCCTGCGGGTACTCGCCTTCCACGCCGGTCTGCACCAGCCAGGCCAGCGCCTGGGCGGGGGTCATGCCCTCGGGCACGGTCTCTAGCGGGTACCGGTACTGGATTTCACTCAGGCTGAAAGTGCAGCGCCCGGCCACGGTGAGCGTGGCCGCCAGCAACTCGGGCGGGTAGATGCCCGCCAGCCGCACGCGCTGGCGCAGGTGGCGCTCGGCATTGGGCTGCAGCGCAAAACCGCACTCAGCCACCGTGCAGCCGAGTTGGACGGCAGTGATCACATCCTGCAGCGGCTTGCGCGAGCGGGCGTGCATGTGCACGTCGCCCGCGGCCACCAGCGGCAGCTGCAGCGCGGCCCCCACGCGCTGCAGCGTGGCCAGCCACAGGCTGTCATCGGCCGCCTGGTGCAATTCGACCGCCAGCCACACCTGCGGAGCATTTTTCGAGCCCAATTGGCTGGTAGCGCCAGTGATACATGCGCTGAGCGCTACAAAATCAGAAGCATCAAAGCGCTGACGACAAGGTGCCAGCAGCAGCTCGCACCCCTGCAGCAAGTGCCAGGGGCTGTCCGCCGCCACACGGTATTGCCCCTTGGGCGCGGCGGCCCGGGCGGCGGTGATGAACTCGCACAGGTTGCCCCAGCCCTCGGCATCGCGTGCCAGGGCCACCAACCGCAAGTCACCCCACAAGAACTCGCTGCCCGTGATGAGGTGCATGCCACATTCCTTCGCCGCCCCCCAGGCGCGCACCACCCCGGCCACAGAACATTCGTCGGTCAACGCCAGCGCTTGGTAGCCGAGTTGGGCTGCACGCGCCACCAGCTCTTGCGGATGCGATGCGCCGCGCTGAAAGCTGAAGTTGGACAGGCAATGCAGCTCGGCATAGCCTGGCAGCTCGGCCATGCCTGCGGCAGGTGCAGTGGCTGCAGGCACAACAGAAGCCTGCGGAGAATGTCGGTGCGTCAAACCCATGGACAACCACCCTGCCCGCTCAGCCAAAGATTCCGTGCAAGAACCAGCGGTGTGGCCGAGCCATTGCTGGCGAGCCCTCCAGCGCAGCCGGCAGGCGCTCGCGAAACACCCACACCAGCCCCGCCACGTCGTTGTAGGCCACAAAGTAATCGCGCAAGGCCAGGTCTGCGCAATGGGGTGCTGGGTTCACACCGTCGTCCATGGCAGACCACCAGCCCGCCTCCAACCGGTGGGGCCCGGCCAGCAGGCGCAGCAGGCCGTGATGGCAAGGACGGTTACCTTGCACGGCCAGCTGCCGGGGCGGGTTCAGCAGCCAGGTGGGTAGCAGGGGGGCATACGGCGCGATGAACTGCGGCGCACGGCCCCCAGCATGAGGGTCTGCAGAACGGGCGGGCGTGCCCAGCCATTCCGCCGCCGGGCGCCACTGCTGCATGCGTTCAGGCCGGTGGTCGGCCAGCAGCACCGGGGCCACCACATGGTCCGCCCCCAGGCGGGCCGACAGGCGCTCCAGCAGTTGGTGCAGGGCCTCGCCGGGAGTACCGGCCATGTCAGCGCTGCCATGGCTTGCTGGGTCGCGCCCCCCAACTTCCCCCGGAGGCAGCAGGCTGGCACTGCGGTGCGGCAGCGGGGCCGATTCGAGCAGGCGCAGCGTGATCTGGTGGACCGGGGCGGCCAGCTTGGTGCGCGCCAGGTTTTCGGCCAGCAGGCGCCGCAGGTGCGCCAGGTCGTGGGTGGCCTGAGCGGTGCGCACCTGCAGCGCCTGGGTGGGGGGCAGCACCACACCATCGATGCGCCGCAGGTCGTGGCGCCAGGACAGCTCCAACGCCAGCACGCCCTGCTGGCGCACCTGCAGCCAGGCCTGGAGGACCGTGAGGCTGCGGCTGGCGCTCCAGAGCAGTGCGTCGGCCGACGCGGCCAGGGCGGGCAGCTCGGTGGTCAACACAAACTGCTCAGGCAGTTGCAGCCAGGCATGGGCCTCTGGGGCATCGCCCAGGGCCTGGTCCAGCACCTGCAGCACGCCCGCGCCCAGGCGCCGTGCAACGCCCGCACGCGGCAAGGCCCGCAGCGCGCCCCAGGTGCGGCAGCCCATGCGCTCCAGGCTGGCCACATGGGGGCGCAGTGCTGTTAGCGTGTGCAAGGGCAGGCTCTCTACCCCGCCCTGCGGTGGGCAGGGGCGCCCTGCCAGTGCCATGCGCAGCCTGGCATGGGCCACCAAGGCGGTGGGGCCTGTGCCCCACACCGTCGGCGCATGGGGCGGCAAAGCCGGGGTCTGTCCACAGGAAGGGGCAAGCGCTTCCGCGCTGCGGACGGGTGGAGGCACGGCGCCCTCCCCTTCGCACCGCGCAGCAGCCTCGGCCCAGGCTTGCAGCACCAGGGCCTGCAGCGCCTCGCGCCCGCCCCACAGGCGTTCGGTGGTGGACACCTCCAGCAACACCGCCTCGCCATCGGCCAGCGCCACACGCGGGGTGAAGCGCAAGGCCCACCAGCCAGCGGCGATGTGGAGTGCGCCAGCACTTTTGTCCGTGCCCATACCCGTACCTGGCAAGGCGGCAGGCTCATCGGACCAGGGCAATGGCAGAGCGATCCAGTGCATGCCTGCTCCCTTCTGGCCGGCCTCCGGGTCGGCCCCCTGGCTGCTCTCCGGGCTGGCCTGGGGGCTGGACTAGAGGCACGTGGCGCGCCAGCGCCCCCGCCAAGGCCCCGCCTACACGGACGGATGCAACCTGACGCCCTGCCAGCAGAGCCCTGGCGGCCTCTTGTGCTGCACGGCGCCGCTCAGCCTGCGCCACCAGCACCTGCGCCAGCTGCGGATGGCAGCCCGGCAGGTGGAGTGCCTGCGCCAGCGGAGGCCCCCGGCGCTTGAGGATTTGCACCTGCATGCCAGGGGCAGCGGCGGCATCCCCTGGCAGGGCCAGTCCCTGCACTTGCAGCCGCAACTGGGCGGGCGACGCATGCGGCACTTGCTGCGCCTGCAGCGAGGCGGCCACCGAACGAAACACCCACAACAATTGCTGCTGCTGGGCCGCCGCCAGTTGCAACCGCCGCAGTGCCGCAGGTTGCGCCTGGGGCAACCAGGCCATGACGGCCAGCACGCCCTGGCAGCGCAGCGCCTGCTCAGCCGCCCACAAGGCGGCCATGGGGGAGTCGGAGCGCACCACACACACTCGCTCTGCGCGCAAGCCCTGCGATTGCAAGGCCGGGCCAAAAGGCTCACAGGGCGGCGCCACCAGCACGATGGCCCCACTTTGTTTTGCCGTGGCCTGCACCAGCGCAGGCAGCACCAGTTGCCATTCATGCAAGCCCGCCAGGGGCTGCAGCACCTCGCTCAGGGCTCCCACAGGCCAGCCACCGCCCGGCAGTTCGACATCCAGCGCGGCATACCCTGTGGGCAGCACACGCGGCGTGCCGGCCCCCAGCGCGTCGGCATGCCACACCCCAGCAATGGAGGCGGGCAAATGGGACGCAAGCCGCAAGGAAGGGCGTGGCGCAGGCATGGTCTTAGGGGGATTCAGGCAACAAGAATACTGTAAATATAACCAGTATTTTGCTGCTTGGGTGGGTCTGAAGGCGAAGACCCACCCAGGACGCCGGTTTGCGAAAGCCGACGCAAGTCGGCCCATCGCCCACGCGTTCAGGGCGGCGCTGAGGGGCCGCTAGCAAGCACCGTCAACCGGGGTGCCCTCTTGAAAGAGCCCCCGGGTTGATGGTGTCGATCCAAGAATCGGTTTACAGCGTACGCATCGCCCAGTCGCACCAGTCCGCCACTGCCGCATCGGCAGGCGTGGCGCGGTCCGAGAGCTGGGGCCAGCGGCGGTGGCTGGCGTTCAGGATGCTTTGCAGCTGCCACAAGGCTTCGCGCCCCACCAGGGCGACCTCGGCCATGCCAATGGCGTCGCCTTGCAGCTGCGCCAGCAATTCCCCTTGGTGCCGGGGGTGTGAGCCCGCTTCGATCAAGGCCTTTTGTAATGCCATGAGGCGGGAATCGGCAAACGCAAAGGCGCTGCCCGCAGGAGACTTGGCCGCCGCGTCTGGGGGCAACGCCGCCTTGAGCTGGTCCCAGTAGGCAAAGGCTTCGGCCAGCAATTCGATCTGGCGCGGGGCGTCGTTACCCAGGGGCATCAGGGCCGATTCGCGGGCAACTTCTTCTTGCAGTAGCGGCAGGATGAACGCCACCAAGGCCGAAGGAAACTTGCGGTGGTTGAGCCGCAGCACCAGCGACAGCCGCTGTGCGGGCATATCGTCGTATTTTTCGTAGAAGGCGGCCACCACCTCGGCCAGCAGCAGGATGCGGCCCATGGGCGTGATGTCGGCCCCCATCAAGGCGCGAGGATAACCGCTGCCGTCCATGCGCTCGTGGTGCTCCAGCACAGCGACCTCGGCGGCGCGTGGGTAGGCTTGCGTGTCGCGGATCATGAGCATGGCCGAGATGGGATGGGCCACCAGGTGCTTGCGCCCTACCCCCACCACCTTGTGGTCCGGGTCGTCCCAGGCCGGGTCCATGTGCAGCACCCCCAGGTCATGCAGCAGCGCAGCGGCCGCCACCGTGCTGCAGTCGCGCTCACTCAGCCCGCTTTTGAGCGCCAGAAACACCGCCACGGTGGTCATCACCAGACTGTGCTGGAACAGCGCAGGCCGTTGGTCACGCATCACGGTGAGCTTGCAGGCCATGGCAGAAGGCAATGGCAGGGAACGAAGCGGCGCCAGCAACCGGGCACTGGAGCCCAGGGCCTCGGCCAGCATGGCTGGCAGGGTTTCCTGCTCAATGAGCGTCTGGCCCAGGGCCAGCAGGGCCGACACGTCCACCGGGTTTTCGATGGACAGATGGCGGTCAATGGGTTCACGCAGCTTGTGCTGTACCAGGCGGTCGTACAGGCGGCTGTCAATGCGCGCCCCCTTCTCCACCAGCTTGATGCCGTTGTCGGTGTAGATGGCAGCGCCTGCGACCACCGTACGCCGGTCGGCCATGTCGGTCAGCGCACGCAAGTAATGGGGACTGTCAGCGTCCTCGGCATCCGCTGAAAGAAGAATATCGGTCATGCAAGCAACACAAATCGTTACTTCGCACTATATGGGGTTCTCTTGCAAGGCACTGACTCGCATGGCGCGATACAAACACGCAATCTTGATGCACATCAAGTGGCAGGCCCTGGTGCCTGCACTTGTTTTGGCCGCATGGAACGCATTGCACGCCCATATTCCCCTGTGCAAGACCTGCTTCCACCCAGGCTTTCCCGGGTGGAAAAGCCCTTTGTCACCCCAATGTCATTGTCCCAAATGGAAATCAGGGTTTCCATGAGGCAATGTCGCCGAAAGCCCATTTTTTGGCGCTCTCAGGCAGTCAGTCTTGGGTAAACCCTGAAAAGTTCCGTGCCGATTGTTCACAATACTGGAACAGTTAGTTCGCGACCCGGTAGTTTTTCTCTGCACCCCACCGGCGTACAGTTCATCCCATCGATGAGCCGAACCCGCAAGGCGACTCACCGAACCCGGTCCCAGGCAGCTTTCTTTGTTTTTGGCGCTTTGTTCCGGTTTTTTGAGCCGCTTCTTTAACTTCAAGGATTTCCATCATGAACAACACCGCACGTTTCCTCTCCATCGCCGCTGTCGCTGCTTTCGCTTCTTTTGGTGCCCAGGCTGATGAAGCCGATGCTTCGCAATTCGCTACCAAGTTTGAAACCAACCGCACCCGCGCTGAAGTGCAAGCCGAAGCCGCTACCGTGGCCCAGACCCGCAGCATCGAACCCGCTGGTTCGCGTGTGGTGACTTACAAGTCCACGGCTGACCGCGCTGCCGTGCGTGCCCAGGCTGCTGAAGCTGTGCGTACCGGCCAGATTTCTTCGGGTGAGCGCGGCTGATTGACCAGGGGCGGCTGAATCTGCCGCTCTGGTTGCACCGTATCTCTCAGAGTACCCAAGTCCCTCTTTTTTAAATTTTCCGGAGTTTCACCATGAACAAGTCTGTCCGTTTCCTGTCCGTTGCTGCTGTTGCCGCTTTCGCCGCTTTTGGTGCCCACGCTGATGAAGCCGATGCTTCGCAGTTCGCCACCAAGTTCGAAACCAACCGCACCCGTGCTGAAGTGGCTGCTGAAGCCGCTACCGTGGCCCAAACCCGCAGCCAAGAGCCTGCTGGCTCGCGTGTGGTGACTTACAAGTCCACCGCTGACCGCGCTGCTGTGCGTGCCCAGGCTGCTGAAGCCCTGCGCACCGGCCAGATCTCTTCCGGCGAAATCGGCAACGCGATGTAATTGCCACAGGCCCCGTGCGTACGGCATGGGGGCTTTGTGAAAGAACCGTGCAAATGCAAAAGGCCGGGGCCCTGTGAGGGGCCCCGGCCTTTTTTGTGGCGCCACTACGATAGTGGCCCAACGCTCAGGGGATCAACGTGACGCCGGTCTTGGCCTGCAGAGCCTCAAAGGTCACGCCGGGAGCCAGCTCCACCACCTTCAGGCCCTGAGGCGTCACGTCCAGGACAGCCAAGTCGGTGATGATGCGGTCGACCACGCCCACGCCCGTGAGGGGCAAGGTGCACTGGGGCAGGATCTTTAGGTCCTCGGTGCCATCCTTCTTCTTGGCGACATGCTCCATGAGCACGATCACGCGCTTGACGCCCGCCACCAGGTCCATGGCGCCGCCCATGCCCTTGACCATCTTGCCGGGAATCATCCAGTTGGCCAAGTCACCCTTTTCGCTGACCTGCATGGCGCCCAGGATGGACAGATTGATCTTGCCGCCACGGATCATGGCAAACGACTGGTCGCTGCCGAAGATGGACGAGCCTTTGATGGTCGTCACCGTCTGTTTGCCGGCATTGATCAGGTCCGGGTTCACCTGGTCTTCGGTCGGGAAGGGACCGATGCCCAGCATGCCATTTTCCGACTGCAGCCACACTTCCTTGTCACCGGTGAAGTTGGCCACCAGCGTGGGAATGCCGATGCCCAGGTTCACATAAAAGCCGTCTTCGAGTTCTTGCGCCGCACGGGCGGCCATCTGGTCTTGGGTCCACGGCATGGTCAGGCTCCTGCTTTCTCGGTGATCGTTCGTTTTTCGATGCGCTTTTCGGGGTTGGCATTGAGCACGATGCGGTGCACGTAGATGCCAGGCAGGTGGATATCGTCGGGGGCCAGTTCACCCACTTCCACGATCTTTTCCACTTCGACGATGCAGACCTTGCCTGCAGTGGCGGCGGCGGGGTTGAAGTTGCGCGCGGTAAGGTTGAAGCGCAGGTTGCCCGACTTGTCGGCCACGTCGGCCTTGACCAGCGAGACCTCGGGCACCAGGGAGCGCTCCATCACATAGGTTTCGCCATCAAATTCGCGCAGCTCCTTGCCCTCGGCCACGATGGTGCCCACGCCGGTCTTGGTGAAGAAGGCCGGAATGCCCGCGCCGCCCGCGCGCAGCTTTTCGGCCAGCGTGCCCTGGGGGGTGAATTCCAGCTCCAGTTCGCCTGCCAGGTACTGGCGCTCGAACTCCTTGTTCTCGCCCACGTACGACGAGATCATCTTCTTGATCTGACGGGTTTCCAGCAGCTTGCCCAGACCAAAGCCGTCCACGCCCGCGTTGTTGGAGATCACGGTGAGGTTCTTGACGGCCGAATCACGCAGCGCGTCGATCAAGGCTTCAGGAATGCCACACAGCCCGAAACCGCCTACAGCCATGAGTTGGCCGTCTGCAACCACGCCCCTCAGGGCTTCGGCTGCGGAGGGGAATATCTTGTTCACCACGATCTCCTTATGAATGGGATGCGCTACGATACTACGTACTTAAATAAGTAGTTTTCCGTAAAGATTAGCACTATGGAAGTGGATTACCGGCTCGCTTTTGACATGGCTCCCGTGGGGCTGGTGCTGTCGCGCAACCGCACCATGGTCGACTGCAACCGCCATGTGTGCGAGATGTTCGGTGCCTCGCGCGAGGTGCTGATCGGCCAATCGTTCCAGATACTTTATCCGAGCGCTGACGAGTACGAGCGCCTGGGCGCACACATGGAGCCCATCCTGAACGCCAAGGGCCACTATGCGGACAACCGCATCATGAAGCGCGCCAACGGCGAGGTCTTCTGGTGCCACGTGTCGGGCCGCGCACTCAACCGCAATGCCCCGCATGAATCCGGCATCTGGAGCTTTGAGGACCTCAGTTCGCAGCGCACCGTGAAAGCAGAACTCACGGGCCGTGAGCGGGAGGTGGCCGCACGCCTGCTGGAAGGCCTGACCTCCAAGGAGATCGGCCGGGCGCTGGAGATCAGCCACCGCACCGTGGAGATCTACCGCGCGCGCCTCATGCGCAAGTACAACGCGTCCACCGCAGCAGACCTGGTGCAAAAACTGCTCGCAGGCGGCTGAAGCGGGGCGGCCTGTACGTCGCCCCCCCTGCGCGGGCCTGCTACTTGGCCGGCCCGTCAATAACTTCCGCAGCGGTGCGAAACGCCTCTACCGCCGTCGGCAGTCCGCAATAAACGCTGGCGTGCAGCAGCACCTCCTGCAGTTCCTCGGCCGTGGCGCCATTGTTCAGCGCGCCACGCACATGGCCCTTGAGTTCGTGCTGCTTGCCCAACGCGATCAGCATGGAAACCGTGATGAGACTGCGGGTCTTGCGGTCCAGCCCGGGGCGCTGCCAGACATCGCCCCACGCATTGCGCGTGATGTATTCCTGGATCGGCTGCGTGAAAGAAGTGGCGTTGCCCAGCGCACGGTCCACAAAATCATCACCCATGACCTCCCGGCGGGTGGCCAGGCCTTTTTCGTAGTCTTTGGACGGGGTTGCTGTCACGCGCACTCTCCTTGAAAGGTTGAAACATCAAGGCCCGATGGTAGCGAGCAAGCGCAACGCCCCCGTCATGAAAACCACAGAACAAAAAGCCCGGCGCGTGCACTGCACACACCGGGCTCGATCAAGGCATGCTCAGCCCACCCCATGCCGCCTTTCAACGGCATGGAGCAGAAGCCCTTAAGGTCAGGCGCTGGCGCCGCCTGCGGCCAGGTCAAACCGGTCGAGGTTCATCACCTTGGTCCAAGCCTTGACGAAGTCCTGCACAAACACCGCCTGCGCATCGCTGCTGGCATAGACCTCGGCCAGCGCGCGCAGCACGGAGTTGGAGCCAAACACCAGGTCGGCCACCGTGCCGGTCCATTTTTTGGCACCGGTGCTGCGGTCCACACCGTCCAGCACACCTGCTGCGCCCGCCGACTTCTGCCATTGGGTGCGCATGTCGAGCAGGTTCACAAAGAAGTCATTGCTCAAAGTGCCGATGCGCTGTGTGAAGACACCATGGGCCGCCTGATCCACATTGGCACCCAGCACGCGCAAGCCGCCCACCAGCACCGTCATTTCGGGCGCTGTCAGCGTGAGCTGATTGGCGCGGTCCACCAGCAGCTCGGCCACGGCGCCTTCCAGGCCAGGACGCACATAGTTGCGGAAGCCATCGGCCACAGGTTCCATGACCTCGAAAGAAGGCACATCAGTCTGCTCCTGCGAGGCATCGGTGCGGCCGGGGGTGAAAGGCACGGTCACCTCCTGCCCGGCATTCTTCGCTGCAGCCTCGACGGCGGCGCCACCGGCCAGCACGATCAGGTCAGCGAGCGAGATCTTCTTGCCGCCCGTCTGCGCGGCATTGAAGTCGCGCTGGATGGCTTCGAGTTGACCCAGCACCTTGGCCAGCTGCGCAGGCTGGTTCACGGCCCAGTCCTTCTGCGGCGCCAAACGGATGCGCGCGCCATTGGCACCGCCGCGCTTGTCGCCGCCCCGGAACGTGGAAGCGGAGGCCCAGGCCGTAGACACCAATTCTGGAATGGACAAGCCCGATGCCAGCACCTTGGCCTTGAGCGCAGCGATGTCCTGCGCGTTGACCAGAGCGTGATCGACGGCGGGAACCGGGTCTTGCCAGATCAGCACCTCGGCGGGGACTTCCGGGCCCAGGTAACGGGCACGCGGCCCCATGTCGCGGTGCGTGAGCTTGAACCAGGCGCGCGCAAACGCGTCGGCAAACTGCTCGGGGTGCTCCAAAAAGCGGCGCGAAATCTTCTCGTAGGCCGGATCAAAGCGCAGCGACAGGTCGGTGGTGAGCATGGTGGGCACCAGCTTTTTCGACGGGTCGTGGGCGTGCGGGATCGTCGCTGCCGCCCCCTTGGCCGTCCACTGGTGGGCGCCTGCAGGGCTCTTGGTCAGTTCCCATTCGTAGCCAAACAGGTTCTCAAAATAGTTGTTGCTCCACTGCGTGGGCGTGGTGGTCCAGGTCACTTCCAGGCCACTGGTGATCGTGTCGCCGCCCTTGCCAGAGCCATGGCTGCTCTTCCAGCCCAGACCCTGTTCTTCGATGCCTGCGCCTTCGGGCTCCTTGCCCACCAGCGCGGCATCGCCAGCACCGTGGGTCTTGCCAAAGGTGTGGCCGCCAGCGATGAGCGCCACGGTTTCCTCATCGTCCATGGCCATGCGCGCAAAGGTGTCGCGGATGTCGCGCGCGGCAGCGAGGGGGTCGGGGTTGCCGTTCGGGCCTTCGGGGTTCACATAGATCAGGCCCATCTGCACGGCGGCCAGCGGGTTGGCCAGATCGCGCTCGCCGCTGTAGCGCTTGTCGCTGCCCAGCCAGGTCGATTCAGCGCCCCAGTACACGTTCTCATCGGGTTCCCACACGTCGGGGCGGCCGCCCGCAAAACCGAAGGTCTTGAAGCCCATGGATTCGAGCGCCACGTTACCCGCCAGAATCATCAAATCGGCCCACGAAATCTTGCGGCCATATTTCTGCTTGACCGGCCAGAGCAGGCGGCGCGCCTTGTCCAGATTGGCGTTGTCGGGCCAGCTGTTGAGCGGCGCAAAGCGCTGCTGCCCTGCCCCGGCGCCACCCCGGCCGTCGGCCAGGCGGTAGGTGCCCGCGCTGTGCCACGCCATGCGCACAAACAGCGGCCCATAGTGGCCAAAGTCTGCAGGCCACCAGTCCTGTGAGTCGGTCATCAGCGCCCGCAGGTCGGCCTTCACGGCGGCCAGGTCAAGGCTCTTGAATTCCTCGGCGTAGTTGAAGCCCTCTCCCATCGGGTCGGTGAGCGGCGAGTTCTGGTTCAGGGGGCGGAGATTGAGCTGGTTGGGCCACCAGTCGGCATTGCGGGGGCCCGTGGGCGCGGCCTTGGTGTGGTCAAAGGGGCACTTGGCTTCTGTCGTCATGGGTCATCTCCTGTGAAAGCGCGTCGGCAAAACGTATCGACAGGACAGATGGTAGGAAGCAAACCATGACAGGTAAATTGAATCGATTGAATCTCATCAATAGCCAATTTCAATAAAACACCTGCGCTCCATTGATTTCACTGCACCCCATGGATTCATCAAACAGGAGATCGCTCTAACGCAAGCGAGCCAACGGCAGTCCAGGTGCCCCCATGTCAGCGCGCAGGATGCGACCATGGGTGGAGTCCGTGACATACACGGTAGTGCGCCCTGCCCCACCAAACGCCAGATTGGTGGTAGAGCTGCCCGGCGCGCCGCGCAGCACCTGCGCCGGCTCGGCCCGGTGGTTCAGCACCCACACATAGCCCAGGCCGGGGTTGGCCACCAGCAGGTGGCCTTCGGCATCCACGGCCAGGCCGTCGGGGCCGCTGGGGCCGTACGAGGTGAAGAACTGGCTGACCTTGGCCACGCTGCCATCAGGTAGCAGCGGCACGCGCCACACGCAGTTGCCGCGCGTCACCGCCAGGTACAGCACGCGGCCATCGGGCGACAGGGCCACACCGTTGGGGCTGGGCACGTTGTGCAGCAGCAAGTCGAGCTGGCCGTTGGGTCGCAGGCGGTACAGGCGGCCACTCGGGTCGTGCAGACCACTCTGGCCTTGGTCGGTGAAGTAGAGGTTGCCTTCGGCGTCAAAGATCAGGTCGTTCACACCCTTAAAGCGCTCGCTGTTGCGGCGCTGCAGGTACGGTGTGACCGCACCCGTGGCCACGTCCAGCTGCATCAGGCCGTTTTTGTAGTCGGTGATGAGCAGCGTGCCGGGCTTCAAAAACTTCAGTCCGTTGGGCTCGCCGTCGTACTCGGCCACCAGCGCCCATTCGCCTTGCGGATTGATGCGAAAGACGCGACCCCAGGGGATGTCGCTGACGTAGAGGTTACCTGCATCATCGAAAACTGGGCCTTCCAGAAACGAATCGGTGATAGTGCCGCCCCGGTTGGCGTCGGCCCAGTCGCTGCGCTCGCGGCGGCGAAAGTGCTCGGGCATGGTGGTGAAGACATCGAGGTCTCGGACCTCAGGGGCTTGCAGTAAAAACATGGCGGGTCTTTCCAATTCGTTCAGGCGGGGGCGGCGGTATCGAAACCATACAGCCGCGCCGGGTTGTCGACCAGGATGCGATCCATGGCGGCCTCGCTGCCAGCCCAGGCCTGCAGCAGGTCCACCAGATCAGCGTCGTTCACGGTGCCGGGCGTCTCGGTGGTGTGCGGCCAGTCGCTGCCCCACACCAGGCGCTCGGGCGCAGCCTGCACCAGGGCCTGGCCCAGCGGCAGCGTGTCGGCATAGCTGGGGCCATGCACGGTCGATCGCATGTAGGCACCCGAGAGCTTGACCCAGGTGTTGCCCCCATCAAGCAAGCCGCGCACCACGCCATAGGCCTGCGCAGCGGGGCCTTCAGCCGGGTCGATGCGGCCCAGATGGTCGATGACCAGAGGCACAGGCAGGGTGCGCAGTTGGGGCGCAAACGCGACGAGCTGCTCGGGGTGCGCAAAGATCTGGATATGCCAGCCCGTGCAGGCTGGGTGCTCGGCCACCTTGCGCGCCAGCGTGGCCAGCATGTCAGGTGTGGTGGTGCCCCACGATTGGGGCGAGACAAAGTTGACCCGCAGCCCGCGCACACGGCGTGCGGCCAGATGGGCCAGTTCATCGGCACTCACGCCCTCGCCCACCACGGCCACGCCGCGCGCATCGTGGCCCAGTTGGTCCAGCGCATCCAGCGTGCAGGCGTTGTCGGTGCCGTAGGTGGACGGCGTGACCACCACCGTACGCGTGGTGCCCAGGCGCGACTGCAACTGCCGGTACGCCACCACGGGCGCCACCGGCGGCGTGCGCGGCCAGTGGACTGACGGCGCGAAGCGCGGGTCAAAGATGTGCATGTGGCTGTCGCACGCGCAGGGTGGCAACGGGCGCTGTGGGCGGTTCAGACCCACGGAGTGCGGCACGGGCGTGGTCAGCGCTGGCAGGGGCATGGGTCAGTCGAGTTTGATATTGCCCTTCTTCACCACCTCGCCCCACTTCGCGTCTTCCTTCTTCAAGAAGGCGGCAAAGTCTGCGGGTGTGGAGCCCACCGGCTGCGCGCCCAGGTCGGCCAGGCGCTGCTTCACTTCATCTTCCTTCAGCACGTCTTGCAGAGCCTGCTGCAGCTTGGTGGCGATGGGGGCGGGCACGCCTGCGGGCAGGAAGACGCCGTTCCACTCATAGGCCTCGTAGCCGGGGATGGCGGCCTCGGCCACGGTGGGCACATCGGGCAGGCGCTTGGATCGCTCGGGGGCCGACACAGCCAGTGCGCGCAGTTTGCCGCCTGCCACATGCGGGTAGGTGGCGGCCACGGTGCCGAACATGAAGTCCACCTGGCCAGCCATCACATCGGTGATGGCGGGGCCTCCGCTCTTGTAGGGCACATGCACCATATCAAGGCCCAGCTTCTGCGCCATCAGCTCTGCCGCCAGACGCTGCACCGTGCCGCTGCCGCCCGAGGCAAAGTTGATCTTGCCCGGCTGGGCTTTGGCCTTGGCGATCAGCTCGCCCACGTTCTTGTAGGGCGCATCGGCCTTCACGATGAGCACGTTGGGCGCCAGCAGCACCAGGGACAGCGGCTGCAGTGCATTGGCGGCATACGGCATCTTGGGGAACAGGTGCGGGTTGATGGAGTACGGCGTGGCGTCGTACAGCATGGTGTAGCCATCTGCCGGGGCCTTGGCCACAAAGCTGGCGCCAATGGTGCCGCTGGCACCGGCCTTGTTGTCCACGATCACGCTGCCGCCCAGCTTGGCACCCAGGCGGGTGGCCACCACACGGGCCACGGCATCGGCCGCGCCACCGGGGGCGTAGGGCACGACGATGGTGATGGGCCGGTCAGGAAAGGCGTGGGCTACGCCAGCGGCCAGGGCGCAGGCAGCGATCAGGGGTTTGAGGAAGCGAAGCATCGGTGTCTCCAATCAGTTCTGGGTTCTACAACAGGGCCGCTCAATCTGCTTTGAGGTCGAGCGCTTTTGCAATCTGGCTATAGGTGGTCACTTCGCGGGCCACGCGGGTGGCAAAGGCGTTGCCGCAGACCGATTCAGCCTCCATGCCCATACCGCGCAGCTTCTCGGCAGCCGACGGACTCTTGGCAAAGTCGGCCGCCGTGCGCTCCAGCGCCTGGGCGATGGGCTCGGGCAGTCCTGCCGGGGCCAGCACGCCGTACCACACGTCGGCCGCGTAGTTGCCACCGCCTGCCTCGGCAAAAGTGGGCACGTCAGGCACCAGGGCCGAGCGCTGGGGCGCGCCCACGGCCAAGGCGCGCAGCTTGCCGCTATGGATCTGCGGCAGCACCGAGCCCAGCGTGGCGAAAGAGCTGTCGAGCTGGCCACCCATCAGGTCCGTCACCACCGGCGCGGCGCCCTTGTAGGGCACGTGGTTGAGCTGCAGCCCCTGGGCGCGCGCAAAAACCTCGGTGGCGAAGTGGCCTGAGCTGCCCACCCCCGCCGTGCCTGCGGTCACGCGGCCGGGCTCGGCACGGGCCTTGGCCTGGTAGTCGGCCAGGGTTTTCACCGGCAGGTTGGGGGCCACCACCAGCACCGTGGGGCTGCCCGCCACCGTGCACAGCGGGCGGAAGGACTTCACCGCATCAAACTTGACGCGGCCCTGGTACAGCGCCGGAATCATGGTGTGGTTGGTGGCACCAAACAGCAGCGTATAGCCATCGGCCGGGGCGCTGGCCACGGCCTGCGCGGCAATGACGGTGCCCGCACCGGGCTTGTTGTCGATGATGAAGGGCTGACCCAGCGCCTTGCTCGCGTGGTCGGCAAATGCGCGCGCCACCACATCGGTGGGGCCGCCTGCGGCAAAGCCCACCACCAGCTTCACGGGCTTGGTCGGATAGGCTGCTGCGCCTGTTTGGGCGAAGGCGTTGCCAGCCGCTACCAAAACAATAGCTGCCAGCGCATGATTGACTATCGCAAGAGGCCTATTTTTATTGAAATTGCGTGCCATGGTCTGTTGTCTCCTGTGGGGCCGGGCACCCTGCCCGGCCATGTTTTGGGGGCAAGCCTGCGCTCAGGCGACGGCTACTGCGTGCGGCGCACGGGCCAGCACAGCCAGCAGGTTCTTGGCTGCGCCCACACCCATGTTCACGTAGGCGTCGCTCGTCACGCCGCCGATGTGGGGGCTGAGGATGAAGTTCTTCTCGCCCTGGAAGGGATGGCCCGCCGTCATGGGCTCCACCGCAAAGCTGTCGAGCCCCGCTGCCATCACCTGGCCCGAGCGCACGGCAGCCAGCAGCGCGGCCTCATCGATCAGGCCGCCGCGTGCGGTGTTCACCACGATCACGCCGCGCTTGCATTGCGCCAGCGTGGCGGCGTTCAGCATGCCCCGGTTGTCGTCGGTCAGCGGGCAGTGCAGCGAAATGGCATCCGATTCGCGCCAGATGGTTTCCAGGTCGACCGCTTGCACGTAGGCGGGCAGGTTCTTGGCAAACGGATCGAAGCCAATCACGCGCATGCCCAGGGCGTCTGCCATCTTGGCAAAGCGCAGGCCAATCGCACCCAGGCCCACCAGGCCCACGGTGCGGCCGCCCAGTTCCAGGCTCTTGTGCGTGGCCTTGTCCCAGTGGCCAGCGTGCATGCGCGCATCGAGTTGCACCACCGACTTCGCGCAAGCCAGCAGCAGGGCCAGGGCCTGCTCGGCCACGGCGGCGGCGTTGGCGCCCACGGCGGCCACCACCTCAATGCCACGGGCCTTGGCGGCCACCTTGTCGATGGTGTCGGTGCCGCTGCCGTGCTTGGAAATGACCTTGAGCGCGGGGGCCGCGTCCATCACCGAAGCGCCCACCTTGCCGTAGCGCACGATGATGGCCACGGGGTTGTGCGCGCGGCACAGGGCCACCATGTCCTCTTCCGTCGGCGTCTTGCCTGCGTAGACGATCTCGTAACCTGTGAGCAAATCCAGGGCTTGTTGCGCCAGGTCGGCGCCGGTCACGATGATGACGGGGTGGGTAGCGTTGCTCACAGCGATTCCCCTTCCTTCAAAACGCCCGCAGCGCGCAGGGCCGCAGGCAGCCATTTCGATGCCGTGTCGCCACGGGCGATGGCTTCGATGCGGGCGGCTTCGTCGGCCACCTTCTTGTCGGCCAGGGCCAGCATGGCGGGGGCTTTTTCGCGCTCGATGACGACCACGCCATCGGCATCGCCCACCACCAGGTCACCCGGGTTCACCACCGCGCCACCGGCGCTGATGGGGTGGTTGATGCGGCCGGGCACGTACTTGGTGGGCCCTGCAGGGTTGAAGCCCGCGCTGAACACGGGGAAGTCCAGCTCCAGAATTTCCAGCTTGTCGCGGATGGAGGCGTCCACGATCACACCCGCCAGGCCGCGCTTCTTGCAGGCGCTGAGCATCAGCGTGCCCATCAGCGCCGCCGTCTGGTCGCCCTTGCCGTCAATCACCAGCACATCGCCTGGCTGGGCCAGGGCAATGGCGGCGTGGATCATGAGGTTGTCGCCGGGGCGCACTTCCACGGTGAAGGCGGGGCCAGCCACCTTCATGTTCTGGTGCACAGGCGCCACGCGGCCATGCATGGTGCCGCGGCGACCTGCCACGTCGGCCAGGATGGCGGCCTGGTAGGTAGCGGCCTGGGCCACGACGTCGCCGCTCACGCGGTCGATGGTGCGGATGATTTCAGGGAGTTGGCTCATGGGAGTGGTCCGGTTGAGGTAATGAAAACGAAGAAGCAGCGTTTTGCTTTTTTGACAATGGGTGGATCGCGGGTATCAGTCGGCCTTGATGTTTCCGTCTTTGATGACCTTGGCCCACTTGGCCGAGTCGGCCTTTTGCAGGTCGCCCAGCTGCTGGGGCGTGCCGCCCACCAGCGTCACGCCCAGCTTGTCGGCCAGGGCGATGAGGGCGGGGTCTTCCAGCGTGGCGGCGATCTCGCGGTTCAGGCGCTGCACGATGGCGGCGGGCGTCTTGGCAGGCGCAAACACGGCCTGCCACTGCTCCACCACAAAGTCCTTGAGCCCCGCCTCGCCCATGGTGGGCACGGCAGGCAGGGCCTTGAGGCGCTGGGCAGACGTGACGGCCAGTGCGCGCAACTTGCCCGACTGCACATGCGGCAGTGCAGCGGCTGCGGGCGCAAACATGAACTGCACCTGCTCGGCCAGCGTGTCTTGCAGCGCGGGGGTGTCGCCCTTGTAGGGCACATGAATGAAGCGCGCGCCGGTTTGCTGCTGCAGCAGCTCCCCCTGCATTTGCAAGATGGTGCCGTTGCCGCCCGAGGCAAACGCCAGCTTGCCGGGCTGGGCCTTGGCGGCGGCCAGCAGGTCGGCCACCGTCTTGAACGGCTGGTTGGCGCCCACCACCAGGATGTGCGGAATGGTGCCCACGGTGATCACGGGCTCGAACGCCGTGATGTGGTCGTAGGGCAGCTTGGCCATCAGGTGCGGGGCAATGGCCTGCGGGCCGATGGACGTGCCCAGCAGCGTGAGCCCGTCGGGCGCCGCCTTGGCCACGTAGGCCGCGCCAATGGTGCCCGTGGCCCCGGCCTTGTTGTCCACGATGACGTTGGTGGACAGGGCCGCGCCCAGCTTGAGGGCGATGTTGCGGCCCAGCACATCGGTGCTGCCACCGGCGGGGTAAGGCACCACCCAGGTGATGAGCTTGCCCGCAGGCCAATCGTTTTGCGCCCAAGCGGGCAGTCCCATCCCCACACCAGCGCCCGCAAGGGCCATGGTGGTCAACAGGTGGCGGCGCTGTGCGCCGTGCGTGGATAGGGGAGATACCAAAGAGGTCATGGTGCAAGGCCCTCAGACAGGGGTGGGGGATGAAGAAGTCGAGACCGGCGGGAAGCCGTAAAGCGCGGCAGGGTTGGTGACCAGCACGCGGCGCAGGGCATCCGCACCGGCCGGATCGCACCAGCGCGCCAGCGCGTCGATTTGCAATGCGTCGTCCGGCACGGGGTGCAGGCCAGCGCTGGCGGTGGCGTGGGGCCAGTCGCTGCCCCACAGCACGCGCTCTGGTGCGGCACGCAGGTAGCTGGCGGCCAGTGCATCGAGCGCCGGGTCGTCCACCGCATGGGTGGCGCTGACGATGTAGCCGCCCGAAAGCTTGACCCAGGCCCTGCCCTCGCCCATCAGCTGCAGCAGCAGTGCGTGGGCTGGGTGCTTCCCGGCTTGCTCGGGTGCGATGCGCCCCAGGTGGTCAAACACCAAGGGCACGGACACACTGCGCAGCACATCGCCCAGGCTGGCCAGCGCATCGGGTGCCATCAGCAGCTGCAGATGCCAGCCCCAGAGCGCAATGCGCTGGGCCAGGGGCAGGATGGAGTCCACCGAGCCCGTGACGCCCAGCGACAGGTTCAGCCGCACGCCGCGCACGCCCGCGTCGTGCAGGGCCTGCAGCTGGGCATCGCTCTCGCAGCCATCGATCACGGCCACGCCCCGGGCCTGCGTACCCAACGCGGCCAGGCCCTGCAGCATGCAGCGGTTGTCCGAACCGTAGGTGGATGGCGTGACCAGCACCGTGCGCTCGGTGCCCAGGCGCTGCTGCAGCGCGCGGTAGTCGCTGGCCGACGCGTCGGGCGGCAACAGCCTGGCGCCGGGCGCAGCAGGAAAGCGCTGGTCGTACACATGCACGTGGCAGTCGCACGCCGCCGCAGGCAGTGCGGTACGGGGCGCCGTCGTTCCCAGAGAGAACGGTACGGGCGTGACAAGGCGATCGCGGGTCATGGCGATGGGCAGTCAGCGGGGGATGAACGTGGCGGCTCGATCAGTCCAGGCTGGCGCCAGAGTCCTTCACGATCTTGGACCAGCGGGGCACTTCGGTGCGCAGCAGTGCCGCAAACTGCTCGGACGTGCCCCCGAGGATGTCGCCGCCTTCAGAGCGCAGCTTGTCCGCCACGTCCGGTTGCTTGAGGGCCTGGTTGATGGCCTTGTTCAGCTGCGCCACGATGGCTGCAGGCGTGCCCGCAGGGGCCAGCACACCGAACCAGGTCACGGCCTCAAAGCCCTTGAACCCGGACTCCGCCAGCGTGGGCACATCCGGCAGCTGCGCGGAGCGCTGGGCGGAGGTGATGGCTATGACCTTGAGCTTGCCATTGCGCACATGGCCCAGCAGCGTGGGCACGGACGACATGTACAGATCAATCTGTCCGCCCATCAGGTCCGTCATGGCCTGGGCCGCGCCCTTGTAGGGAATGTGGCGCAACTGGATGCCAGCAGCGTTCTCTGCCAGTTCCCCGGCCAGATGGGCCACGGTGCCGTTGCCCGAATAGCCCAGCGTCAGGGCATCAGGCTTGCCCTTGGAGGCAGCCACCACATCGGCAAAGGTCTTGAAGCGCGAATTGACCGGCACCGCCATCACGATGGGCGAGGACGACACCAGCGCCACAGGCGCCAGGTCCTTGAGCGGGTCGTAGGGCAGCTTCTTGTACAGCGTGGGGTTGATGGCGAGGTTGCTGGTCTGCCCCATCACCAGTGTGTAGCCGTCCGGGTCGGCCTTGGCCACAGCGTCCACCCCCAGGTTGCCACCGGCGCCGGGGCGGTTGTCCACGATCACGCTCCACTTGTTCTGGTCGGCCATCTTCTGCGCCACGGCGCGGGCGATCATGTCGGTGCCACCGCCGGGGGGGAACGGAACAATCAGGCGGATGGCCTTGGCGGGGTAAGCCGTCTGCGCCTGCGCAGCGCCGTGGGGCACGGCCACGGCCGCAAGGCCCAGGAAAGCGGCGCACAGGCGCGCACTCAAAGAACGTGAAAGCGATGAAAAAGCGGGCATGGATTTGTCTCCGTTATGGTGGTTCGTCACACCGGTCTGCAAGGGCCTGTTCGGGCCTGGCGCCGTGGTGTGCGAATGTACGCACGCGTTTCAACCCATACAATGCAGTTGCACACAATGAAACGAATTGCGCCATGAGCAACCCACCCTCTTCGCCCGCGCGCCCTGCCCCGCGCAAGGCCACCCAGCCAAATGCCACCACCGCCGGGGCCGATGAAAGCGCAGACCGGCCGACCGATGCGGCGACCAAGGACACCGGTGGCGTGATCGCCGTGACGCGTGCGCTGCAGGTGCTGGAAGCCTTTGCACTGGGCGAGTCCAGCCTGTCCCTGGCAGAGCTGAGCCGCCGCTGCAGCCTTCACAAGACCACCGTGCTGCGCCTGGCCCGCACGCTGGCGCAGTCCGGGTTCATGGTGCAGCGCGAAGACGGCGACTGGCGCCTGGGCCCGGCCGCAGGCTGGCTGGGTGCGCGCTACCAGGCAGGCTTTGACGTGCAGAACGTGCTGGAGCCCGCGCTGCGTGAACTGACCGTTGCCACGGGCGAAAGCGCTGCGTTTTATGTGCGTGAAGGCAATGTGCGCACCTGCCTTGTGCGCGTGGAAGGCCCACAGGCGCTGCGCCACCACGCCCGCATGGGCGAAGGACTGCCGCTGGACAAGGGCTCGCCGGGCCGCGTGATCCTGGCGTTTTCAGGCGAGCCGGGCAAGGCCTATGAAGAGATCCGCAAGAAGGGCTACCACTGGTCGATTGGTGAACGGGAACAGGGCGTGGCCACCGTGTCGGCACCGGTGTTTGGCATGCACTGGCGGCTCATGGGCTCGGTGTGCATCTCAGGCCCGGCCTCGCGTTTGCCCGCCGAAAAGCTCGAAGCGCTGGCGCACACCGTGGTCGCTGCAGCGACACAGTTGTCCTACGCACTGGCAGGGAGTTCGGCCGCGCCGGCCCATGCCCCCGTGCGGGCGACGCAATGGCATCCCTGATACTTGCATCCGTTATCCACCCCACACAAAAAGCCGAGGAGACTGCCGTGAGCCGCTACCCCTTCCCTGACCTGAACACCCTGCCCGAGGACATCCGCGCGCGGATTCTTGAAGTGCAGGAGAAGGCGGGATTCATCCCCAACGTATTCCTCGCGTTTGCCCGCCGACCAGCGGAATGGCGTGCATTCTTTGCGTACCACGATGCGCTCATGCTCAAGGAAGAAGGCAGCCTGACCAAGGGCGAGCGCGAGATGATCGTCACCACCACCAGCGCGGCCAATCAGTGCCTGTATTGCGTGGTGGCGCATGGCGCGATCCTGCGCATCTACGAGAAGAAGCCGCTCATCGCCGACCAGGTGGCGGTGAACTACCGCAAGGCGGACATCAGCCCCCGGGAGCGGGCCATGCTCGACTTCGCCATGAAGGTGTGCCAGAACGCCCACGAGATCGACGACACGGATTTCGAGGCCCTGCACCCCCATGGTTTCGACGACGAGGACATCTGGGACATCGCCGCCATCACGGCATTCTTTGGCCTGTCCAACCGCATGGCCAGCTTTGCGGGCATGCAGCCCAACCCAGAGTTCTATCTGATGGGCCGTGTGCCCAAGGCCAAGCCTGCGGCCTGATCCAAACCATGCGCTCCGCACGAACGATCTGGCTTTGGGTTCTGGCCGCCCCTGCGGTACAGGGCGCAGGGTTTGGGCCACCGGAGGGCACGCTGCCCCTTCACCCTTTGACTGTGGCCGTGCCCGCTGGCGCGCTGTCGCCGTTGCGGTCCGCCTCGCTCTTCCGCGAAGAGTCCAGCACGGGGGCGGCGCCGACTTACTACCTCGGTGCGGGTGTTGCAGGCTCGCGCCTGCAAATCCCTGACTCGCCGGGCGCTACGGCGTGGCAGGTCGTACCCACCGCCGATTGCGTACGCCTGGAGCCCGTGCCCCCCGCACTGCTGCACACCCCGTCCGTGCAGGCAGTGCTGGTGCAACAGAATCCGCTGCCCATGGAGTGCGCTGCGGCCTTCGAGGGGAGCTGTACCAGCCGCGACGGAAAGCTGCGCATCACCACGACCTTCGAGGGCCGGCGCCGCGCGGCGCGCGTGGGTGGCGGCTTTTTCGGCACCGAAGGCACCATAGAGACCACCTTCTACACGGGTGTGCGCACCCTCAGCATCGAACACCTGCCCAGCCGTCTTGTGCTGCGCATGCAAGAACGCCTGAACAACAGCAACGGCTACAGCGCACCGCAGACAGCCATCCGGTATTTGCCAGAGCTGCAGCGCCTTGTGCTGCTGGGCGCCTCAGAGGCACAGGGCATGCCTCTGGCGCAATGTGTTGCCCTGCCCCCACGATAAAGGCTGTCCCACTGCGACTCAACGGACCGATACCCGCGCGATGCCCCGCGCGACCTCAGGACCTCAGGCCGGCAAGTCTGTATCGGTCTCGCGCACCCAGGGCTGCTGCGCCTGCCACTGGTCCAGCCAGCCCGGTACCTGCTGCGCGGGCATGGGCCGCGCAATGCCATAGCCCTGGCCCAGCACACAGCCCATGGCCAGCAGCGTGCGGCCGTGGTCCACGGTCTCCACACCTTCGGCAATCACCTTGCGGTTGAACGCTTTGGACAGGCCCACCACACCCTGCACAATGGCCAGGTCGTCGCGGTCTTCGAGCATGTCGCGCACAAAGCTCTGGTCGATCTTGAGCAGCTCTGCAGGCAGCTTTTTCAGGTAGGTCAGCGACGAATAACCGGTCCCAAAATCGTCCAGAGCAAACCGCACGCCCAGTTCGGCGCATGCGTGCATCAGGCCAGACACCTGGGCCATGTCCTGCAACGCGCTGGTCTCCACAATCTCCAGCTCCAGCGCCGACGAAGGCACCGAGGGATGCGCGGCCAGTGCCTGGCGCAGGTTGTGCACAAAGTCCTCTTGCTGGAGCTGCTTGGAGAACACGTTGACGCTGACCGGCATGCGCAGCCCCACCGCCAGCCACTGCGCCATTTGCGACAGGGCCATGTCCAGCACCCGCTCGCCAATCGCAATCGCCATGTCGTGGTCTTCAATCACCGGCAGGAACTGGCTCGGGGCCAGCAGGCCCCGCTGCGGATGCAACCAGCGGACCAGCGCCTCCATGCCCACCACCTCACCTGTCTGCATGTTGACCTGGGGCTGGTAGTACAGCACCAGCTCCCGCTGAGCGATGGCGGTGGCAATCTGCTCCAGGCTTTCGCGCTTGATCCGGATGGCAGCATCGCTGGCCACATCAAACAGGTGGAACCGATTCTTGCCCGCCTGCTTGGCCAGGTACATGGCCTGGTCGGCATGGCGGATGAGCTGCTCCGAACTGGAACCATCCTGCGGGTAGATGGTGACGCCAATGCTGGCAGACACCTGCAGGGATTGCCCGCTTACCAGCAACGGCTCGGCCGCCACCTGCAACAGCCGCAACAGCAGGGGCTCGCAGTCCTGCTCGGCCGTCAGGTCGGTCATGACGGCCACAAACTCGTCCCCACCAATGCGCGCGAGCGTGTCGCCATCGCGCAGTGCAGACCGCAGACGCTTGGCAATCGCCACCAGAAACTCGTCGCCCGCCGCATGGCCATACCGGTCGTTGATGTCCTTGAAACCATCCAGATCCAGAAACGCCACCGCCAGCGACTTGTTGCGACGCACACAGTGCGCCATGGCCTGCTGAAGCCGGTCGGCGAGCAGAACGCGGTTGGGCAGGTGCGTCAGCATGTCAAAGTGCGCCACCTCGGCCAGCTGCTCGTTGATGCGGCGCATCTGCGCATTGGCAGCCTCCAGCTCGGCCTGGCTGCGCAGGCGCTCCGTGATGTCGCGAACGATCATGCTGCTGTATTGGCGGCCTTCACTGTCGCCATAAATGCTGGAGCTGATCTCGGCGGTGAAGTGGCTGCCATCACCCCGGACCATGGTCAGCAGGCCGGCCGCCTGCCCCCTCTGCTGGCGCTGTACCAGCAGCTCCTGCAACCGGGGGTCGGCAGGGTCGGCCAGCCCCATGCGCCCCCGGGCGATGATTTGTGCCTCGCTCAAGTCAAACAGTCGGCAAGCCGCCTGGTTCACGGCCAGCACGGTGCCATCGGGCGAGGTCAGCAACACGGCGTCCATGCTGTTGTCAAACAGCGCCTGGAACTTGAGTTCGCGGTCCCGTAACTGCGACGTCAGCTTGCGCCGCATGGTGATGTCGACAAAGGTCACCACGATCTTGTCGAGCTGTCCATCGGTGGTGAACCACGGGTCGGCCCGGCTCAGCACCCAGCAGATGCCTGCATCCTTGCCACGGACGATGCCTCCCACCACCCCGTTGACAGGTTCACGGGTCGCAAGCACCCGGGAGGCGGGGTAGTCGGAAACCGGCATGACGGCCCCCTGCTCGTTCACGAAGGACCAGGCCGGGTCGATCAGTTGCTTGCCGGTCATCTGCTCAAAACTCAGCCCCAGCAGGTTACTGGCCTCGGCGTTGCATCGCACCACAGCGCCCGTCGCATCGTGGATGACCAGACCCGTCATCAGGTTGTCGATGAGGGAGCGCTGCTCGGTCTCGCTCTCACGCAGCACCCTTTCCACCGCCAGCCGCTGCTGCTCGGCTTCGTGCTCGCGGCGAGCGAGGCGCAGCGACACGAGCTTGATAAACACCAGCAACAGCGCCGTGAGCGCCAGGGGAGTGTCGATGCTGCGGGCCCAGACCTGAAAGAACCGACTCTCGGGCTGCCCGACAAAGACGGTCGCAGGGAGCCTGTCGAGCCGGTGGAACAGGTTGATAAAGTTCTGCCCCTTCAACAGCGCATTGGGTCCCTCGACCCGCCCTTGCAGGGGGAACTGGTGCTGCGCGAGATACCGTACCAGCACCCCGTCCCGACGCATGCCATACACCTCGTCCTTGGTGACCGTGGCGGGCACCGGAAGCCGGGTCATCAGGTAGCCGTCATCGCGCAGCACACCCACTGTGAGCTGCTGCACCAGCGGCGCGTCTTTCCAGAGCGACTCCAGAAAATCGACCGGAAACACATCTGTCAGCACCGCCCGGGGCTTGCCTTGCGCATCCCGCAGCACATAACGCAGCGTGAACACCCAGTCCTGGCTCTGCGCGTCGCGCTGGGGTCGTCCCAGGTAGATGTCGTGCTGGTCCTTAGTGTCCCGCGCAAAGTCTTGAAAGCCGGATTGATCCACCAGGCCGGGTTGGCCGTTCCTGTCCGCCGCATGGGACGAGGCCAGCACCTTGCCGTTCATTTCGCTCAGGGATATCTCGCTGACTTCGGGGCGGTGCTTGCGGTAGTCCGTCAGCAGTTGCTGTGCCAGCGCCAGGTTGTCGATACCACCGGGCGAGATGGCGATGGTTTCTGCCAGGCTGAACAGGCCAGCGCGTTTGGAGAGAAAGAAGGTGTCCAGCGTCCGCGTCAGCAGCACCAGGTTGGACTGCATGTGCTCCTCTTCACGGTCCTTGACCTGCCTCCATTCGTCAAAGGCGTACAGGCCAAACATGAAGAGAACCGACGCGATGACCAGATTGGTCACCTTGTTGATGCTGCTGGCAGCCGCGCTTGCTGGGATGGTTGAATTCATTCAGAAAGCACAAAGCAGCACGTCGGTGCGGTGTTGGAAGTCCCCTCCCCGGCTCTATTCGTTTTCTTCTATCGTTGCCGAAGTCATCCTAACAGGTAACAAAAAGAACAGGAGGTTGAATGAGAAGGCGCGGTATGGGGTCGGCGGTATGGGCACAGTGCTCCGCGCCTGGGTGCCTGTGGAGCCGTATTCACTGGCTACCGCAGGGCCACCAGCAGAGGGAAGAAGTGGCACGGGTGCTGGGTGCTCGCAGAGGCTTGCCTTCCACTCTGTCGTCAAACCACCGGTGCAAATCGCCCAAACACTATCTTTTTAATAGCAATCAAGGCATTTATCACGTGCGCTACCGGCCGAATAGTCCAAAAAATGAGCCACCAGCCCCCGCCACGGGGCTCAATTGACAGGACGGACGGTCAGCTGGCAGTCACCAGCGTCCGCATCCAGTCGGGCAGCGGCGCGGCCTTCTGCTGCGGAAAGTCCACCCAGATCGTCGTAGCTCCGCCCGCTGCGCATATCACGCCCGGCTGGTCCACGCGCTCCATCGTGCCCCAGGTCTCGAACGTGGTGCGGCCCGGGTCGCTCACGTAGAGATTGAGCAACACGTCGGCCGGGTATTCGAGCTGCTTGTAGAAATTGCAGAACGCATTGACGATGACAGGCCCCTGTCCGCGCGGGTCGGGGTTGCAGCCCACCGACACCATCCACTCGATGCGCGCGGTTTCCAGGTAGCGGAAGTACACGGTGTTGTTGACATGGCCCATCGCATCCATGTCGCCCCAGCGCACCGGGAACCGCATCTCAAAGACCAGCTTCTTGACCTCAGGGATTTCGATCTTCATACCCGCTCGTGCCCCAGGGATCAGACCGCGAAGCCGTCGTCGGCTGCGATCACCGCGCCATTCACAAAATGGCTCTGGTCACTGGCCAGCATCACCAGCAGCGCATCCAGGTCCTGCGGCTGGCCCACGCGCTTGCGCGGCAGCATGTCCATGAGCTTCTTGCCCTGCTCGGTCTGCCAGTGGTGGTGGTTGATTTCCGTGTCGATGTAGCCGGGGCAGATCGCATTCACGTTGATGCCGAACCGGCCCCACTCCAGGGCCATCGCCCGGGTCATCTGCACCACAGCTGCCTTGCTCATGCAATAGGCGCCGATCTGCGGCAGCACCTTCAGGCCCGCCATCGAAGCGATATTGATGATGCGACCGCCGGTGAAGCTGCCCGGCGCTGCACCGCGGGAGCGGGCCAGCATGCGCTTGCCCACCTCTTGCGCCACAAAGAAGGCGCCCTTCACATTGGTGTCGAAGATGAAGTCATAGTCCTCGGGCGTCACGTCCTGGATGCGCTGCGTGGTGCTCACGCCCGAGTTGTTGACCAGAATGTCGATGGAGCCCATTTCGGTCTCGGCATGGGCCACGGCGGACTTGATGGAGTCGTGGTCGGTCACATCGAGTTCGATCACATGGGCATCACCGCCCTCGCCTTCGATGCGCGCGCGCAGCTCCTTGAGTTTTTCCACCCGGCGGCTGGCCAGCACGACGCCTGCGCCAGCGCGGGCCAGGGTGCGGGCAAACTGCGCGCCCAGGCCGCTGGACGCGCCCGTGATGAAGGCCACGCGGCCGGACAAGTCGATGCTGTATGCCATTTAGAGTCTCCCTACTGATCAAAATAGAACGGTCGTTCGATTGTCTATATTCCGTGAATACAATCAGTCGCCAGACAGACAGGGCGCGGTCGGCGCTCTGTAGAAAATAATCCATTATCAAACGCCCGACGAGAAGCCCATGACCAACGAAGAAATCCTCGCCCAATACGGCCCCCGCGAATCCATGGAATACGACGTGGTGGTCGTTGGCGGCGGCCCTGGCGGCCTTGCCACTGCGATCCGCCTGAAGCAACTGGCGGCCGAAAAAGGCCAGGACGTCTCGGTGGTGGTGCTCGAAAAAGGCTCCGAACCCGGTGCACACATCCTGTCGGGCGCCATCATGGACCCCAAGGCCCTCACCGAGCTGATCCCCGACTGGAAAAAGCGCGGCGCGCCCCTGAACCAGCCCGTCACCGACGACGCCTACATCTTCCTGTCTGAAAAATCGGGCTTTCGCGTGCCCAACATGTTCCTGCCGCCCTTTGCGCAGAACCACGGCAACTACATCATCAGCCTGGGCAACCTGACCAAGTGGCTGGGCGAACAGGCCGAAGCCCTGGGCGTGGAGATCTTCCCCGGCTTCACTGCGGCTGAAGTGCTCTACAACGACAACGGCTCCGTCAAGGGCGTGGCCACGGGCAACATGGGCATCGGCAAGGACGGCGAGCCCACCGAGAACTTCCAGCTGGGCATGGAGCTGCTGGGCAAGTACACCGTGTTTGCCGAAGGCGCACGCGGCCACCTGGGCAAGCAGCTGATCGCCAAGTTCCACCTCGACAAGGACCGCGACCCGCAGAGCTTCGGTATCGGCGTCAAGGAACTGTGGGAGATCGACCCCAAGAAGCACCAGCCCGGCTTTGTGATGCACACCGCCGGCTGGCCCATGGAGAACGACACCTACGGCGGCGCCTTCCTGTACCACCTGGAGGGCAACAAGGTGGCCCTGGGCTTCGTCACCGGCCTGGGTTATGCCAACCCCTACCTGAGCCCGTTCGAAGAATTCCAGCGCTGGAAGACGCACCCCAACGTCCGCTACTACTTCGAAAACGAAAAGGGCGAGATCACGGCCAAGCGCCTGTCCTACGGCGCACGTGCCATCAACGCCAGCGGCATCAACGCCCTGCCCAAGACCGTGTTCCCAGGCGGCGCCCTGGTGGGCTGCAATGCCGGCTACCTGAATGTCGGCCGCATCAAGGGCAGCCACGCCGCCATCAAGACCGGCATGCTGGCCGCCGAAGCCGCCTACGACGCCGTGGTGGCAGGCCGCCAGCACGACGAGCTCACCGCCTACCCCGAAGCCTTCGAAAAGAGCTGGCTGCACACCGAGCTGAACAAGGACCGCAACTTCAAGAACTGGTTCAAGTACGGCCTGACCACGGCCACGCTGATGAACGGTTTCGAGCAGTTCGTGCTGCGCGGCCACATCCCCTGGACGCTGCACCGCGACAAGCCCGACCACGCGTACCTGAAGCCTGCGGCCGAGTGCAAGCCCATCGTCTACCCCAAGCCCGATGGCAAGCTGACCTTCGACCGCCTCTCCAGCGTGTTCATCAGCAACACCAACCACGAAGAGAACCAGCCCGCCCACCTCACGCTCAAAGACCCGAGCGTGCCGGTCAACATCAACCTGGCCAAGTACGCCGGCCCCGAGGCGCGCTATTGCCCGGCAGGCGTGTACGAGTTCGTGCCCGACACCACCAAAGGCGGTGATGCCCAGCGCCTGCAGATCAACGCGCAAAACTGCGTGCACTGCAAGACCTGCGACATCAAGGACCCCACACAGAACATCGTGTGGGTCACGCCGGAAGGCGGCGGTGGCCCGAACTACGCGGGCATGTAAGCACCATCAAAATTCATAGCAACTTGCACTTGAAGGGCCTGCGCTGCAGGCCCTTTTTTATTGATGTCTCTGGCACTGGCGCTCACGCGGCTGCGCGCGTGAGCTGAAACTGCCCCATTGCACCCGCCAGCCGGTTGGCCTGGTCCTTGAGGCTCTGGGCCGCTGCAGCGCCCTGCTCCACCAACGCGGCGTTTTGCTGCGTCATGTGGTCGAGCTGGTCCACAGCCTGACTCACCTGGCCGATCTGTGTGCTCTGCTCGCTGCTGGCCTCGTTGATCTCGGACATCAGCGTGGTCACACGCTCCACGCTTTGTACGATGTCGCCCATCGTGGAACCTGCGGTCACCACCAGCCGGGCGCCGTCACTCACCTTGTCCACGCTGGTGGAGATCAGCGCCTTGATCTCGCGCGCCGCATTGGCGCTGCGCCCGGCCAGGCCCCGCACCTCGCTGGCCACCACGGCAAAGCCGCGCCCCTGCTCGCCCGCCCGGGCGGCTTCGACGGCCGCATTGAGCGCGAGGATGTTGGTCTGGAACGCAATGCCATCGATGATGCCCACGATGTCGGCAATCTTCTTGCTGCTGGCATTGATCTCCTCCATGGTCTTGACCACCTGGCTGACCACTTCGCCGCCTTTGCTGGCCACCTCGGTGGCGTTGAGCGCCAGCGCATTGGCCTGGCGGGTGCTGTCGGCATTGGCGGCCACCATCTGCGCCAGCTGGGCAATGCTGGCCGCCGTCTGCTGCAGGTTGCTGGCGGCGTGCTCGGTGCGCATGCTCAGGTCGGTGTTGCCCGCTGCTACTTCGGAGCTGGCCACATGGATGGATTCGCCCGAGTCACGCACCTCGGTCACCACGTAGTGCAGCGACTCGACCATCTTGTCCAGCGCCGTGAGCAACTGGCCGATCTCGTCGGTACGCTGGGTTTGCATACGCACTGTGAGGTCGCCCCGCGCCACCACTGCGGCCGCCTCGGAGGCCTGGCGCAGCGGCAGCACGATGGAGCGCCGCAGCAGCCAGCCAAACAGCGCCGACAGCGCCACCACCACCAGCACGGCCACCGCGCTGACCCATTGCGCACGGGACGCGTCGGCAATCATGCTGTCGCCCGCCCTCAGGGAGGACTGTTCGGACGCTGCAAGCAACTGGTCGATGGACCGCAGGTATTGGGTCAACGCGGCGGCGTGCTCCTGCAGCTCTTTCTGGCTGATGATCTTGGCTTCCAGGGCGTTTTGCACCAGTGCGTCCCGCAGCGCGGCATATTTCTGGCGTTCGGCCTGGGCCTGTGCCCACAGCGGCCTCGCGCTCTCGCTGGAAGCCGCCTTGGTCAGCGCTTCATCAATGCGCTTGCGCATGGCGTCTTCGGCGGCGATCTGATTGCGCATTTCGGCCACCAGGGGGAACACATCGGACGACAACGTGGCCCGCAATGCAATCTGGCCGATATAGACCGACTGGGTTTTCCAGTCGCGCACGGTGCGTTCGATGGGCAGTTGCTCCGTGGTAAGCAACGTGGCCTGACGGCTCGTGTCCTGCCCTGTGAGCCAGGTGGTGGCCCCCAGCAGCGCCACCGCAAAGCCCAGAATGCCAAAGCTGGCCGCCAGTTTTTGTCCCACGCTCAGAGTCCGGCGGTGCCGCGCAGGTGCAGGGCTCTGAGCGGCAGCGTCTGGCACGGCACGGCTGAACTCCGCGTCGGCCGGTGCGGCGGAGAAGGCGGCGCCACCAGGCGCCCCGGATGTGGCGGGCAAATAGTTCATGAGCGTTCTCCTGTTTCATTTCCCGCACCGTGCGGGGGTCGAAGTCGGGGAGGTGACCAGCGCCGTGCACCGTGCGCCCCCAAAGGCTCAGAGCACACAACACCTGCCCCACCGGGGTCAGCGGGCCGTCAGGTCAGGACGCGACACATTCGCCAAAGCCGCCACCGCCGGGGGTTGCGATCTCGAACACATCGCCGGGCTCCATCAGCGCCGCGCCAATGTGGCCCAGCTCCTCCACCTGGCCATTGGCACGCAGCACGCGGTTGGCACCAGGCCTGCCCGGCTGGCCGCCCGCCATGCCAAAGGCGGGGTTCAGTCGCCCGTTGGACAAGATGCTGGCCGTCATCGCCTCCAGGAAGCGCACGCGCCGCACGCCGCCATCGCCACCCGCCCAGCGGCCTGCGCCGCCCGAGCCGCGCTGGATCTCGTAGCTGTCGAGCACCACCGGGAAGCGGAACTCCAGCACCTCGGGGTCGGTGAGGCGCGAGTTGGTCATATGGGTCTGGACCACGCTGGTGCCGTCAAAGCCGC
The DNA here is from genome assembly GCF_056314325.1 of Acidovorax sp. DMC1. Lineage (NCBI taxonomy): Bacteria > Pseudomonadati > Pseudomonadota > Betaproteobacteria > Burkholderiales > Comamonadaceae > Acidovorax > Acidovorax sp. DMC1. Next base: position 126,692 of record NZ_JBQUYO010000009.1, on the reverse strand, counting down.
GCACCGCCCGGCCCGACGCGTCCAGCACCGCACCCGCACCGCTACCACCGGCAATGGTTTCGTAGTACTGGTACTGCGCATTGCCGAAGGTGAAGTTGTTCATGGTGGGCTGGCTGCCCGCCATCACGCCCAGGGCGCCAAACAGCGCATTGGTGATGCAGGTGGAGGTCTCCACATTGCCTGCCACCACCGAGGCCGGCGGGTTGGGGTTAAGCATGGAGCCTTGCGGAATGATCACCTGCAGGGGCTTGAGGCACCCGGCATTGAGCGGGATGTCGTCGTCCACCAGCGTGCGGAACACATACAGCACGGCCGCCATGCACACTGCGCGCGGGGCGTTGAAGTTGTTCATCTGCTGCGGGCTGGTGCCTGCAAAGTCGATGACCGCGCTGCGCTCGGCCACATTGACCTTGACCGACACGCTGATCTGCGCGCCGTTGTCCAGCGGCAGGGTGAAGCTGCCGTCCTTGAGCTGGGTGATCACACGGCGCACCGACTCTTCGGCGTTGTCCTGCACATGGCACATGTAGGCCTGCACAACATCCAGGCCAAACTGGTCCACCATTTTCGACAGCTCCTGCACGCCTTTTTCGTTCGCCGCGATCTGTGCGCGCAGGTCGGCCAGGTTCTGCTGCGGGTTGCGACTGGGGTATGGCGTGGTGCCGCCGCCCGTGGCCAGCAGGGTGCGCACCTCCTCTTCCAGAAAGATGCCCCGGTCCACCAGCTTCACGTTGTTGATCTGCACACCTTCTTCATCAATGCGTGTGGAGAACGGTGGCATGGACCCCGGGGTGGTGCCGCCAATGTCCGCATGGTGGCCCCGGCTTCCCACATAAAACGTGGGTTCGTTGCCCTCGGCCACGTACACCGGGGTGATCACCGTCACGTCCGGCAGATGGGTGCCGCCGTGGTACGGGTCGTTGAGCATGTACACGTCGCCCGGGTGCATCTTGCCCGCGTTCTCGCGGATCACGGTCTTGATGCTCTCGCCCATTGACCCAAGGTGCACGGGCATGTGGGGCGCGTTGGCGATCAGGTTGCCGGCCGCGTCGAACAGCGCACAGCTGAAGTCCAGACGCTCCTTGATGTTGACCGAATACGCCGTGTTCTGCAGTTGCAGCCCCATCTGCTCGGCGATGTTCATGAACAGGTTGTTGAAGACCTCCAGCAGCACCGGGTCCACCGTGGTGCCTGCGGCGTACTGCACCTTGCGGGCCGTCACGCGGTCCAGCACCAAATGGTCCAGGTCGGTCAGGCGCGCAGACCAGCCGGGCTCCACCACGGTGGTGGTGTTCTTCTCGGCAATGATGGCGGGGCCGGGGATCACGTCGCCGGGGTGCAGGTCCTCGCGCACCACCAGGGCCGCATCGTGCCAGGCACCGCCCGAGTACATCTTGACCACCTCGCGCTGCGGATGCTTGCGGTGCGAGTGCACGGGCAAGCGCGGCTCGGCGGGGGCGTCACCGGCAATCATGGCCTCGACCGACACAGCCTCCACCACCAGGCCCTTGCCCGCCATGAGGAACGCAAAACGCTGGCGGTAGGCGGCCTCAAAGGCCGTCTGGATGCTGGCCATGTCACCAAACGGCACGACCAGGGCCGAGTCCGTGCCCTCGTAACGCACATGCACGTTGTGGCGCACCTGTACGGGGTTAGTGCTGACCTGCTGGCGCTCCAGCTCGGCCTGCGCGGCAGAACCCAGCGTATCCAGGCGCTCGGCAATCAAGGGCAGAGATTCAGCCGCCAACGGCATCTCCACCGCCTGCTCGCGGATTACGGTCTGGTCGGCCAGGCCCATGCCATAGGCGCTGAGCACCCCAGCCAGCGGGTGCACGAACACGCGCGACATGCCGAGCGCATCGGCCACCAGGCAAGCATGCTGGCCGCCCGCGCCACCAAAACACTGCAGCGTGTAGCGCGTCACGTCGTAGCCGCGTGCCACGCTGATCTTCTTGATGGCGTTGGCCATCTGCTGCACAGCGATCTGGATGAAGCCTTCGGCCACTTCTTCGGGCTTGCGCTGGGTCTGCGCAGCAATTTCTTCAAAGCGGGCACGCACCGCATCGGCGTCCAGTGTTTCGTTGGCGGCGGGGCCAAACACGCTGGGGAAATAACGGGGCTGCACCTTGCCCACCATCACATTCGCATCGGTCACGGCCAGCGGGCCGCCGCGGCGGTAGCTCACCGGGCCTGGGTTGGCGCCTGCGCTCTCAGGGCCGACGCGAAAACGGGCACCGTCGTAGGCCAGCACCGAGCCACCGCCAGCCGCCACCGTGTGGATGCTCATCATGGGGGCGCGCATGCGCACGCCCGCCACGTGGGTCTCGAACTCGCGCTCGAACGCACCGGCGTAGTGGCTCACATCGGTGGACGTGCCACCCATGTCAAAGCCGATGACCTTTTCATGCCCGGCCAGGCCCGCCGTGCGCGCCATGCCCACAATGCCGCCTGCGGGACCAGAGAGGATCGCGTCCTTGCCCTGGAAGGTGCCTGCATCGGTAAGACCACCGGAGGACTGCATGAAGAACAGCTTGACGCCTGGCATCTCGCTGGCCACCTGCTCCACATAGCGACGCAGGATGGGCGACAGATACGCATCCACCACCGTGGTATCGCCCCGGCTCACGAACTTCATCATGGGACTGGTTTCGTGCGAGGTACTGATCTGCGTGAAGCCCACTTCCTTGGCAATACGCTTTGCTGCCTGCTCATGCTGGGTGTAGCGGTAGCCGTGCATGAACACAATGGCCACGCTGCGCAGGCCGCGACCGTAGGCGGCCAGCAGGTCACCGCGCAAGGTGGCTTCGTCCAGGTTCTGCAGCACGCCACCATGGGCGCCCATGCGTTCGCGGGCCTCGATGACTTCGGTGTAGAGCAGCTCGGGCAGCTGGATGTGGCGGTCAAACAGGCGCGGGCGGTTCTGGTACGCGATGCGCAGTGCATCGCGAAAGCCGCGTGTGGTGACAAGCAGCGTGGGCTCGCCCTTGCGCTCCAGCAGCGCGTTGGTGGCCACCGTGGTGCCCATCTTCACGCACTCCACCAGCGCGGGCGTGACAGGCTCGCCGGGCTTCAGGCCCAGCAGGTGGCGAATGCCTGCCACGGCGGCATCCTTGTACTGCTCGGGGTTCTCGGACAACAGCTTGTGGGTGGTCAGGGAGCCATCGGGCCGCTTGGCCACGATGTCGGTGAAGGTGCCGCCCCGGTCGATCCAGAACTGCCAGCGTGGGGTGTGCGTTTGGGGTGTCATGGTGGTCATGTGTAGTGGCTCCGAGATAAAAAATGGAAAGAGGTGGTGGCTGTGTGGCTAGGCGACGGCAAGGTGGGCGGGGGCCAGCCTTTGCATGACCTGCCACACGGCAGGAATGGGAGGAGCGGTGGCCAAAGCCCGCTCCACAGGGCACCAGGGGCCTGCCAGCGAAACGGCCCAGGTCATCACGGGCACGATGTCCGCGGGTGGCAGGGTTTGCATGGTGTCGATCACGATGTGAAGCTCCTGCGCCAGGCGGTTGCCGGGGGCAAATCGCCAGTGGTACTGGCCGCCCGCCACACACACGACGCGGTTGTCCTTGGCCGTCATGGCAGAAAGCCACAGGCAGTGAAAGTCGGCGCAGGCTGGTGCCGGTGGATCGGTCAGGCAAAAGGTGTAGGCGTTTTCATAAGCACGGCCAAAGTTGCGCACCAGGGTCTCGGCTATGGCCTCGCGGCCCAGGGTGCATGCTGGGGCCTGCCCGTCGCCCTGGCGCATTTCCATCTGTAGCAGTGCGCCACCGGCAAAGGCTTGCGCGATGAGGTGCGGGCGATTGAGGTCCTTGGCGCGCAGGTACATCTCTATGGTGTCCGAGGGCGTGTGCATGATGCTTCTCCTGAAAGACGTGCAGGAAAGTTCAGCGCTGCGTGTAGTACGGGATGAAGATCTGGTTGGCCTCGCTGCCCACCGAGCGCACCCACTCGCGCGAGAACCGTTCGCCCAGGCGCTTGAGCTCGGCATCAAAATCCGCCGGCGCACGATCCACCTTGATGCCCTTGCGTTGCAGCTCAGCCACCGACTCTTCGGCCACTGCAGCACTCATTGCCCAACCCCGAGCCTCCGCCTCGGCGGCAGCCTTGGTGACCGCCTGGCGTGCGGGTGCAGGCAATGCATCGAAAGCCTGCTGGTTCACAAAGACGATGTTCTTGGGAAACCAGGCATTGATGCCGTAGTACTGCTTGATCTGTCCCCAGACCTGGTTCTCGACCCCGGTGAGGGCCGAGGTGATCATGGAATCGAGCTTGCCGGCCGACAGAGCCTGGTTGACTTCGACCATGGGCACATCCACGGGCGTGGCGCCCAGCAGTTCGGCAATGCGCACAGTGCCGGGGTTGTAGGTGCGCATGCGCGTGCCCTTGAAGTCGGCGGACGAGCGCACGGGGTTGATCGAGAACAGCCCCTGCGGCGGCCAGGGCACGGCGTACAACGCTTTGAGCCCCTTGCCGGCCATGTGCGACTCGATCAACGGCCGCTGTACATCCCACATGCGCCGCGCGTCCGCATAACTGCGCACCACGAACGGCACAGCATCCGCCCCGGCGATGGGGATGTCCCGCACCAGGTTGGTCATGATGGTCTCTCCCGCCTGGGCCTTGCCCTCCTGCACGGACTGGTGGATATCGTTCAGCTTGAACAAGGCGTTGTTGGCGTGGACCTCGATGCGCAGAGCGCCTGCCGAGGCACGCTCCACATCCTGCGCAAACTGCACGAGATTGCGGGTATGAAACGACTCCGCGCGGTAACCCGTGGCCAGCTTCCACTGGGTCTGGGCGTGCAGCATCGGGGCCACGGCGAGCGCGGCCAACAACACCAAAGTTTTCATGGGGAACTCCTGCGCGGACGTTTCAGGCGTGGGTGCTGGGGGTCAGCCCTGCATCTGGCGTGGCAGCCAGAGCACGACATCGGGCACGAAGTACGTCATCACGACGGCCACAATCATCAGAGCGAACAGAGGCAGCGCCGTGCGTGCGATCCAGGTCACTTCGTGCCGCGTCATGCCCTGCAACACGAAGAGGTTGAAGCCCACAGGCGGCGTGATCTGCGCCATCTCGACCACCAGCACGATGAAGATGCCGAACCACACCAGGTCAAAGCCTGCAGCCTCCACCGTGGGCAGCAGCACTGCGATGGTCAGCACCACCATGGAGATGCCGTCCAGGAAGCAGCCCAGCACAATGAAGAACACGATGAGCAGCAGCATCAGCGCAAAGGGCGACAGGTGCAGCGCGCCGATGAACTCGGCCAGGTGCCGTGGCAGGCCAATGAAGCCCATGGCCAGCGTGAGGAACGCGGCACCCGCCAGGATGAGGCCGATCATGCAGTACACGCGGCAGGCGGCGACCAGCCCTTCCTTGAAACGCTCCCAGTTCAGCGAACCCTCGATCTTGGCCAGAATCAACGACCCGGCCACACCCAGCGCGGCAGCTTCGGTGGCGGTGGCAATGCCGCTGTAGATGGCGCCCAGCACCACGACGATGAGCGACACGACCGGAATCAGGTGGCGGGAGGCATACAGCTTTTGCACAAAGCTGAGGCGCGCGTCAGGCGCAGGCACCTTGTCTTTGTTGAACAGGGCCCACACGACGATGTAGCCCATAAACAGCGCAGCCAGCATCAGCCCCGGAATCACCCCTGCCAGGAACAGCTTGGAGATCGAAACGTTGGCCGCCACGCCATAGACGATCATGATGATCGACGGCGGAATCAACAGACCCAGGGTGCCCGCACCAGCCAGCGTGCCCACGGAGATATCTTCGGGGTAGCCTCGCTGCTTGAGTTCAGGCAGCGTGATTTTGCCGATGGTGGCGCAGGTAGCGGCCGATGAGCCCGAGATCGCGGCAAAGATGGTGCAGCCCACCACATTCACATGCAAAAGGCGGCCTGGTAGGCGCTCCAGCCACGGCGCCAGGCCCTTGAACATGCTGCTTGACAGCTTGCTGCGGAAAAGGATCTCGCCCATCCACAAAAACAGCGGCAGAGCCGTCAGCGTCCAGCTGGAGGTAGACCCCCAGATGGTCAGCATCATGCTGTCGCCCACCGGGCGGTTGGTAAAAAACTCCATGCCGACCAAGGCCACTGCCAGCAGTGACAGGCCGATCCACAGGCCCGATCCGAGCACTGCGAACAGCACCACGATCAGACCCAAAGCAATGATGACGTCCATGATGAGTTCTCCTGGATCGGGTTATTCGGAACGGGCTGCTTCGGACACAGCCATGAACGCCACACCCTGGAAGCGCAGCACCAGCGCATGGGCAAACGCCAGCGCAAAACCAATACAGCCCATGGCCATGCTGATCTGAGGAATCCACAGCGGCGAGGCGTCGGCTGCCGGCGAGATGTCGTGGGTGACGTAGGAGATCCATACCGATCGCACGGCATAGCAGGCGATGTACACGGACAACACCAGCGCACTGACCAGGCAGAACCACTCGAAGGCACTGCGCCAGCGGGCGGGCAGCCTGTCCAGGATGAGCGTCACACGGATGTGATCGCCGTTTTGCAGCGTGCTGGGCAGCGCAAAGAACAAGGCGGCGGCAATGGCGTAGCCCGCGTATGCGTCGAGTCCGTCAATATTGAGATGGATGACTTCGCGGGCAAAAACGCCCAGCGTGACTGCGCCGAACGCGGCCAGCATCGACAGGCCGGACAGCAGCATCAGCAGCCTGTAGAAATTTCGGACGAGTTTGTCCATGGCGTACTCCTGTAACGCTTGAAAAAGAGGGGGATCGGTAACGAGATTGCGGGGGTAGCGCGCGGTGCGCTACCCGGCCCCGTGGGGGCCTTCAGACATGTTCAGACGCGACTACTTCTTGCGGTATGCGTCGATGATGGCCTGACCCTCGGCCCCCGCCGACTTCACCCAGTCGGCGGTCATGGATTCGCCGATGCTCGCCAGCTCCTTCTTGATGCCGTCGCTGGGCTCGACCACCGTCATGCCCTTGGCCGACAGCTCCTTGATGAATTCCTTGTCCACACGCTCGCTGGTGGCCCAGCCGCGTTCTTCGGCGGCAGCTGCGGCTTTGAGCACGGCGTCCTGCAGGGACTTGTCGAGGGCGTCAAAGGCCTTCTGGTTCACCACCGTGGCATTGCGCGGCAGCCATGCGCTGACGGGGTAGAAGTACTTGACCTGTTCGTACAGCTTGGACTCCACGCCGCTGGCGCTCGATGTCAGAAAGTTCTGCACCGTGTTGGTCGCCAGGGCCTGGCCCAGCTCCGACAGCTGGATCGTCACGGGCTGCGCCTTGAGCAGCTGGGCAATGCGCGTGGTGGCAGGGTTGTAGGCGCGCATCTTGGTGCCCGCAAAGTCTGCGGGCGTGCTCACCGGCTTGAGCGAATACAGCGACTGGCCGGGCCATGGCACCGAGAACAGCACCTTCACGCCCTGTGCGGCGAGCAGCTTCTCTTGCGCGGGCTTGGCGGCCAGGTACAGACGTTTGGACTCCGCGTAGGTGGTCGCCAGGAAGGGGATGGAGTCCACCCCAAACAACGGGTTCTCGTTGGTGGCGCCCGACAGGATGAACTCTGCCGAAGGCACCTGCCCGGTCTGCACCGCACGCTTGATCTCGTTGGCCTTGTACAGCGAACCACCGGGGTGCAGGGTGATCTTGAGCTTGCCGCCAGTGAGCTTGTCCACTTCATCGGCGAACTGCTGCACGTTTTGCGTCTGGAAGCTGTTGGCACCGTAGCCGGTGGGCAGGTCCCACTTGACCTGGGCCTGGGCCGCACACACGCTGAGGGCGGCCGTCATGCAGAGTGCAAATTTTTTCATGGGGAGACTCCTGGGGGTAAGCCGCTTAGAAGCTGGCGAGTTGGTGGTTAAGAAGATCGGTGACCAGCATGCAACCCGGGGCGTGGGTGATGCAGAAGGCCGGCTGGGCATTGAGGATGGCCGATTGCGGTGTCACGCCGCAGGCCCAGAAAACAGGGATCTCACCGGGCATCAGCGCCACGGCATCCCCGTAGTCGGGATGGGCCAGATCGGCGATGCCGATGAGTGCCGGGTCTCCGATATGCACAGGCGCGCCATGCACATTGGGAAACCGCGAGGTGACCTGCACGGCCCGAATCACATCTGCTGCAGGCATGGGGCGCATGGTCACCACCATGGGGCCACCGAAAGGGCCCGCCGGCTCGGTTTGCACATTGGTGCGGAACATGGCTACGTTCTTGCCTTCCTCGACGTGGCGCAGGCGGATGCCTGCCTCGATCAATGCGGACTCGAACGAGAACGAGCAACCGAGAACGAAGGTGACCAAGTCAGAGCGCCAGAGGCTGGCGATGTCCGCCACCTCTTCCGACATTTCACCGTGACGCCAGATGCGATAGAGCGGCACATCGCTGCGAATGTCGATGCCCTTGCCCAGTGAAGGCAAGGTGAACTGTCCGGGCTCGCTGACCGCCAGCACAGGGCAAGGCTTGGGGTTGCGTTGACAGAACCGCAGGAAGTCACTGGCAAGCACCTCGGGCAGGATGACGACGTTGCCCTGAACATGGCCATCTGCAAGGCCACTGGTGTGCGATGTCCACAGGCCCTTGCGGATCGTGTCACGGACATGGATCGGGTTGCTGGCACCTTCAGGACCAAACACCGCGAGCGAATTTTCTTGAACGAAGTCCACCGTTTTTCCTTGCATTGAGAAATGTCAATTGCATGACGTTGGGCAGATTGTGTTGGGGTGTGAACGACCCTGGCAAATTCAAAAATTTTCTATCACGTCATCGATTTTTTCCATGCACTTCATTGGGGAGATGCGAACCATCTTGGTGCCAAGGGAAAACCCTGAGGGAAAATTTGCGGGTAAACCCTGACACCGCCGGACCATTGGAATGCCGGAGAAAAAGGCGTATGCGGAGCGCACCCGGCAGGGTGCGTCGAGATGTTTTGGCGGAAGGCTCAGCCCTTGCGAGGGCGGCGGGCTGGCGCGGGCTGTTGCTGCTCGATGAAGTCCAGCGCCGAACGCACCACGGCCTCCATGGCGGGCGATGAAGGGTCTTCGCGGTAGCTCACGTGGATGGGCAGCGGCCGCAATGCCGTGTCACACGCCAGGGCTCGCAAGTCGGGGAACGCCAGCAGGCGCTGCACCGCCAGACGCGGCAGCGTGGCGACGCCAAAGCCGCCCTGCACCAACTGCACCATGGCAGAAATCGACGAGATGGTGTGCACGCAACGCGGCTCTACCTGGGCCTGGCGCAGCGTGTCGAGCAGGGACACGTGCGGCTGCGAGCCACGCTGGAAAGTCAGGATGTCAGCGCCTGCAAAATCTTCCAGCGCATAGCGGCGCTTGCGGTGCGTTTTGCTGTTGCCCACAAACACCATCTCCATGGGCGTCACCGCCTGGCTACGGATGCCATCCGCCGCCGCCGGCAGGGCCGCGAACACGGCATCCAGCGTGCCGCGGCGGATCTGGTCGAGCAACACCGGGGTGGTCTCCACCGTCAGCTCCAACTCCAGCAACGGGTTGTCCTTGCGCAGCTGTTCCACCCACGGAATGAGCCATGAGTGCAAGACCGATTCGATGGCCCCCAGGCGGATCGACACCTCCAACGGTCCGCCCGATCCCATCTCGGATTTGAGCTGGCGCTGCAGCTCTAGCATGCGCTTGGCATACACCAGGAACCGGGCACCGGCCACCGTGAGTTTGAAATGCTTGTCGCGCCGGTCCAGCAATAGCACGCCCAGCTCTTCTTCGAGCGCGGAGATGCGGCTGGACATGGCGGATTGGGTCAGAAACAGCTTCTCGGCAGCGCGTGTCACGCTCTTGAGAGAGGCCACCCAGTAGAAGGCTTCGACAAAACGCAGGTTCATGGTGTTCTTCGGAAGGGCTGGGTGTGCTTTTACTCAAACAGCTCTGCGCACTGCCCAGACGGGCGCACTGCGATGGTGCGCGGTGTGGAAATCCAGCCGCCTTTTTCCGGCAGACACCGCGCTGTAAAAGCGATTGTGCCGTCGCATTTCAAGGTCACAACGCAGAACTGCTCGCAGTTGGGGCGCTGGCCAAAAGTGCATTGCCAGTTATCTGCAAGAAATCTCCGGCGTCTTGCCACGCCACATGAACGGCCTACCCGGTGAACAAGGGCAGGTCTGCCTTCTTCAAGGTCCGCAGCACAAAGCTGGAGCGGCTGTGCCGTATGCCTTTGATCTTGTAGAGCTTCTCGCGCAGCAGGCGCTCGTAATCGCGGGTGTCCTTGACGACGATGCGCAGCAGGTAGTCGTAGTCACCGGAGACCAGGTGCGCCTCGATCACTTCAGGAATGCTGGCCAGTGTCTCGCCAAACTTTTCGAGCGTGTTGTCCGAATGGCTGTCGAGCGTGACCTGCACCAGCACCGTGTCGGCCAGGTCAAGGGACTGAGGATTGATGCGCACCGTGTAGCCCTGGATGACACCCGCCTCTTCCATCTTTTTGATGCGCCCCCAGCAGGGTGACGGGCTCAGGCCCACGGCCTGCCCTATTTCTTGCAGGCTGGCGCGAGCGTTGGCCTGCAAGACAGCGAGAATTTTTCTATCCAGTCGATCCATCGGCCTGATTATTCAGTAAATCATTCAGATGCAGAAAATTATTCTGCACATTCAACAGAATGCGCCAAATTCAGCAAATTCATCTGCAGCACCCGGCGCATACTTCTTCCATCAAGGCGCTCTTACCGGAGCGCACAAATTGACAAGGCCCCGGCTGGTTACCGCCAGCACGGGGCCCTTGGCATTCCAGATGCCTCCACACACTGAATAGTGAATAGCCGCTTGCATCCGTTGGTGGAGTGCGGACTACGTACAGGCCTCAACCGCTCCGCTCCAAGGAGGTGTCGCCAATGCAACTGCAAACGCCGGGCGAACCAGTTGATAAGCACGCTTACCAGCACAAACCCGGATGCCTGCGGCCATGCTGCACCGCCATAATTTGACGGAGGCCAGGGGCGGCTCTGCCAGGAGCCCAAGTGCCCCATCCCCTGCCCCAACATCAACAGGAGACACCATGCAATTGACCAAACTCGTCGTTGGACTGAGCCTCGCGCTCGGCTTTGTGGCCACCGCTGCTGCGCAGACCACCATGCGCATCAGCATCTCGACGGCCCAGAACTCCCACCAGGGTGTAGCCATCGACACGTTTGCCAAAGAGGTCGAAAAACGCACGGGGGGCCGCTACAAGATCCAGACGTTCTACAACGGCGCCTTGGGAGGCGAGCGCGAATCGATTGAAGCCGTGCAACTGGGCACCCAGGAGCTGGCCTTCAGCTCCACAGGCCCTGTGCCCAACTTTGTGCCCGAGACCAAGATCCTGGATGTCCCCTTCCTGTTCCGCGACAAGGCCCATGCACGCGCAGTGCTGGACGGTCCTATCGGCCAGGACCTGCTGTCCAAATTCGACGCCAAGGGCTTCAAGGCACTGGCCTGGGCCGAGAACGGCTTCCGCCACATGACCAACAGCAAGCGCGACGTGAAGGAGCCCGGTGACCTGAAGGGCCTGAAGATGCGCACGATGGAAAACCCCGTGCACATCGCCGCCTATAAGGGCTTTGGCATCATCACCACGCCCATGGCCTTCCCTGAAGTGTTCACGGCGCTGCAACAAGGCACCGTGGACGGCCAGGAGAACCCGCTGTCGGTCATCATCTCGGCCAAGTTCGACCAGGTGCAAAAACACCTCACCCTCACCGGCCATGTGTATTCGCCCTGCATCTTCGTGATGAACAAGGCAGCTTTCGACAAGCTTTCGGCAGCCGACAAGCAGGCCTTCATTGACGCAGCCAAGGAAGGCACCAAGGCCAACCGTGCACGTGTGGACGAAGACGACGCCAAGGGCGTGGCTGACCTGCGCGCCAAGGGCATGACCGTGATCGACAATGTGGACAAGGCCAAGTTTGTGGCGGCTCTGGCCCCTGTGAACGCCGAGTTTGAAAAGCAGTTCGGCAAGGCTGCCATCGACAAGATCCGCGACGTCAAGTAATTTGGGTCTTTGCTATTACCTTTGTAGCTAATAACGCCCGTAGCCATTGCGCTATCGGGCGTTTTTATTCTTGAGCCATCGCTGGTTCTGATCACCTCCTACCTGCCCATGGTCGGCATCGCCCCATGAAAAACGCTTTTCTTACCTTTGAGCGATGGACCACCTTCATCGCCATGCTCGGCGCTTGCGCCATGTTGACCCTGGCCTCGGCCCTGGGCATGTTCCAGATCGTGACGCGCTTTGTGCTGGAGCAGCCCGCCGAATGGACCGAAGTGCTCATCCGCTTCAGCCTGATCTGGATGGTGTTCCTGGCCATCCCGGCCGCGTTTCGCCAGGGCGCGATGGTGAGCGTGGACGTGCTGTACCGCTGGAGCCCGCCACGCATCAAACGGGTGCTGGACTGGGTGGTCGCACTGGCGGCCCTGGCCCTCATCGGCATCATCATCTGGTACGGCTGGGACTATGCGCAGCGCGGTGGGGTGCAGAGCATGGCCGGGCTGGAGTCCGTGTCCATGTTCTGGGCCTACCTCGCCATGCCGGTGGGGGGGCTTTTTTGCATCGTCGGCATCATTGGCAACCTCATTGATCCCCTGCGTATGGAACTGGAGACTGCTCAATGAACGCCGCGCCGAGCCGCCTCAAGCCAGTGAACGGCCCCCTTGGGGGGCAGCGAGGACATGCAATGCCGAGCGTGGGGGTCCAACTATGAGCTTGGTCATGATTTCAACGATGGTGCTGTGCTTTGCACTCACCGTCTCGGTGGCCGTGTCCATCGGTTTGGCGTCCATCCTGGGCATCCAGGCCTCCAACGCGAACATGCTCATCTCCGTCAAGGAGATGTTCGGGGCCATCAACAAGTTTCCGCTCGCAGCCATCCCCTTCTTCATCCTTGCGGGCAACCTGATGGAGACCGGAGGCATCTCGCGCCGTCTGGTGGAGTTTGCCAAGAGCATCGTCGGCGGCGTGCAGGGCGGCCTGCCCATGACCTGCGTGCTGACCTGCATGATCTTTGCGGCCGTGTCGGGCTCGTCGGTCGCCACCACGTTTGCAATTGGCGCCATCCTGATCCCGGCGCTCATCAAGCATGGCTACCCCACCAGCTACGCCGCCGCGCTGCAGGCCACCAGTGCCGAGCTGGGCGTGATCATCCCTCCCTCCATCCCGATGATCCTTTACGGCGTGAGCGCCGAGGTGTCGATTGGTGAGCTGTTCATCGCTGGCTTTGGCCCGGGCCTGCTGATCAGCGGTGCACTGATGCTCTTCGTATGGGCGTACTGCAAGTACAAGGGCTGGGGCAAAAACGATGGCGATGGCCGCATGCCCTTTGGCAAGGCTACGCTGCAGGCGGGCTGGGCGCTGCTGATGCCCGTCATCATCCTGGGCGGCATCTATGGCGGTGTGTTCACCCCCACCGAGGCATCGGCCGTGGCCGTGTTCTACGCGTTGGTGGTGGGCATCGTCATCTACCGCGAGATCAAGCTCAAGGACCTGTTCGCCATCCTGCGCAAGTCGGCCATCTCGTCGGCGGTGATCATGTTCATCATTGCCAACGCAGGGCTGTTTGCGTTCCTTATCACCCGCGCTGGCGTGCCCGATGCCATCGGCCGCTGGCTGGAGGCGGTGCTGCAGTCCCCGGCCCTCTTCCTGCTGGGCGTGAACGCGGCGCTGTTCGTGATCGGCATGTTCATCGAGACCAGTGCGGCGATCATCGTGCTGGCCCCCATCCTCGCGCCTGTGGCCATGCACTTCGGTATCGACCCTGTGCACTTCGGCCTCATCATGGTGGTGAACCTGGCCCTGGGCATGATCACGCCCCCGTTCGGAGTGAACCTGTTTGCTGCCTGCACGGTGGCCAGAATATCGCTCGACCGGATCATCAAGCACCTGCTTCCGTTTGTCGGCGTGATTCTGGTGTGCCTGATGATCATCACCTATGTGCCATCGATCTCGTTGGCACTTCGGGATCTGGTCTACGCAAAGTAGTTAGAATCGCCCGGTCAGGAGAGAGTGCTCCGTCTTGTCCATAAGACGCGCAGCACCGCCGAAGGCGCAGGCAGCAGCCGAACGCTCAGGCAAAAGGACTGGCAACCGCCCGCAGCGATGCGGGCGTTCCCTTGCTGGAGAGAGGTGGCCCCACAGAAAAGAAACTGTGTGCAGGCCATCCACCGAAGGAGCAAACCGCACGGCCAGCCAGGGCGCTGCGGTGAATCTCTCAGGTAAAGCGGACAGCAGGGCAAATCCCGTGACCACGCCGTGGTCGCGGCCCCCATTTGCCCCGGAGTCCGCCATGTCAGCCACCGCCCCCCTGCTCACCACGCCCCTGAACGCCCTGCACATCGAGTTGGGCGCTCGCATGGTGCCTTTTGCAGGCTATTCCATGCCCGTGCAATACCCCGCTGGCCTGATGGCCGAGCATGTGCACACCCGCACCGCCGCCGGCCTGTTTGACGTGTCACACATGGGCCAGCTCAAGCTCATCGGCGCCGATGCTGCCGCAGCGTTTGAAACCCTGATGCCCGTGGATGTGATCGACCTGCCCGTGGGCAAGCAGCGCTACGGTCTGCTGCTGACAGACGAAGGCACGATCATTGACGATCTGATGTTCTTCAACCAGGGCGTCGTGGATGGCGAGCCCACCCTGTTTGTCATCGTCAACGGGGCCTGCAAGGTGGGCGACATTGCCCATATCCAGGCCCGCATCGGCCAGCGTTGCAAGGTGGTGCCCATGCCCGACCACGCCCTGCTCGCGCTGCAGGGCCCACAGGCCGCCACCGCCCTCGCCCGCCTCGCGCCCGGCGTCGAAAAGCTGGTGTTCATGACCGGTGGCGCGTTCAGCATTGCAGGCTGCGACTGCTTTGTGACCCGCAGCGGCTACACCGGCGAAGACGGCTTTGAAATCTCCCTACCCGCCGCGCAGGCCGACACCTTGGCCCGCGCCCTGCTGGCCCAGCCTGAAGTCAAGCCCATCGGCCTGGGCGCGCGCAACTCGCTGCGCCTCGAAGCAGGCCTGTGCCTGTATGGCAACGACATCGACACCACCACCACGCCCCCCGAAGCCGCGCTGAACTGGGCCATCCAGAAGGTGCGCCGCACCGGTGGCGCGCGTGCAGGCGGCTTCGCAGGTGCCGACAAGGTGCTTGCACAGATCGACAACCCTTCCAGCCTGCCCCGCAAGCGTGTGGGCCTGGTCGCGCTGGAACGTGTGCCGGTGCGCGAGCACACCGAACTACAGAGCACGGACGGCCAAAAGATCGGCGAAGTCACCAGTGGCCTGCTGGGCCCCACGGTGAACGAACCTGTGGCCATGGGCTACGTCACGCCAGCTTTTGTCGCCATCGGCACCCGCGTCAACGCCATCGTGCGCGGCAAGGTGGTGCCCATGGAAGTGCGCGCCATGCCGTTTGTGCCGGCCAATTACTACCGCGGTTGATTTCATCAGCGAAGCGCAAAAGCTTCGGCCGCTTACATTGCAGATTCCTTTACTTTTTTCCTTTGCTTGAGGAGCTTCCCATGACGATCAAATTCTCCAAAGACCACGAGTGGATCAATGCCGCTGACGCTAACGCTTCGGTGGTGGGCATCACCGTCCACGCGCAGGACGCTCTGGGCGACGTGGTGTTTGTAGACCTGCCCGAAGTGGGCAAGAGCTTTGCCCAGGGCGAAGTGGCAGGTGTGGTCGAGTCCGTGAAGGCCGCCGCCGATGTGTACATGCCCGTCTCTGGCGAAGTGGTCGAAGTGAACGAAGCCCTGCGTGCCGACCCATCCCTTGCCAACAGCGACCCGCTGGGCGCTGGCTGGTTCTTCAAGGTCAAGCTGGCCGACGCGAGCCAACTCGACGCCCTGCTGGACGAAGCTACCTACACCGAGTTCGCCAAGAACGCCTGATCCCTGCTGACTCAGAGGGCATGGCGCCGGGCCATGCCCGGCCCGCCGCCCTGTCGCGTGCGCGCTCTATTCCCGGCACCGCCCCCAACCCGCTGCGACCTACGAGACTGCCCCATGCTGATGCAATCCGCCACCCCCCTTGGCGCGCTTGAAAACGCCACCGAATTCCTGCCCCGCCACATCGGCATCGACGCGGCCGACGAAGCGCACATGCTGTCGGTGATCGGCGAGGCCTCACGCCGTGCGCTCATCGAATCCATCGTGCCGCGCTCTATCGCACGCAGCCGGGGCATGGACCTGCCCGCGCCGCTCACCGAAGCGGCGGCACTGGCAGAACTCAAGGCCATCGCGGGCAAGAACCAGCTGCTCAAGAGCTTCATCGGCCAGGGCTACTACGGCACGCACACGCCCGGCGTCATCCTGCGCAACATCCTGGAGAACCCCGCCTGGTACACCGCCTACACGCCCTACCAGGCTGAGATTTCGCAAGGCCGCATGGAGGCCCTGGTCAACTTCCAGACCATGGTGTGCGACCTGACGGGTATGCCGATTGCCAACGCGTCCATGCTGGACGAAGCCACCGCCGCCGCCGAAGCGATGACACTGGCCAAGCGTTCGGTCAAGAGCAAGAGCAACGTGTTTGTGGTGGCGGGCGATGCCCACCCACAGACCATCGAGGTCATCCAGACCCGCGCCAAGCCCCTGGGCCTGGAAGTGCGCCTGGCCAATTCGGCCGAAGAATGGAGCACCCTGCTGGACCGAGACTACTTTGCCGTGCTGGCCCAGTACCCCGCCACCAGCGGCCGCATTGACGACCTGCGTGCCGACGTGGAAAAGGCCCACGCCAAGCAAGCCGCCTTCATCGTGGCCGCCGACCTGCTGGCGCTCACCCTCATCACGCCACCCGGCGAACAAGGTGCCGACATTGTGGTGGGCACCACCCAGCGTTTTGGCATGCCCATGGGCGCAGGGGGCCCCCACGCTGCCTACATGGCATGCCGCGATGAATTCAAGCGCTCCATGCCGGGCCGCCTGGTAGGCGTAAGCGTGGACGTGCATGGCAAGCCCGCCTACCGCCTGGCGCTGCAAACCCGCGAACAGCACATCCGCCGCGAAAAGGCCACCTCCAACATCTGCACGGCCCAGGTACTGCCCGCCGTGATCGCCAGCATGTACGCCGTGTACCACGGCCCCGAAGGCCTCAAGCGCATTGCACAGCGCGTGGCTGCCTATACCGCCATCCTGGCCCAGGGCCTGAAGCAGCTGGGCGCCCCAGTGCGTGAGCAGGCGACCTTCGACACGCTGAGTCTGCACACCGGTGCCGCTACCAAATCCATAGCTGCTCGCGCAGTGCAGATGGGCGCCAACCTGCGAATTTACTTTGAAGAGTACCTGTGCATCTCGCTGGACGAGACCACCACGCGCGCCGACATCGAGCTGCTGTGGAAGATCTTCGCCGAGGACGGCCAGGCGCTGCCCACCTTCGATGCGTTTGAAAAAGGCGTGGAGCCGCTGATCCCCACCGAGCTGCGCCGCGCGAGCAGCTACCTCACGCACCCGGTGTTCAACACCCACCATTCCGAAACGGGCATGTTGCGCTACATCCGCCAGCTGTCCGACAAGGACCTGGCGCTGGACCGCAGCATGATCCCGCTGGGCTCTTGCACCATGAAGCTCAATGCCACCAGCGAGATGATCCCCATCACCTGGCCCGAGTTCGCCAACGTGCACCCGTTCGCCCCCGCTGACCAACTGGTGGGCTACAAGGAGCTGGACGAGCAGCTGCGCGCCTGGCTGTGCCAAGCCACGGGTTACGCGGGCATCAGCCTGCAGCCCAACGCAGGCTCGCAGGGCGAATACGCTGGCCTGCTGGCCATCAAGGGCTACCACGAGTCGCGTGGCGAAGGCCACCGCAACATCTGCCTGATCCCCAGCAGTGCACACGGCACCAACCCCGCCAGCGCCCAGATGGTGGGCATGCAGGTGGTAGTGACGGCCTGCGATGCCAATGGCAACGTGGACCTGGTGGACCTGAAAGCCAAGTGCGAACAACACAGCGCCAACCTGGCCGCCGTGATGATCACCTACCCCAGCACGCACGGCGTGTTTGAAACCAGCGTAAAGGAACTCTGCGCCCTGGTGCACAGCCATGGCGGCCGCGTGTATGTGGACGGCGCCAACATGAACGCGTTGGTGGGTGTGGCAGCACCCGGCGAGTTTGGCGGCGACGTGAGCCACCTGAACCTGCACAAGACCTTCTGCATCCCCCACGGCGGTGGCGGCCCCGGCGTCGGCCCCGTCTGCGTGGTGGAAGACCTGGTGCCCTTCCTGCCCGGCCATGCCACAGCGGGCGTGGCAGGCGGCGTGGGTGCCGTCAGCGCTGCCCCGCTGGGCAACGCCGCCGTGCTGCCCATCAGCTGGATGTACATCCGCATGATGGGTGCCGAAGGCCTGCAAGCCGCCACCGAGACCGCCATCCTGAGTGCCAACTACATCAGCGCACGCCTCAAAGACCACTACCCCACGCTGTACGCGAGCGAAAACGGCCATGTGGCCCACGAGTGCATCCTGGACCTGCGCCAGCTCAAGGACACCAGCGGCGTGATGGCCGAAGACGTGGCCAAGCGCCTGATCGACTACGGCTTCCACGCGCCCACGCTGAGCTTCCCGGTGCCCAACACGTTGATGGTGGAGCCCACCGAGAGCGAAACCCTGTTTGAGCTGGACCGCTTCATCGACGCGATGATCGCCATCCGCGACGAGATCCGCCAGATCGAAACAGGCAAGCTGCCGCAGGACAACAACCCGCTCAAGAACGCCCCGCACACCGCAGAAAGCCTGCTGAGCGGCGAGTGGAACCGCCCCTACACCCGCGAAGCGGCCGCCTACCCCGTGGCCGCCCTGCGCAGCAACAAATACTGGTCGCCCGTGGGCCGCGTGGACAACGTGTGGGGCGACCGCAACCTGAGCTGCAGCTGCATCCCGGTGAGCGACTACGCCTGACCTGCCATAGCGACCCCGGTGGCGCATCCGCTGCCGTGGCTCTTGGCCTTCCAAGCCCTGGCGCTCGCGTGCCAGGGCTTTTTTCGTGGTGCCGCTCCCGCAGGCCGCGGCACGAAAGCGCATAAGATCACGGGCTGCGTTGTGATTCACTCTTTCAGGAGCCCCCTTTGCGAAACCTCTTGTGCCTCTTGCTCGCCACCGTCGTGATGGCCCCCACCGCCATGGCCCAGACCTCCAAGCCCGTGACCACGGCCAGCGGCTTGATTTATGAATCGCTCAAAGACGGCGCGGGCGAATCGCCCAAGGCCACCGACACGGTCAAGGTGCATTACAAGGGCACGTTCCTCGACGGCAAGGAGTTCGACAGCTCCTACAAGCGGGGAGAACCTACGACGTTCCCGCTCAATGGCGTGATCCCTTGCTGGACAGAAGGCCTGCAGCTCATGAAGCCCGGTGGCAAGGCCAAGCTGACCTGCCCGCCGTCCATCGCCTACGGCTCAAGGGGCGCAGGTGGCTTGATTCCGCCCAACACCACACTCAACTTTGAGGTCGAGCTGATGTCCGTCGGCCGCTGATCCCATGCTGCTGAAGGTCGGCGACCTCGCGCGGCGCACCGGCCTTACAGTGCGCACGCTGCACCACTATGACGAGGTCGGTCTGCTCAAGCCCTCGGGCCGGTCGGACGCGGGGTACCGCCTGTACAGCCAGGCCGACGTGCAGCGGCTGCATGGCATCCAGACCATGCGCCAGATGGGCCTGGCGCTCAGCGATATTGCCGAGCTGCTGGCGGGCGACGGGGTAGCGCCCGAGCGCATCATTGGCCAGCAGATCCGCGCGCTGGACCAGCAGATCACCCAGGCCACAGAGCTGCGCGGGCGCCTGACCATGCTGCGCGATGGTCTCATGGCGGGTGCCGAGCCTGACATGGGCAACTGGCTCGAGGCGCTGGCGCTGATGACGACCTATGGCAAGTACTTCAGCACCACAGAACTCAAGCAGATCTTCACCAACTGGAGCCTGATCGAGACCGACTGGCTCGTTGTGAAAGACCTGGTGCGCAGCGCCATGGACCGCCAGCTGCCACCCGATTCGCCCGAAGTGCAGGCATTGGCTTACCGGTGGATGGCACTGATGCTGCACTGGATGGGGGGCGACCTCGATCTGCTGGAGCGCTGGGGCCACATGTTCCGCACCGAGCCCAGTGCCCAGGGACGCAACCATGCGCCGCCCGGTGACATGATTGCCTATGTGGAGGCCGCCATCGAGCTGCGCCTGGCATTGCTGATGAAATACCTGACCCGCGACGACCTGCGTACGCTGGGCCATGTGCCGCACACCGTCTGGTCGGCGCTGGAACGCGATGTGCAACAGTTGCTCGACCGCCAGATACCCACCCACCATGCCGATGCAGCGGCTGCGGCCCTGCGCTGGCACGCGCTGTTCAACCAGCTGACCCGCAACGATGCGCAATTGCGCCACAAGCTGCTCACGGCGTCGGCCAACGAGCCGCTGTTGCAGGCTGGCTCGCCGCTGAGCGCGCCTGTGCGTGCCTACCTGCAGGCAGCGCTGGCACAGGCGATGCCAACGCCTACTTGGACCGCTGCAGCTGCCGCCCCTGAGGCGGCCACACCGTCGCCAAAAAGCCACTGAAAGTGCTTGACCCTCACGCAACGTGAGGCCTCACAGTCGGTCCCCATGAACGGATCGACACCCTCCTCCAGCAGCTCCGCCCCCACCTGGCGGTTGCACGCGCTGGACAACCTGCGCGCCACCATGATGTGGCTGGGCATCGTGCTGCATGTCTCGGTGCTCTACATGAGCCGGCCATCGCCCCTGCCCTGGCACGACGACCAGTCCAGCCCCCTGGCGGACCTGCTGGTGGCGGTGATCCATGCCTTTCGCATGCCCTTGTTTTTCATCCTCGCCGGGTTCTTCGTGGCAGCGCTGGTCCAGCGGCACGGGCTGGCTGGCATGGTGCGCAACCGGCTGCGCCGCCTGGGCCTGCCCTTTGCACTGTTCTGGCCGCCGCTGTTTGTGACCTGCGCGTTGCTCGGGCTGATGTTCCTGCACCGCATGGCCTATGGCACCTGGGGCGTGGACGGCAGCCTGCTGCCCCAAGGCCCCAACGTGCCCCAGGGTCCGCCCACCATGCACCTGTGGTTCTTGTGGATGCTGTTGTGGCTTGCGCTGCTGACGCCCGTGGCATGGACAGCGGTGCGAGCCTTGCCACACAAGATGCAGCAGGCCCTGCAACGCAGCGCCCTCTGGCTGGGTGGCACGCCCACCGGTCTGCTGGCGCTCACCCTGCCGCTGGCCTGGATTGGCGCGGGCTACGACCACGGCATCGTCACGCCCAGCGGTTCCTTTCTGCCGCCGCTGGCGGAATGGATACACAACGGACTGTTCTACGGCTTTGGCCTGTGCCTTTATGTGCACCGCAAGGCGCTGATGGCGCGCTACGAACGGCACTGGCCTGCGCTGGCCGGCTTGGGGCTGGTGGGCTTTCTGGTCACTGCACTGCTTTCGGAAGTGCTGGCTCAACCCGAGGCATCGGCCTTTGTGCTGGTGCTGGTCACCGGGGCGTTTACCGATCTGCTGGCCGCACCCGTATCGGCCACGCGCCACCTGCAGTTCTGGATGGCGCTGGCCTACAACAGCGCGTCGTGGCTCTGGAGCTTTGCCCTGATCGGGCTGTTTCTGCGCCATGTCGGCCAGCCCCGCGCCTGGCTGGCCTACCTGGCCGACAGCTCGTACTGGGTGTACCTGGTGCACCTGCCCCTCACGATGGGCCTGGGTGCGCTGCTGTACGGCCTGCCCGTTCCAGCCCTGGCCAAGATGCTGATCAATGTGCTGGCCACGACCGCCCTGTGCCTGGCCAGTTACCACCTTTGCGTGCGTTTTACCGCTGTGGGCCGCTTGCTCACGGGGCGCACGCACACCCGTCATTCTTTGGGAGACCTCGTTCATGCGACCTGACACCTCACCCCGTCCTGCCCAGCCATCCGGCGCAGGCCCTGCAATCCCACCCTCAGACCCGCGCGCCGCGCTGCTGCAGGACCCCAACTTCCGCTGGATGATTGGCGGCTCGGCCCTGTCCATGCTGGGCGACCAGTTCACGCTGATCGCACTGCCCTGGCTGGTGCTGCAGATGACGGGCGACACACTGGTGCTGGGCACCGTGCTGGCCCTCATCAGCGTGCCACGCGCGCTGTTCATCCTGATCGGCGGCGCGCTGGTGGACCGCCATTCGCCCAAGCAAGTGCTGATGATCACCAAATACGTCAACCTGGTGCTGCTGGCCGCGCTGGCGGGGCTGGTGTTTGCGGGCACGCTGTCGCTGTGGATGGTGTACGCGCTGTCGCTGGGCATTGGGCTGGCCACGGCGTTTAGCATTCCGGCCGGCACGGCCATGATGCCGTCGGTGGTGGCGCGCCCCCAGCTGCAGGCCGCCAACGGCATCAGCCTGGGCCTGCGGCAGCTGACGATGTTCCTCGGGCCCTTGCTCGCGGGGCTGCTGATTGCACTGTTTGGCGCGGGGGATGCAATCGGGGCGGCTACCGGCACTTCGACACGTGCCAACGCCACCGGCATCGGCATGGCCTTTGCGCTGGATGCGCTGAGCTTCGCCGTGTCGGCCTGGACGCTGTCCAAGGTGCAGACCCGTGCGGGCCTTGCGGGCCTTTCCGCCCCCACGGTCGCGCCACAGGCGGTGCTCGCCTCGGTGGCACAAGGCCTGGGTCACTTCTGGCGCGACAGCGAGCTGCGCACCTGCTTTTTGTACTGGAGCGCCATTGCCCTGTTCATCATGGGTCCCATCCATATCGCCATTCCGGTGCTGGCCAGCAGCAGCCCGCAGCTGGGTGCCGCCGCCTTCGGCATCATCGTGGGCGCCCATGGCGCGGGTACGCTGCTGGGCATGGTGGTGTCGGGCATGGTGCCCCGACTGCGGTTTGGCAGCCTGGGCATGACCATCCTGGCGTTCGACGCCATCATTGGCGCGCTGTTCATGCCGCTGGGTCTGATCACCGCCGTGTGGCAGGGCGCGGTGCTGATGCTGGTCATCGGCCTGCTAGGCGGCTTCATGCAGGTGAGTGTGTTCACCTGGATCCAGCACCGGGTCCCGCCCGCCCTGCTGGGCCGCGCGATGAGCCTGTTCATGTTCATCTTCATGGGCCTGGCACCCATCTCGGCCGCCGTCACCGGCTGGGTAATGAAGAGCATCACGCTCACCCAGCTTTTTGCCGCCAGCGGGGGTACGCTGGTGGTGCTGGCCGCACTGGCCTTTGTGCTCACACCCATGCGCCGCGTGACGGATGCAGCGCCCGCCACACGCTGAGGCTCCCCACGCAAAAAAGGCTGGACCACGGATCCAGCCTTTTTTGTGACTGAGGACGCGTGCCTCAGACTTCGGTGACGAACTGCTCGCGGGGGCGGCGCACCTTCTTCAGGTTCACCAGCCAGTCGCCTTCGTCGGCGCGGTAGCCCAACGGCAAGATGGCAACGCTGCGCAGGCCGCGTGCCCGCAGGCCCAGGATTTCATCCAGTGCGTTGGGGTCGAAGCCTTCCATGGGCGTCGAGTCCACTTCTTCAAATGCCGCAGCGATCAACGCCGCGCTCATGCCGATGTAGGCCTGGCGGGCGGCGTGCTGGAAGTTCACTTCGGCGTCGCGCTGGGGGTAGCTGTTCAGCAGCATCTGGCGGTAGTTTTCCCAACCTTCGTTCTTGAAGCCGCGCTGGTCATTGGTCAGGTCGAACATCATGTTGATGCGGTCGGCCGTGTAGTTGTCCCAGGCCGCAAACACCAGCAGGTGCGAGCCGTCGGTGATCTGGGCCTGGTTCCAGGCGATGGGCTGGATCTTGGCGCGCACGGCAGGGTCGGTCACCACGATGATCTCGAACGGCTGCAGGCCGCTGGAGGTGGGCGCGAGGCGGGCAGCTTCCAGAATGCGCTCCACCTTCTCTTGCGGCACCTTCTTGGCGGGGTTCATCTTCTTGGCGGCGTAGCGCCATTGCAGCTTGTTCAGCAGGGGTTGGGCGAGGGTGGTGTCTGTGGTCATGGCAGGGTCCTGAAAGAATGGGAGGATCGAGGGATGTATCGATGGTGGAACTGTAGGCACCCCACAACGGTTCGGTAAGCCCTGCCAAAGAAACGGATTGTTCGCAATTCATCAACAATCGGACCCAATGCGCATTGCCGCCGCGCTTTGACGATGTAGTCGCCATCGCGTGGCGCCAGATGGGCGGGCGTACACTTGAGAAAGCCTGGGCGAGCGCCCGGGCACGCCCCCGGCTGACCGCGCCCCTTCATGAGTGAACCCGATCTGTCTTTTCTGGACCCTGCAGGCCGCCAGCCCGCAGCTGCAGAGCACATGCCCCGCCCGCCTGCCAGCCCATCCCGCACGCCCGGCGCTTCGGCGGAGGGCCTGGTGGCTGATTTGCGCGCCTACCAGGCCGAGCTGGAAAACCAGAACAAGGTGCTGCGCTACAGCCAGGCCGTGGCCGAGAGCGCCTACGAGCGTTTCGAGACCCTGTTTGCCAGCGTGCCGCTGGCCCTCATGGTGGTGGACGACCACGACATGGTGGTGCAGGCCAACTCCATGGCGCACCGCTCGTTCCAGCCCACCGAGCGCGACCGGCCACTGACCGCGCTGATGCCCTTTGTGTGCCCGCAAGACGCGGCCCGTGTGCGCGAGGCCTTTGCCCAAGCGCAAGACCTGGGGCACAGCGAGGTCAAGGAGGTGGTCTTCCTCATCAGCGACGCCGCGCGCATCACCGGCGACCTGCACATCGCCCACATCGAGGCACCGCAAACCAGCGGCCAGCCGCTGTCGCAGTTTTTGTGCGCTGTGATCGACCAGGGCCCGCTGCTGGCCGAGCGCCAGGCCTTGCAGCACAGCGCCGAAACCCTGCAGCAGCGCAACGAGCAGATCCGTGCCAGCGAAAAGCGGCTGGAGGCCGTCATCAACTCCGCGCTGGACGCCATCATCTGCGTGGACCAGCACCAGCGCATTACCGTGTTCAACCCCACCGCCGCAGCGCTGTTCCAGTGCAGCGCCAGCGATGCGCTGGGCAGCACGCTCGACCGCTTTCTGCCCGATGCAGCGCAGGCTCTGGCGTTTGCGCAGCTCACCACACAGGCCCTGCTGGGCGAAATGACGGCCCTGACCGCCAGCGGCAAGGAGCTGGCGGTGGAGGTGAGCGTGTCGTTCGAGCGCCATGCAGAAAGCGTGGGCGGCGGCGAGACCACCACCGTGTTCGCGCGCGACCTGACCGGCCGCAAGAAGGCCGAGGCGCACCGCAATGAACTGGAAGCCCAGCTGCGCGAGTCGCACAAGATGCAGGCCGTGGGCACCATGGCCGGGGGCATTGCGCACGACTTCAACAACATCCTGGGTGCGATCCTGGGCAATGTGGAGCTGGCCAAAGCCGACTGCGCCGCAGGTTCGCCCGTGCTGGAGAGCCTGCTGGAGATCGACAAGGCCGGCCGCCGCGCGCGCGACCTGGTGCGCCAGATCCTCACCTTCAGCCGCAACGAGCCCCCGCAGCGCTCGGCCGTGTCGCTGGCCGAGGTGGTGCACGACACCGAGCGCCTGCTGCGCGTGACCCTGCCCCCGGCCATCGAACTGCACATGCAGCTGCAGGCGGGCCTGCCGCCCGTGCTGGCGGACGCCACGCAGGTCGAGCAGGCCCTGCTCAACCTGTGCACCAACGCCGTCCATGCCATCCAAAGCCAGGGCACCGAGCGCGGCAGCATCCATGTGGAGGCCGCCACGGTGCAACCCGACCAGCGCCTGACCGAACGCCTGGGCCTCGCGCCCATCGACTATGTGGCCCTGACGGTGCGCGACACCGGCCCCGGCATGGACGCCGCCACGCTGGAACGCATCTTTGAGCCCTTCTTCACCACCAAGCCCGTGGGCCAGGGCACGGGCCTGGGCCTGGCGGTGGTGCATGGCGTGATGCGCACACACGAAGGCGGTGTGGACGTGCAGAGCACGCCCGGCCAGGGCAGCCGGTTCACGCTGTACTTTCCGGTAGCGACTGATGCCACGGCCAGCACCCCAACCATCGCGGCGGCCGATGTGCCCACCGACCCGGCCCCGCAGGCACTCCCCTCAGCTACAGAGGTCACAGCGTCTGCACCAGTCCCCGCAGCACCGCCCAGCCCCACACCGACCAAGAAGCACCATGTGATGTACGTGGACGACGACCAGGCCCTGGTCTTTTTGGTCCAGCGCCTGCTGCGCCGCCGGGGCTACGAGGTGAGCGGCTATACCGACCCCCACGAGGCCACGGCCGCGTTGCGGGCCGCCCCACAGGCCTATGACCTGCTGGTGACCGACTACAACATGCCCGGCTTCTGCGGCGTGGACCTGGTGCGCGAGGCCCGCCTCATCCGCCCCGATCTTCCCGTGGCCCTGGCCTCGGGCTACGTCACGGCCGAGATCGAGCAGGCCGCACTCGCCGAAGGCGCGCAGGCCCTGATCCACAAACCCAACGACGTGGAAGAACTCTGCGCCACCGTGCAACGGCTGATCGTGGGCCATGACCCTGCCTGAACCCGTGGCAGATGGCGTACAGGCGCTGTATGAAGACGACGACCTGCTGGTGCTGTGCAAGCCCTCCGGCCTGCTGTGTGTGCCCGGCCGGGGCCCCGACAAGCAAGACTGCCTGAGCGCCCGCGCACAGCTGCGCTGGCCCGGCGCGCTCGTCGTGCACCGGCTGGACCAGGCCACCTCGGGCCTCGTGCTCATGGCGCGCCACCTCGACGCGCAGCGCCGCCTGGGCCACGCGTTTGCCGAGCGCCTGGTGCACAAGCGCTACCAGGCAGTGGTGCAAGGCCTGCTGGGCACCGTGGGTGGCGACTGGAGCGAAATCGACCTGCCCATTGCCGCCGACTGGGAGCGGCGCCCGCTGCGCGTCATCGACCACGGCGTGGGCAAACCCAGCCTGACCCGCTGGCGCGCGCTGGCGCACGACGCGACGGCACAGACCACCCGCGTTGAACTGGAGCCGCTCACCGGCCGCACCCACCAATTGCGCGTGCACCTGGCCGCCATCGGCCACGCCATCCTGGGCGACGCGCTGTATGCCGATGCCGCCACGCAGGCACAGGCGCCACGCCTGCTGCTGCACGCCAGCCACCTGGCCTTTGCGCACCCCGGCACGGGGGAGCCGGTAGCACTGGAGTGGGCGGCCGATTTCTAGCACAATTGCCCGCTAGTGCTGGTGAAACATGCGCAGACCGCTATCCATTCAATAGCAAAAGTATTTGCTGGTCACCGCCCTCCCGGCGGCACGGGGCGCGACATGGCCCACTGCACGGCCAGGATGCTTGCCAGCACCACCAGCATGCCCACCAGCGACACCCCCGTCATGGCCTGCCCCAGCAGCGCCCAGCCCAGCAGCACCGCCGTGACGGGGCTCAGCAGCCCCAGTGACGACACCGCCACCGACGGCAGCCGCGCAATGCCACGGAACCACAGCGCATACGCCACCAGCGCGCCTGCCAGGCTGAGGTACAGATAACCCGCGATATTGGTGAGGGTGAGTGCAGGCAAAGGCGGGTCCACCGCCCACGCCACCGGCGCCAGCATCACGCCGCCCGCCAGCAACTGCCAGCCGGTAAACGCCAGCACCGGCAAGTCAGACCGCCAGCGCCGCGACCAGAACGTGCCCGCCGCCATGCACAGCGTGCCCACCAGCGCGGCCGCCACGCCCACCATGTCCCAGCGCGCACCGGGCGACAACAGCAGCGCCGCCATGCCCAGCACACCGAAAGCCCCCGCAGCCAGCGCCAGTGCGGGCGGGCGCCGGTGGTCCAGCGCCCAGGTCAGGCCCATCACCACCAGCGGCCCCACGGCGCCCACCACGGCCGCCACGCCGCCGGGCAACCGGTAGGCCGCCACAAACAGCAGCGCCTGGAACACGCCAATGTTCAGCGCCGCCAGCACCAGCAGGCGCCGCCACCCCACCCAGTCGCCCCAGGCCGGCCAACGGCGGCACCACAGCACCAGCAGCAAGCCCGCGGGCAAGGTGCGCAGCAGCGCGGCGGTAAAGGGCCGGTCGGGCGGCAGCAGCTCGGTAGTGACGATGTAGGTCGAACCCCAGATGACGGGCCCGAGCGCCGTGGCAAGCGCATCCAGCCATACCGAAGAGCTTGCTGTGGATTGTGCAGAGGTCATGTATTTATCTTCAATTCAAGACAAAAACTCTACCATACAATCTCGAATTCAAGACAATTCAACCACCACAAGCCCATGGCCACCCCACGCCCACCCGACGCCGTCGACGCCATCCTGGCCCAGTGGAAGCGCGAGCGCCCCGACCTGGACGCCGGCCCCATGGGCCCCATCGGGCGCATCAAGCGCTGCGCCGTGCTGCTGGAGCGGCGGCTGGATGAAACCTTTGCCGAGTTCGGCCTGAGCCGCTGGGAGTTCGACATGCTGGCCACGCTGCGCCGCAGCGGCGCGCCCTACTGCCTGGCGCCGACCACGCTGTTCTCCACGCTCATGGTCACCTCCGGCACCATGACGCACCGCATGGCCAAGCTCGAAGCCCAGGGCTGGATTGAGCGCCTGCCCAACCCGGCCGACGCCCGCAGCTCGCTGGTGCAGCTCACGCCACAGGGGCTGGAGCTGATCGACCGCGCGGTGGAGGCCCATGTGGCCAACGAACACCGCATCCTTTCGGCCCTCAAGGCGGCTGATATCGCGGCGCTGGACGCACGGCTGGCCTTGCTGCTGGCCTCGTTGGAGTCACGCAGAGGGCAGTGACGGCTCCCGCCACTGTGTACTGCGCAGTAACATGGCGGGATGCCTCAAAACCACCTCTACATCCTGACCGGCGCATCGCGCGGCATGGGCCTGGCCATGGCCCAGCAGCTTTTGCGCAGCGGCAACACCCTGATCTGCATTGCCCGCAGTGCCAACGACGACCTGGCCGCCGAAGCCCGGGCCGCAGGCGTTACCATTGAACAGTGGCAGCAAGACCTGTCGCAGGGCGAGCAGGCGGCCCACAAACTGCAAGCCTGGCTGCAGGCCCAGGGCCCGCAGGCGTTTGCCAGCGCCACCCTGATCAACAACGCGGGCATGATCCCGCGCATTGCGCCGCTGTCGGCCAGTGACGTGGACGACCTGGCCACCGCCCTGCGTGTGGGGCTGGAAGCGCCCATGCAGCTCACCGCTGCGTTCCTGGGCGCGACGGACGCCTGGACGGTGCCGCGCAAGGTGCTCAACATCTCGTCGGGCCTGGGCCGCCGGGCCATGGCCTCGCAGGCCGCCTACTGCGCAGCCAAGGCGGGCATGGACCATTTCACGCGCTGCGTGGCGCTGGACGAGGCCCTCAAGCCCCATGGGGCCAAGGTATGCTCGCTGGCTCCCGGTGTGATCGACACCGACATGCAGGTCCAGCTGCGCGGCGCCGACCCGACCGCCTTCCCGGACCGCCAGAATTTCGCCAACCTCAAGACGGGTGGCCAGCTCACATCGCCTGCCGACGCCGCCACCCGCGTGCTCGCCTGGCTGGAGCGCGCAGACTTCGGCACTAACCCGGTGGCCGACGTGCGCGAGGCGTGAGCCCGACTACTCCTATTTTGATAGCTTCAACCGCATGATTCACTAGCGCTTGCAGCCTTTTTGACCTGAATTTCTCTGAAAGGACCTCCCCATGACCCGTGAAGTCGTCGTCGTCAGCGCAGTGCGCACCGCCATTGGCACCTTTGGCGGCAGCCTCAAGGACGTGCCCCCCACCGAACTGGGTGCACTCGTCGTGCGCGAATCGCTCGCCCGCGCCAACGTGGAAGGCAAGGACGTGGGCCACGTGGTGTTCGGCCACGTGGTCAACACCGAGCCCAAGGACATGTACCTTTCGCGCGTGGCGGCCATCAACGGCGGCTGCGCCGAGGGCACGCCTGCGTTCAACGTCAACCGCCTGTGCGGCTCGGGCCTGCAGGCCATCATCAGCGCCAGCCAGTCCATCCTGCTGGGCGACACCGACGTGGCCATTGGCGCCGGTGCCGAGAACATGAGCCGCGTGCCCTTTGCCAGCCTGAACATGCGCTGGGGCGCCCGCATGGGCGACACCAAGATGGTGGACATGATGATCGGCGCGCTGCACGACCCCTTCCACAACATCCACATGGGTGTGACGGCCGAGAACATCGCCGCCAAGTGGGGCATCAGCCGCGAAGACCAGGACAAGCTGGCGGTCGAGAGCCACAACCGCGCCGAGCGCGCCACGCAGGCCGGTGTGTTCAAGGACCAGATCGTGCCCGTCACCTTGAAGAGCAAGAAGGGCGACGTGTTGTACGCCACCGACGAGCACTTCCGCCCCGGCGCCACGATGGACGACCTGGCCAAGCTCAAGCCCGTTTTCATCAAGGAAAACGGCACGGTGACGGCTGGCAACGCCTCGGGCATCAACGACGCCGCCGCCGCCGTGGTGCTGATGGAAGCAGGTGCCGCCAAGGCCCGTGGCGCCAAGCCCCTGGCCCGCCTGGTGGCCTACGCCCACGCGGGCGTGGATCCCAAGTACATGGGCATCGGCCCCGTGCCCGCCACGCAGCTCGCACTGAAGAAAGCCGGGCTCACCGTGGCCGATCTGGATGTGATCGAAGCCAATGAGGCCTTCGCAGCCCAGGCCTGTGCAGTGACCAAGGACCTGGGCCTGGACCCGGCCAAGGTCAACCCCAACGGCTCGGGCATCTCGCTGGGTCACCCCATCGGCGCCACCGGTGCGCTCATCACCGTCAAGGCCATCCATGAGCTGCAACGCATCCAGGGCCGCTATGCGCTGGTGACGATGTGCATTGGCGGCGGCCAGGGCATTGCGGCGATTTTTGAGCGCCTCTGACCTGCACGCGGGTGCGCAGACTGCCATCGCCACCCGCGATGCTGCCACCTGCTATTGGCAACGCGTGCGCCACAGTCGATCAGCGATCATTGGCGCCCGCTGCCCCAGATCAGCCGGGCCACCGCAGCCGCACCCAGCGGCCTGGCGGCGGCCCGCACACCACTGAACCGACGGAGACACCCCTCACCATGATGCGCACCCTGCTTTCCTTCACCGCCCTCGCCTTCGCGCTGGGCACCACAGCCCACGCCCAGGCGCCAGCCCCTGCGGCGGCCTACCCGGCCAAGCCCGTCCGCCTGATCGTGCCCTTCCCGCCCGGCGGCGGCACCGACATCCTGTCGCGCCTGGTGGCCACCAAGCTCACCGAGAGCGCCAAGTGGACCGTGGTGGCCGATAACCGCGCCGGCGCGGGCGGCACCATCGGCATTGGCGAGGCCGTCAAGGCCGCGCCCACAGGCTATGACCTGGTCATGGGCCAGAAGGACAACCTCGTCATCGGCCCCTGGCTGTACAAGAACCTGCCCTGGGACCCCACCAAGGACCTGACCGCCGTGGCCCATGTGGCCTACACGCCCGTGGTCATTGCAACCAGTGCCAACTCCAAGTTCAGGACACTGGCCGACGTGGTGGCTGCCGCCAAGGCTGCTCCCGGCACCATCACCTACGGGTCGCCCGGCAACGGCACCTCCATCCACCTGGCGGGCGACCTGTTCGAGAAGGCTGCGGGCATCAAGCTCAGCCACATCCCGTACAAGGGCTCCAACCCTGCGCTGATGGATGCGCTGTCGGGCAACGTGGACTTGCTCATGTCCTCGGTGCCATCGGCCATGGCCCAGATCAAGTCGGGCAAGCTCCGCCCGCTGGCCGTGACCTCGGCCAAGCGCAGCTCGTCCATGCCCGAGGTGCCCACCGTGTCCGAATCGGGCTTCAAGGACTTTGATGTGAGCACCTGGTACGGCGTGTTTGCGCCCGCCGGCACACCGGCCACCGTGGTGAACGTCGTCAATGCAGAAATCAACAAGCTGCTGGCCACCCCTGAAATGAAGGCCGCCATCCACGCCCAGGGCGCCGAGCCCGAGGCCATGTCGGCCGCTCAGTTCAACACCCTGCTCAAGGCTGACTACGCCAAGTGGAAGGGCATTGTGGAAGCCTCGGGCGCAAAGATTGAGTGACCCCCTGCGGCGCTTGCTGCAATAAAAAACGGCTCCGAAAGGAGCCGTTTTGCATGGGGCAACAACAATCAGTCCCGCACCACCAGCACAGGGATGTGCACCACACCCAGCACACGCTGCGTGACGCTGCCCAGCACCAGCTTTTCCAGGCCACGGCGGCCATGCGAGCCCATCACGATGAGGTCGGCGCCCGTGCTCTCCAGCGCGCGCAGGATGCCGTCGTGCACTGCATGGCCCTCGCCCACCACGGTGGTGACCTGCACACCCGCATCAGCCATGGCCTGCTTGGTGGCATCCAGCGCTGCATTGGCCTCGGCCGTGGCGGCACTGATGTATTGGGCCTGTCCGTAGGCAAAGTCGGCACCCACGCCGGTGAAGGGATACGGGTCGATCACATACACCGCAGTGACGGCGCTGCCAAAGGTCTTGGCCAGGCCTGCGGCCTTGGAGACGGCCAGCATGGAGGTCTTGGAACCGTCGACAGGAACCAGAATGTGCTTGAACATGGTGCTACTCCTTGAATGAGGGGTGAGACCAGGCTTGTGGCCTGACCATGGGCGACAGTGTGAACCGCCACCATAACCCGCATCTTGATTCGCATCAAATCGGATGCACTTCTGCCGCAGTGTTCACCCCCCCGACGGCGCCTGCCCCACCACGTCCGCACCCTGGAAGTTGCCCCGCCGGCAGGTCACCACCAGGGTGTCGCGGTAGCCCCCGTCCTTCAGCGGCTGGATAGGCGTGGACTCGTGGATCATGCGCGCATCGTCCAGCAACAGCAGGGACCAGGGCTCGGTCAGCGTAAAGCGTTGTCCGGCAGGGCCGTTGGCCTCGAACACCCGTGTCTCACCGCCCTTGACGCCCTCGCGCCCCACCAGAAACACCGCAACCAGATCCACGCCATCGCGGTGGGCACCTTCGGGTGTGGGGCGGCCGATGCCGTCGGTGGTGTCGATGCGGAACTGGTGCGCCTCCACAAACCAGGGCACCGGGGCTTGAGGCCCGGCAAACACAGCGTCCGACACGCCCGCCAGAGCGACGAGCAACTGCTGCCACACGGGCTGCGCCACGGTCGCGGGCTCCATGGGGGCAAACCAGCGCTCCATGCCGCCGTGCAGGGCGTTGTACTCCACAGGCTGCCAGTGGGCACGGTGCGGCACCTGCTGCATCTGGCCCTGTTGCAGCACAAAACAGGCATGGCGTCGGCGACGGTAGCGGCCACCATCCTTCAGGAATTCATCGGGAGGAAGAGCGCCCCAATCGGTATTGAGCGCCATGAGCGCCGACAGATCACAGCCGACCCACTCGGCCACTGCGGCCGGGCTGAGCACCGCAAAACCGCTGTGGCGCAACTGGCTGGCAACATCAGCCGGTTGGGTGAAAGGGGGAGAAAAGGAGACTTGGGCCATAGAGGCCCGAGCTTAACCGCTGGTGCGGCCCCCTCCTCTGCGCGGGCGCAAACTCGGAGAAATGCAGGGTGGCTCAGTCCCGATGACCATGGCCCTTGCCACGGCCCTCTCCGCGCCCGGGTCCGCGATCGTGGTCATGGCGGTCATCGTGGCGATGGTCATGTTCCCAGCGGCGGTCGTCCCGGCCATGGGGCCCGCGGTGCGGGTTGCCGCGGCGGGGAGGTGGCTCCTGCACAAAATACACCGGCTGACTGCAGGCGTTGTAGCGTGCGCAGTGCTTGCTCCAGTTCTTGGCATGGCCGGGCGGCACGTACATGTAGATGGGCGCACGGGGCACCACCACCGCAGGGCGCTGGATGATGACGGGCTCTGCGTAAAGCAGAGGAGGTGGTGGCGCGTTGCCAATATTGATGCGGCCATACACACCGGGAGCCAGTTCGCCCCCCACGGTGGCGTTGACGTAGGCTTGCGCATGGGCGCCGCCGCCCAGGCCCAGCAGCACGGCGGCGGCCGCGCCAGAAACAAGAAGGCGGATCGTGGGAAATAGATTGTTTTTCATGAAAAGCTCCTGCGGACTGCCCCACCCTGCACACGAACATCGATGCGGGCGAAGGAGGCCGTGCGTCAGTCATGCGGTCGGCCGTACGGTAAATCACATGGCGTGCCGTACCTTACACCGTTCACAGGCTACCCAATGTCAGCCAATGGCGACAGTTGTGGGCAACCCATGGGCAGCCCATGGGTAACGCCCAGCGGAGGGTACCCTGCCGACAAAAAAGGCGTCACCAGGTCGTCGCGCTGGCCACCGACTGCACCAGCGCATCGGCAGGCCCGGGGCGCCCGAACAGGTAGCCCTGCCAGGTGTGGCACCCCAGACTGGCCAGCATGTCGCGTTGCTCCTGTGTTTCGACCCCCTCAGCAATCACCCCCAGGTCCAGGCTGTGGGCCAGGGTGACGATGGTGCGGGCGATGCTGGCGTCGTTGGCATCGGTGAGCAGGTCGCGCACAAAGCTCTGGTCGATCTTGAGCTGGTCCAGCGGCAAGCGTTTGAGATAGCTCAGGCTCGAATAGCCCGTGCCAAAGTCATCCAGCGAGAAGCCCAGGCCCGACGCGCGCAGGGTGTCCATGCGCAGGATGGTGTCCTCAACATCGTCCAGCAGCAGGGTCTCGGTCAACTCCAGCTTCAGCCGGTGCGGGTTCGCGCCGGTTTCTTCTAGCACGCCCAGCACTTCATCCACAAAGTGGCTGTGGCGGAACTGCCGGGCGCTCACGTTCACGGCCAAGGTCCAGTGGGCTGTCTGCGGGTCGCGGGCCCACTCCACCAGTTGCAGGCAGGCCGTGCGCAGAATCCACACGCCCAGCGGCACGATGAGGCCCGAAGCCTCGGCCACCGGGATGAACTCGGCCGGCGACACCAGCCCGCGCTGCGGGTGCTGCCAGCGCACCAGGGCCTCGGCGCCCACAATGCCGCGCTGCTGGTGGATTTGCGCCTGGTAGTGCAACAAGAATTGCCCTTCGCGCAGGCCGTCGCGCAAACCCGCCTCCAGCAGCGTGCGCGCGGTCACGTTGGCCTGGGTGCGCGGATCAAAGAACCGCAGGGTGTTGCGGCCAGCGCCCTTGGCCTGGTACATGGCCATGTCGCCGTGCTTGAGCAATTCGTCCACCGAACCACGCGCATCCGCATACAGCGCGATGCCAATGCTGCAGGAGCTGTGGTGCGCGTGGCCGTCAAGCTGATAGCTCTGGCTGAGCGCCTGCAACACCGCGCGGCCCACCGTTTCGGCCTGGGCAGCGGCCTCGTGCACCTGGGGACTGAGCCCCTCCAGCAGCACCACAAATTCGTCCCCTCCCAGGCGTGCCACGGTGTCCCCCATTCGCACACAGCCCCCCAGGCGCGCAGCCACTTGGCGCAGCAGCTGGTCGCCCAGCTCGTGCCCTTGGGTGTCGTTCAGGTCCTTGAAGTTGTCCAGATCCACAAACAGCAATGCGCCGCCCGCCCCCGAGCGCGCACAGGCGGCCAGGCTGTGCTGCAGGCGGTCGTTCATCAGCCGGCGGTTGGGCAGGCCGGTGAGCGGGTCGTAGAAGGCCAGCAGGCGGATTTCCTCCTCGGCGGCCTTGCGGCTGGATATGTCTGTCTGCGTACCCACGTAATGAGTGATCTCGCCGCGCGGCGAACGCACGGTGGTGATGGTGATCCAGGCCGGGTATTCGGTGCCGTCCTTGCGCCGGTTCCACACCTCGCCCTGCCACATGCCGCTGGAGTGCAACGTGTTCTGCATGGCCGCGTAAAAAGAAGCGTCCTGCCGGCCCGAGTGCAACAGGCGCGGCGTCTGGCCCACCAGTTCCTCCACCGAGTAGCCGGTCAGCCGTGCGTACGCCTGGTTGGCCTTGAGGATGCGCTGGTCTGGCCCCGTCACGATCATGCCCTCGAACGACTCGAACACCGTCGCCGCAATCTGTAGTGACTCTTCGGCCTTGCGGCGCTCGGTGATGTCGGTCGAGATGCCACACAGCGCATAAATGCTGCCATCCGCGTGGCGCAGCGGAATCTTGATCGACAAAAACGCGCGTGTCTCGCCCGTGGCGGCGGGCGTGTTCACCTCCTCCGCCTCCAGCGTCTCGCCGTCCTCCAGCACCCGACGGTCGTTGGCCCTCAGCCGTTGCGCCGTGGCTGCGTCGAAAAACGCCGCATCGTCATGGCCCAATACCTCGTGCGCCGGCCTGCCAAAGTAATGCAGCGTGTGGTGGTTGGCGTACTGGTAGCGGTAGTCCTTGCCCTTGATGTAAATGAACGCGCCAACACTGTCCAAAATGGTGGCGAGCTTTTGCTCGCTGTCCCGCAAGTGGCGCGTACGCTCTTGGACCTGGCGACGCAAGATCGCAACCATCAACGCAGCCAGCAAGCTGAACGTCACCAAGCCCGCAAGCCCCCGCCACACCCAGGGGGAAATCTGCACGCCAGGGTCTTGCCCGCCCCAGTGGCGCATCACCTGGGCATAGGCCGGGTCGGCGCCACTGCGCCAGTTCTCGACGGATCGGTCAATGGCCGCCAACACATCTGCATTGCGACCGGGGCCGGTCGCAAAGAACAGCGTAGCGGGCTGGAACACAATGCCCGTATCAACCACTCCATAGCGGGCCGAATGAAAGTTGCCGAACAGGTGGTTGGAGATGACCGCATCGGCCTCGCCCCGCTGCACCATCGCAAACGCTTCGATCAGACCGGGGGCGTCCACCAGAGACACCTGGATGCCAAAGCTGTCCACCATGTTCAGGAAGGTGGACCGCTGCACGGAGCCCTTGAGCACCGCCACCCGCTTGCCCTGCAGGTCAAAGAGTGAATAGATGGGCGCGCCCGAGGTCCGGTAGATCTGCGACCAGCTGTGCAGCACCGGCAGGCGGTGAAAGTCGTACAGGATCTCGCGCTCGGGCGACCGGGCCACATCGGGCATGAGGTCCAGTTGCCCCTCTCGCAGCGCATCCAGGCAGTCCTGCCAGCTGCAAGGCACATATTTCAGGGTCCACTGCTCGCGGGCCGCCACCAGTTGCAGTAGGTCCACAAAAATGCCTGCAGCCTTGCCATCGGCATCCACAAACACCTTGGGCTCGTTGGAATACACCCCCACACGCAGCTCGCGTGGGGCGGCGGCAATGCTGGCGCTGGCCGTCAGTACGGCCACCCACACAATGCCTTTGAGCCACGCGGCGCAGCGCCGCACCAGCCAGTTCACGCCAGGTTTCACACCGGCCCCTTGGTGATGGAGAACCCATAGTAACTAATGCTTGCAAAAACCTCCAAAAATTAACTGCCGTGCGCCGGTTGGGTTAGCATGTGTTCCACACCCCGCCCCGCCCAGGAGACAGCGATGCCCCATGAACGCCGCCACTTCGTCCGCGTTGGTTTTGATGCGCCGGCCCTGCTGACCACGGCCACCGCTGCGTTCAGCGTGCATGTGCTGGACCTGTCCCTCAAGGGCGCTCTGATCATGGTGCCCGCACAGGCGGCATTGGGGCAAGGCACCTTGTGCCAACTGACCATTCCCCTGGCCGACACGGGCAACCACATCGCCATGTCCACCGAGGTAGCCCACGTGCAGGGCCTGCACACCGGGCTGCTGTGCAAGGGCATCGATCTGGACAGCGTCACCCACCTGCGCCGCCTGATCGAGCTGCAACTGGGCGACCCCGCCCTGCTGGAGCGGGACCTGGGCGAGCTGACGATGGCGGGCGCGGCGCACTGACGGCTGCCGCAGGCGCGAGCGCCGCTGCTGCAGCGGCGCTTCTGGTTCTCTTTGCGCGCTGGTCAGACCAGCCGGTGCCGCCCGATCACTGCGCCTCCTGCTCCTGCAGTGCGCGCCACATCACCTTGCCGCTCCCGCTCTTGGGCAACGCAGGCACAAACTGCACGATGCGCGGCACCTTGTATACCGCCATGTTCTCGCGGCACCAGTCGATGATCTGCTGCTCGGTGGTGTCCTTGTGCGTGGCGCGCAGCACCACCACCGCCTTCACCGTCTCGCCCCGGTAGCTGTCCTTGGCCGCGATGATGCAGGCCTCCTGGATGGCAGGGTGGCGGAACATCAGCGCTTCGACCTCGGCAGGCCACACCTTGAAGCCGCTGGCATTGATCATGCGCTTGAGCCGGTCGGTCAGGAAGAAGTAGCCGTCCTCGTCCATGCGCCCCAGGTCGCCTGAGCGGAAGAACCGCTTGCCCTCGAACTCGATGAAGGCCGATGCCGTGGCATCGGGCCGCTTCCAGTAGCCCTCGAACACCTCGGGGCCATGGATGATGATCTCGCCCTGCTCGCCCACGGGCAGTTCCTGCAACGTGTCGGGGTCGATCACCCGCGCATCGGTGCTCATGAACGGAATGCCCAGGCACTGCTGCTTGGGATGGTCGGGCGGGTTGGCGTGCGACGGAGCGGCCGTTTCGGTCAGGCCATAGCCTTCCGCGTAGCGCAGGCCATATTGCTCCAGCAGGCGCTGCGCCACGGCCTGCGGCATGGCCGCGCCGCCACCGCCGATATAGGCCAGGCTGGACAGGTCATAGCTGGCAAAGTTCGGGCTGCCCAGCAGGTCGATGACCATGGTGGGAATGTTGGTCCAGGTGGTGACCTGGTAACGCGATATCAGGCGCCCTGCCAGGTCGCGGTCCCAGCGGGGCATGATGACCAGCGTGGCGCCGCAGTAAATGGACGTGTGCATCACGCTCACCATGCCGGTGATGTGGAACATGGGCACCACCGCCAGCGTCACATTGTCGGCAGACCCATTGCCCCACAGGCTGCTGGCCACCGCGTTGTGCATGACGCTTTTGTGCAGGTGCATGCAGCCCTTGGGCAGCCCCGTGGTGCCGCTGGTGTAGGGCAACAACGCCAGGTCGGCCGGGCCCACCGACAAGGCAGGGGGCGCGACGGTGCAAGCCAGGGCATCCACCCACGCGTGGGCCTGCCCGCCCTCCAGCGCAGGCAAAGGGTGGCGTGTGCCCAGCCAGTCCATCCAGGCCTCGGGCGGCGCATCCATGCCGGTCACGCCCACGTCAAACGCATCCGAGAACTGCGTGACCACCAGATGCGCCAGCCGCTCGCCAGCGGCCAACGCGTTACTTGCCTTGGCCATCTCCGGGGCCAGATCGCCGGTGGTGATTGCCACCTTGGTGTCGGGGTCGGTGATGTAGTGCTTGAGCTCCTCAGCCCGGTTCATGGGGTTGACCGGCACCACCACTGCGTTGGCGCGAAGGATGGCAAAGTGCGCCATCACCAGCTGCGGGCAGTTCTGCATGCACAGCACCACCCGGTCGCCACGCTGCACCCCCAACTGGGCCAGCCGCGCAGCCAGGCGCTCCGCGCCTTCCATCAGCTGACGGTAGCTGACCGTGGTGCCGAAAAACACCAACGCCGCCTTGTCGGGGTAGCGACGTGCATTGGTCGCCAGGTTGTCCCACAGCGAGGTGGCAGGCAGCGTGATGGCATGGGGAAGGCGGCGGGGCCAGAACTTGTAGTGAGGTCGCATGGGGCTGGATTTCCTTAGAAGCCACCAGCCTAGGTCGCATGGAGCCCGAGGACATTGGGGATGCCACTGATGAATGGTCGCGCAGGCGACCGTTACCCCATGGCGCGCAGACGGAACACGCTGTCGACAAAAACAAGTGGTTACCAAATGCCTTGCCGCTAAGATCGCCGGAAGGCAGCCGTGCTAGGTCCATGCGTTCATTCAGCCAGTTGCCGCACGAAGGCCGACGTCGTCCCTACCTCAACCTACCGAATCACGCTCTGCAAAGCATGCTCACAGCCCTGTACTACGCATTGATGCTGCTCGTCGGATACGTCTGGTACCGCTACGGGCAAAAGCTACTGCGCCAGGGCCCACGGGATGACAGCGGCGAGTACACCAAATCACCACTGGGACCTTTCAGCTTTCTGGTCGTGGCGGGGATCGGGTGCTATCTGCTCTATGAAGCGTTGCGCGCGATGGTTCTGCGCCAGATTCCGTGCGTTGGCAAGGGCTGCGCAGGGCAGATCTACACGCTGGCCGAGCATGCTGACAAATATTGGGCGAACCTGTTTTTCGTGGTGTGGATGGTGGTTGCGCTGGCGTATGCCATGTACGTGACCTTCAAGCTCTGGACACGGCCCTGACGTCCGCAGGCCACTGTCGGATTCGTGCTGCCCGGGGGGCCAACTCACATCGCATATCGCAGCCGGGCGCAGTACCCGCGGACCGGCAGCGCGTTCAACTTTGAATCTGCGCCCACAGCTTGTCCAGCCGCTTGACGCTCACCGGCTGCGGCGTGCGCAGCTCTTGCGCAAAGAAGCTCACGCGCAGTTCCTCCAGCAGCCAGCGCAGCTCTTGCATGCGCGCATCCACCGCGCCCTTGCGCTCGGCGACCAGGCGCCAGTAGCGCTGCTCTTGCGGGCGCAGTTCGGCCAGTTTGGCGGCGTCGCGGGCAGGGTCGGCGCGGTATTTGTCCAGCCGCAGGGTGATCGCCTTGAGGTAGCGGGCGTAGTGGGCCAGTTGCGCCCAGGGGGCCACGGCGATGAAGTTCTTGGGCACCAGGCGTTGCAGCTGTTGCTGCGCGTCGGCCGTCGCATCCGGGG
This sequence comes from Acidovorax sp. DMC1, assembly GCF_056314325.1. Lineage (NCBI taxonomy): Bacteria > Pseudomonadati > Pseudomonadota > Betaproteobacteria > Burkholderiales > Comamonadaceae > Acidovorax > Acidovorax sp. DMC1. The sequence continues at coordinate 86,299 of NZ_JBQUYO010000009.1, read as the reverse complement.
CGTTCTTGGTGTCCTTGATCTTGCGGGCAGCGGCGGAGTATTCGGTGAGGATGGTGCCCGCCAGACGCGCGACCTCATTGGCGATGAGTGTGAGGCGGCCTCGGCCCTCCTCCACACGGCGCTTGAAGGCGAACTCGTCGGTGGGCAGCGGGTCGAGCAGGAAGGCGCGGTCCAGCGCCACGTCGATGATCTGGGTGCGCAGCTCTTCCTGCGTGCCCAGGGGCATGTAGGCCACGGCCATTTTCTGCAGGTCGGGGATGTTCTTTTCCAGGTACTTGAGCGCGTCCTTGATCTGCAGCGCAAACAGGCGGCGCAGGCCGGCGCGGTGCTTGGCGGCGGCCACCTCAGGCTCGTCGAAAACTTCGATGGTGACGGCGTCGCCTCCGTCGATGAGCGCGGGAAAGCCGATCAGCGTCTGGCCGGCTTTCTTGATCTCCATGAGTTCGGGCAGCTCGCCAAACGTCCAGGCCGTGTAGCGCTGGCCCGCAGGGGCGGATGGCGTAGTGGTCGCAGGTTTCGCGGAGCCGGGTGCAGGGCCCTTTACTCCTGATTTGATAGCTGTTTGCGCTTTACCATCAAGCGCTGGAGGCATATTTGGCTCAGATTTTTCTTTCTCAGCCCCGCCACCACCCAGCTTGAGCCCCGCCAGCGCCTGAAACGCGCCCCGCGCCTTGGCGCCCCACTCCGCCTTCAGCGCGCCCAGGTTGCGGCCATGCCCCAGCTGGCGGCCGTGCTCGTCCACCACGCGGAAGTTCATGAACAAATGGGGGCTGAGCATGTCGAGCTTGAAGTCGGCGCGCTTCACGTCCAGCGAGGTTTCGTCGCGCACCTGCTTGAGCAGCACCTCGGTCAGGCTGCCCGTGCCAAAGCGCTCGGGTGCGCCCAGCAGCTCGGCCAGGCGCGTGGCGCTGTCGGGCAGCGGCACAAAGCGGCTGCGCGGGCGCTGCGGCAGGCTTTTGAGCAGGGCCTGGATCTTGTCCTTGAGCATGCCGGGCACCAGCCACTCGCAGCGCTCGTCGCTCACCTGGTTGAGCACAAAGAGCGGGATGGTCACGGTGATGCCGTCACGCGCATCGCCGGGCTCGTGCAGATAGCTTGCAGCGCAGTCCACACCGCCCAGGCGCACCGTCTTGGGAAAGGCGTTGGTGGTGATGCCTGCAGCCTCGTGGCGCATCAGCTCTTCGCGGGTGAGCTTGAGCAGGTCGGGTTGCTTTTTGCTTTCGTCGCGGTACCAGGCCTCAAAGCTATGGCCGCTGCACACTTCGGGCGGCAGTTGCTGGTCGTAGAAGGCGTAGATGAGTTCGTCGTCCACCAGCACATCCTGGCGGCGGGACTTGTGCTCCAGCTCTTCGACCTTGGCGATCATCTTCTGGTTGGCGGCCAAAAACGGCAGGCGCGTCTCCCAGTTGCCGCCCACCAGCGCCTCGCGGATGAACACCTCGCGCGCGGCGTGCGGGTCTACCTTGCCGAAGTTCACGCGGCGGTTGTTGTAGACCACGATGCCGTACAGCGTGGCGCGCTCCAGCGCCACGACCTCGGCGGACTTCTTCTCCCAATGCGGGTCCAGCAGTTGCTTCTTCAGCAAGTGGCCGCCGATCTGCTCCAGCCACTGCGGCTCAATCGCAGCGATGCCCCGGCCGAACAGGCGCGTGGTCTCGACCAGTTCCGACGCGATGATCCAGCGGCCGGGCTTCTTGTTGAGGTGCGCGCCCGGGTGCTTGTAGAACTTGATGCCACGCGCGCCCAGGTACCAGTCCTCCTCGTCGCTTTTGCAGCCGACGTTACCCAGCAGCCCGGCCAGCATGGACAGGTGCAGTTGCTCGTAGCTGGCGGGCTGGGTGTTGATCTGCCACTTGTGCTCGGTCACCACTGTGAGCAGCTGGGTGTGGATGTCGCGCCACTCGCGCAGGCGGCGGATGCTGATGAAGTTCTGGCGCAGCAACTGCTCGTACTGGCGGTTGCTGAGTTTGTGGGTGGCGGCTGGGGCGGCGGGTATTGCTGCTGCAGCAGCCGCTGCAGGCGCGCCGCCGCGCCGCTCCACGGGCAGGTACGCCTGCGACGGCGCCTTCTGCGCGGCCATGGCTTTTTGGGCACGGGCCGACGGCAGGCTGGGCGCCCCGCCCCGGGCCTCGTTGATCCACTTCCACAGCTTCAGATACCCGCTGAACTCGCTCTTGTCGTCGTCGAACTTGGCGTGCGCCTGGTCGGCCTGCTGCTGCGCTTCCATAGGACGGTCGCGCACGTCCTGCACGCTCAGGGCGCTGGCAATGATGAGCACCTCGTCCAGCGCCTTGCGGTCGCGCGCCTCGATGATCATGCGGCCCACGCGCGGGTCCAGCGGCAAGCGCGACAGCTCCACGCCCACGGACGTGAGTTCGTTGGCGTCGTCCACCGCGCCCAGCTCGGCCAGCAGCTGGTAGCCGTCGGCAATCGCGCGGCCCGAGGGCGCCTCGATGAACGGAAACTGAGTGACGTCGCCCAGGTGCAGCGACTTCATGCGCAGGATGACGCCGGCCAGCGAGCTACGCAAAATTTCGGGGTCGGTAAAGCGCGGACGGCTGTTGAAGTCTGCCTCGTCATACAGGCGGATGCAGATGCCGTTGGCCACCCGGCCGCAGCGGCCCGCGCGCTGGTTGGCGGCGGCCTGGCTGATGGGCTCGACCAGCAGCTGCTCCACCTTGCTACGGAAAGAGTAGCGCTTGACGCGCGCTGTGCCTGCGTCAATGACGTATCGGATGCCCGGCACCGTGAGCGAGGTCTCGGCCACGTTGGTCGCCAGCACGATGCGGCGGCCCGTGTGGCCGTCAAAGATGCGATCCTGCTCGGCTTGCGACAGGCGCGCGAACAGCGGCAACACCTCGGCATTGCGCATCACCGGCTGGTGCGACAGGTGTTTGCGCAGATGGTCGGCGGCCTCGCGGATCTCACGCTCGCCCGGCAAGAAAACCAGGATGTCGCCCGCCGCGTTGCCCTGCCACAGCTCATCCACGCCATCGGCAATGGCCTCGTTCAGACCGTAGTCGCGGCTTTCTTCAAACGGGCGGTAGCGTTGCTCGACCGGAAAGGTGCGGCCCGACACCATGATGACCGGGGCCGGACCCTTGGCGCTTTCAAAGTGCTTGGCAAACCGGTCCGCATCGATCGTGGCCGATGTGACGATGACTTTCAGGTCCGGCCGGCGCGGCAGGATCTGCCGGATGTAGCCCAGCAGGAAGTCAATGTTCAGGCTGCGCTCGTGCGCCTCATCGATGATGATGGTGTCGTAGGCCTTGAGCAGCGGGTCGGTCTGCGTCTCGGCCAGCAAGATGCCGTCGGTCATCAGCTTGACGGACGCATCGCGGCTCAAGCGGTCCTGAAACCGCACCTTGAAGCCCACCACGTCGCCCAGCGGCGTGTTCAGCTCTTCGGCAATGCGCTTGGCCACGCTGCTGGCTGCAATGCGGCGCGGCTGGGTGTGGCCAATCAGCTGCCCTTTCTGTCCGGGCTTGGCATTGCACTTGCCCCGTCCCAGCGCCAGCGCGATCTTGGGCAGCTGGGTGGTCTTGCCCGAGCCCGTCTCACCACACACGATGATGACCTGGTGCTTGGTGATGGCCGCCATGATCTCTTCGCGCTTGCCCGAAACGGGCAGGGAATCAGGAAAAGTGATGCGCAGCGGCGTGGTGGCAGGGGCGGCGCGGGGGGCGGGAGACGTGGGGGAGAGAGGCGCGGATTCGGTCATGAAGGCACGCATTATCCGAGAGCCGGGGTTTTCGGTATGTAATGCGCACACCTTCTCCACCGCGCGGCGATGTCTCCGTGGCCGGTGGGCCCCTTGGAACAGCCGCATGCCCTTGCAGACATCTGCCCCCACACCCGCTGCCGACGACCACGCCGCAACTCGCCCCCCACCCCGCTCCCCGTCCCGCCGCGACTGGCTGGCATGGGCGGGCACCACCGCAGTGGCACCTTGGCTGCCAGGCTGCGGTGGCAGCAACAACCCGGGGCCCCAGCTGCCAGCCACCATGGCCTGGGGCCGCCAGGAGATCCGGCAGGCCATGCAGGCGAGCCGGGCGCGGGCGGCATCGATTGCGCTGCTGCAGGGCGAGCGCCTGGTCTGGCAGGAGGCGTTTGGCGTGCTGGACGACAGCACCCGCACGCCTGCCACCCCCGATACGCGCTTCAACGTGGGGTCTGTGAGCAAGGTGCTGGCCGCACTGGCCGTGATGATCCTGGTGGACCGCCAGCTGGTGGAACTGGATGCCCCCGTGGTGAGCTACTTGCCGCAGTTCACCATGCTGTCGCCGGGCTACCGCGACATCACGGTGCGGCACCTGCTGAACCATGCGTCGGGGCTGCCCGGCACCCACACCCACAACCTGTTTTCGTTTGCCCCGCAACCGGGCTACGCGGCCGAACTAGAGGCTGCATTGGCCGACGTGCACCTGAAGCACGCGCCCGGCGCCATGGCGGTGTACTGCAACGATGGTTTCACCCTCGTCGAGCGCATCGTGCTCGCGGTCACCGGGCAGGCCTATCCGGCGTTCGTGCAGTCGGCCATCCTCAACCCGCTGGGCATGGCGCGGTCGGGCTACACGCTGCAGCCCCTGCCCCCAGGCAGCTTTGCCCACGGCTACATCGGTGATGCCCGCCAGGGCCAGGAGTTTGTGATGGGCTACGCCACCAGCGGGCTGTGCACCACCCCGAGCGACATGATGAAGCTGGCCGCCCTGCTGATGCGGGGAGGTGAACTGGACGGCCAGCGCATCGTCTCGAAAGCCGCCGTGGCCGAAATGGGCAGCGCGCAGTACCAGGACATGCGCCTGAGCCACCTCACCCCCGACTGGCACGCGGGCCTTGGCTGGGACAGCACCCAGCACCCGGGACTGGACGCCGCAGGCTTTGTGGCTTGGCAAAAGAGCGGCAACACGATGTTCTACGCCAGCGACTTCTACGTGCTGCCGCAAGCGGGCCTGGCGCTGCTGATCACCGGCAGTGCGCCCGGCTTCAAGCCGGGACCCGTTGCCGAAGGCATCCTGCTGCGCGCGCTGCACGAAATAGGGCAGCTGCGCATGCTGCCCCCCAAGGTGTCGGCGGCCTTCCCGGCGCAGGCCACCACCTCCTCCAGCGCGGTGGACGCCCTGCTGGGCATCTACGGCTGCTCCGCACGTCCCATCAAAGCCAGCTCGCCCGACAGCCAGCAGGTGGATTTGTCGATCTGGTCCGCCAAGGCCCAAGGGTGGGAGTCCCTGTGCACCGGGCTGCGCCTGTGCAGCGATGGCTGGTGGTGGTCGGACGCCCAGCCCCGCACGCAATACCGCTGGGAGCAGGTCGAAGGCCGCCGCTACCTGCTTGCGCGCGAGACAGCCACGGCCGGGCACTACGGGGTTGCCACGACGGTGGCACAGCAAATGCAGCGGGCCCCCGCCCCGCTCCCGCCGCAGTGGTCGGCGCGGCTGGGCAGCACGTGGCTGCTGGCCAACGAGGCGCCCGACTCCATCCCGCTGGCCATGGGCGTGGGGGCCGCCTCCCTGCAGGAGCTGCCAGACCTGCCCGGCTACTTGCTCTGGGACGACAGGCAGTTCCTGCTCCCCCTGTCGGCAGACCGCGCGGGCATGGCGGTGCAGGTGCCCCACAACGCGGGCCGCGACCTGGTGGAGCTGGTGGTGCACACGCACGACAAGGACGAGTGGGTGCACGCCGCAGGCTGGATGTATCGCCGCCACGATTGAGCCGCCCTGCCCCCGTGCAATGTGCGGGCCATGCGCACACACTGTGCGTTTTGTGCGACACATCGGCCAGCGCCGCGCCCCCCTGCGCTTGCCACGCGCAGCACGCCTCGCCACAATCGCGCCTTCTTTCAGCACTGCGCGTTTATGTCGGCCAGCCCCTGAGAGCCCTGGAGGTCACCGCTATGTTTGTTCCCTTGTTCGCTCCCGCCTGACCACTGTCCACCGCCCCGGCTGGACTGTGTTTTCACGCATCCAGCCACGGCAGACAAGCGACCTCCTGCACCTTGTGCAGCGCTCCACAAGCCCTGGCTAATTTGCCGGGGTTTTTTGTTTGTGGAACGCACACCATGAGTGCCAAAAAACTGTCTCGGGCCTTCGCCCAGGGTGAAATCAAGAAGCTGCGCCGCATGAAGCAGCCCCTGGTGCTGAAGCTTGAAGCCTCGGGCCCGCCCCGAAACCCTGTGGCCGCAGCGCTGGCCCAACGCAGCCTGTCCAGCGCGGCAGGCAAGCACATCCGAACCCGTGGGGCCCAGCGCCGCGCGGACAACGTCGCCCTGCGCAAGGCGATCCAGAGCCCCTTTTTGAACGATTGACATGAATCCCTTCAATAACCCACTGCCGCCACACCAGCGGCATCCCACCCCGCATCCGGCGCTGGCCGGTGCGCCAACGCACGCGGTGCACACCGCACCCGTGCGTGCCCAAGCGGTCGGGCCTTCCACGGTGCTTGCCAGCAGCGCAGAACTGGCCCAGCGCCAGCAGGCCTTGGCCCACGCGGCGTTGCAACTGAAAGCCGAGCTGTTCGGCATCGACGACGTGATCGACCGCGTGATCAATGCCATCCGCGCCTGGTACGTGCTGCCGCAGCTCATCACCCGGCCGGTCATCGTCTGCCTGTGGGGCCTAACCGGCACGGGCAAGACGCAGCTCACGCGGCGGCTGGCCCAGCTGCTGGGCTTTTACGACCGGTTTGTGGAAGTGCAGATGGACGGCTTCAGCCACGGCGCGAGCTACCGCAGCTCGTCCATCTCGGGCATGCTGGGCGACTCGGGCATCCACGAAGGCATGCCGGGCATCCTGGTGCTGGACGAGTTCCAGCGGTTTCGCACGGTGGACACCAAGGGCGCCGACGTGAAGGTAGAGCGCTACCAGGACGTGTGGACGCTGCTGTCCGACGGGCGCCTGCCACCCGCGTTGAGCGCGCTGTCCAATATCGAGCGCAAGCTGGCCGATGCGCACTACGAGGCTGAGCGCGCCGAAGATGGCGATGACGACCGCGCAGGCAAGAAACCCTACCGCTTTCAGCTGGACGCCTGGGATGCGCAAGAACTCAAGCGCATGCTGAAGCTGCAGGAGCCGCTGTCCGCCATCATGCAGTGGCCGCCCGCCAAGGTGCAGGCGCTGTTTGCCAGCTTTCAGCAGTCCAGCCATGCGTGGGAGACCGACTACAGCAAGCTGCTGGTGTTTGTATGCGGCAACCTCGACGAGATGTACCACGAGACCGCGCAACGCGTGGAAGACTGCGACACCGATGCCGACATCTTTCACCGCCTGACCCGCAAACTCTCGCTCATCGATGTGAAGAAGGCTCTGGGCGAACGCTTCAAGCCCGAGCAGATCGCGCGGCTGGGCAATGAACATGTGGTCTACCCGTCGTTCAGCAAGGCGACGTATGAGCGCCTCATCCATAACCTGTGCACCCGCTATGTGGACGATATTGCCGCGCAGTGTGGTGTGCGGTTTGCCATTGGGCAGGATGTGCTGAGCGAGCTGTATGCCAACGCGGTGTTCCCTGCGCAGGGCACGCGGCCACTGTTCTCGTCGGTGCACGCGATCCTGAGCGCCAATCTGGTCAACGCCGCGTTGTGGGTGGTGCAGGAGCAGCTTTCGCTGGACCAGGAGTTCTCCATTCACCTGGCGCCCGACAAGCGCCACCTGCTGGTATCCGGCCAGGGGCCTTCGGGCCCCGTGCAGGCCGCGTTTGCAGTAACACTGGAGCTGAACCGGCTCAAGCAGCGGGCCAACGCAGACTTTCGGGCCCTGCTGGCGGTGCATGAAGCGGGCCACGGGTTGGCCTACTGCGTGTTGTTCGGCCACGCTCCGCAAGAGGTGAAGATCAACATCGCCTCGTTCGAGGGCGGGTACAACAGCTTCTCCAGCCTCAAGGCCACGACGCGCCAGAACGCGCTGGACATGATGTGCGTAGGCTTGGCAGGCCGCGTGGCAGAAGAGCTGGTGTTCGGCGAAATGGCCTGCACTACCGGGGCCGAGCAGGACTTCAAGCAGGTGACGGCCGAAGCGGCGCGCTACATCCGCCACCATGGCTTTGGCGCGCGGCTGGCCCGCACCGATGTCACCGTGGAGATGGACAACCACGTCAACACCGACATCGGCCCCAGCAACGAGGCCATCGAGGCGCTGATGCAGCAGCAATACCAGCGCGCCCAGGCGCTGCTAACCACGCACCATGAGGCCCTGGGGCGCACGGTGGACGCGTTGCTGGCACACGGCACCATCGCCCCGGCGGAGATGGTGGCGCTGCTGCAAGGCTGCGGCATTGCGCTGGCCCCACCCTCGGACGCTGCGGGCACCTTGCCCGAAGAAGGCCTGGTGCTGGAGCCGTTTGGTGCCAAACTCAGCGCGTTTCGCGCACGCGGGGCGGCGTCCGCTGCACCTCAGCTGGTGTGACACCCAGCACGAGAGACGAAAGATCGATATGGCCGGCGGGTTTTCCGAGTCTGGCGACGGGCTGCACTACGCCAAGCACATCTCGGTGCCGATGCGCCTCCGAAGACGCTCCCCACCATGTGCTGCGCCTGACAGTGCGTGGCGAGCCCCCCATGCAGCGGGGTGGGTTTGACCGGCCGGAAGATGCCGAACGCTGGCGCCGCCGCGTCGCGGCGCTGTTCCAGGCTCACCCTGGCTGCGCGTGCAAATCCCGGCACTCGGTCCCTAAGGACACTTATCATTCGCACCTCGCGCATTACCACCACCGTCCCAACCGCCCTCCTCCATGTCCGCCGTTTTCAACTTCACCTTCGTCCCCTGGTTCCGCTCGGTGGCGCCGTACATCCACAAGTTCCGCAACCAGACGTTTGTGATCGGGCTGACGGGTGAGGCGATTGCGGCCGGCAAGCTGCACAGCATTGCGCAAGACCTGGCACTGATCCAGGCCATGGGCGTGAAGATCGTGCTGGTGCACGGCTTTCGCCCGCAAGTGAACGAGCAGCTGGCGGCCAAGGGGCATGCGGCCAAGTATTCGCATGGCATCCGCATTACCGACTCTGTGGCGCTGGACTGCGCGCAGGAGGCCGCCGGGCAGCTGCGCTACGAGATCGAGGCCGCCTTCAGCCAGGGCCTGCCCAACACCCCCATGGCAGGCGCCACGGTGCGGGTGATTTCGGGCAACTTCCTCACGGCGCGGCCCGTGGGCATTGTGGATGGGGTGGACTTCCAGCACTCAGGCCTGGTGCGCAAGGTGGATGTGGCCGGCATCCAGCGCACGCTGGACATGGGCGCGCTGGTGCTGTTGTCGCCGTTTGGCTTCTCGCCCACGGGCGAAGCCTTCAACCTGAGTATGGAAGAAGTGGCCACCAGCGTGGCCATTGAGCTGCGGGCGGACAAGCTGATCTTTTTGACCGAGGTGCAGGGCATCCGCATGTCGCCCACCGAGCCCGAGAGCGACGACAACCCCATCGACACCGAGCTGCCCTTGGCCGCCGCGCAGGCCCTGCTGGCCCAGTTGCCGCCCGCCCAGCAGCCCACCGACACGGGCTTTTACCTGCAGCACTGCGTGAAGGCCTGCAAGGCCGGCGTGGAGCGCAGCCACATCCTGCCGTTTGCGGTGGATGGCTCGCTGCTGCTGGAGGTGTATGTGCACGATGGCATCGGCACCATGGTCATCGACGAAAAGCTCGAAGAACTGCGCGAGGCCACGATTGATGACGTGGGCGGCATCCTACAACTGATCGAACCCTTCGAGAAGGACGGCACCCTGGTCAAGCGCGACCGCACCGAGATCGAGCGCGACATCGCCACCTACACCATCATCGAACACGACGGCGTGATCTTTGGCTGCGCAGCGCTTTACCCCTACCCCGAGGCCAAGACGGCCGAGATGGCCGCCGTGACGGTGTCGCCACAAAGCCAGGGCACGGGCGACGGCGAAAAGCTGCTCAAACGCATCGAGCAGCGCGCACGCCTGCTGGGGCTGGACAGCATCTTTGTGCTGACCACCCGCACCATGCACTGGTTCATCAAGCGCGGCTTCTCGCCCGTGGACCCAGACTGGCTGCCCGATGCGCGCAAGCGCAAGTACAACTGGGACCGCAAGAGCCAGGTGCTGGTCAAGAAGCTCTAAGCACGGGTGAACGCATCGCGTGCGGCCGCCACGGCCCGCGCCACCTGGGCAATCGCCGCATCCCGCTGCTCGGGCGACGCCATGGAGCGCGTGAGGTAGCAGGTCACCAGCACCGGTGCGCCGCCGCCCTGCGGCCACAGCACGCCGATGTCGTTGGCCGTGCCGCTGTCGCCCGCCGTGCCTGTCTTGTCGCCCACCTTCCAGCCCGGCACCCCGGCGCGCAGCCGTTTGTCGCCCGTGCTGGTCTCCACCAGCCAGCGCTGCAGCCAGGCCCGGGACGTGGGGCTGAGCGCGTTGCCCAGCACCAGCTTTTGCATGGTCTGCAGCATGGCCAGCGGCGTGGTGGTGTCACGCGGGTCGCCCACGGCGGCCTCATTCAGCGTGGGCTCGGTGCGGTCCAGCCGCGTGATCGGGTCACCCAGCGAACGCACGAATGCGGTGAACCCGGCCGGCCCGCCATGGCGGGCCAACAGCACATTGGCGGCGGTGTTGTCGCTCAGGCTCACGGTGGCAGAGCACAGCTCACCCACCGTCAGGCCACCACCATCGCCCGCGCGCGGGCCGCTGACGGGCGAGTACGCCACCACGTCGGCCGCTGCGTAGTGCACACGCGCATCCAGCCGCTCTTTGCCCTGGTCCACCAAAGCCAGCATCCAACCGGCGAGCACCAGCTTGAACGTGCTGGCCATGGCAAACCGCTCGTCTTGCCGCCAGCCCAGCGCCAGGCCCGATCCGGTATCGAGCATGGCCACGCCCAGGCGGCCCTGCGCAGTGCGTTCGATGCTGGCGAGTGCTTCGTTCCACGCGCGGGTGGTCAGGTCGCGGCGGTCGGGGTTGCGGACGGCTGCGCAACCCCACAAAGGCAGGGCCGTGGCGGCCATCAAACCCAAGGAAAACTGTCTTCTTTGCATATCGATGGAAAGTGTGGTGAGGAACAAGGCCCGAACGATACGGAGGTTCAGCCCCCAGCACCATCGACAATAATTGCCAAAAGCCCCAAGAAAAACTTTGACCTTTTGGCGCCATGCACTTGCCGCTCAACGCCCTGCGTGCCTTCGAGGCCTCGGCCCGCCACCTGAACCTCACGCGCGCCGCCCAGGAGCTCCACGTGACCCAGACCGCCGTGAGCCAGCACATCCGCAAGCTGGAAGACCGGCTGGGCAAACCGCTGTTCCGGCGCCTGCCGCGCGGGCTGGCGCTGACGGATGAAGGCCAGGCGCTGCTGCCGGTGGTGGTGGAGTCGTTCGGCAACCTGCAGCGCGCGCTGGAGAAGCTGGGCGACACCCGCCCGCGCGAGGTGCTGACCGTGGGGGCCGTGGGCACCTTCGCGGTGGGCTGGCTGCTGCCACGGCTGCGCGACTTTCAGCAGGCCTGCCCGTTTGTGGACCTGCGCCTGCTCACGCACAACAACCGAGTGGACATGGCGGGCGAAGGGCTGGACTACGCCATTCGCTTTGGCGACGGCGCCTGGCACGGCACGCAGGCCGACCGCATCATGGATGCGCCCATGTCCGTGATGTGCTCACCCGCCCTGGCCCACGGCCTGCGCACGGCGGCCGACCTGGCGCGCCAGCCTTTGCTGCGCAGCTACCGCACCGACGAATGGACCGCCTGGTTTGAGGCTGCGGGGGCGCCCTGCCCCGTGGTACGTGGCGCGGTGTTCGACTCGTCTCTCACCCTGGCCGAAGCAGCGGCGCAGGGCGCGGGCATGGCGCTGTTGCCGGTGAAGATGTTCGCGCGCGAACTGCAGCAGGGCCGTCTGGCACAGCCCTTTGCACAAGAGCTGCACCGGGGCGCCTACTGGCTGACAAGGCTGCAGTCCCGCCCTGCCACGGGGGCCATGACGGCGTTTCGGGACTGGCTGCTGGCGCAGGCCAGCGCCGGGGCGGGGGGCAGCACTGGTACCAGCGCCATCGCAGAGAAATTGGAGTGATTTAGGCCAGTAGCGCTAGTGCATATTGCGCTAATAGCTATCAATTAAATAGCAAACCATCCGAAGGCATCGGTACGCGCTATGGGACGATGCGCCACCCGGGCGCCCGGCGGAATCAAAAACCCATCGCCGTCACATCCACCGCGTCCACCTGCCCCGCCTCCAGAAACTGTTCGCCATACCGCAGGTACACCCGCTCCCGCACAAACACCTCGAACAGGTCGGGGTCGATGTGTCCGTTGTCGCGCATCTTGCACATGATGGCGATCGCCTGCGACAAGGTCATGCCGCTCTTGTAGGGCCTGTCTGCGGCCGTCAGCGCCTCAAAGATGTCGGCAATGCCCATCATGCGGGCCTGCAGCGACATCTGCTCGCGCGTGAGGCCGCGCGGGTAGCCCTTGCCATCCATGCGCTCGTGGTGGCCGCCCGCGTATTCGGGCACGTTTTGGAGGTGGCGCGGCCAGGGCAACGTCTCCAGCATCTTGATGGTGGCGACTATGTGGTAGTTGATGGTGTCGCGCTCGGCCTGGTTCAGCGTGCCGGAGCGGATGGTGAGGTTCTCCACCTCTTCGGCCGTCAGAAAGCTCGTCTGCACCCCTTGCGGGTTGCGCCAGTGGCGCATGGCGGCAATGTCGCGCACGCGCTGCTGGTCTTCGGGGCGCATGGCCTCGGTACCGGTGTTGCAGCGGCGCAGAAACTCGCGGTCTTCCTCCAGCGCGTGGATGTCATGTTGCAGGGCCTGCAGCTCCTGCCCCTCGGCCCGCGCGTCCACCACCGGGCGCAGCGCCAGTTGGCGGCGCAGCGCGGCCAGCTCGGCGTCGCGCTTGAGCACTTCAAACCGCGTGTCCACCAGGCCGATGCGGTCGTAGATGGTCTGCAGCTTGGTGGCTTTGTCCACCACATGCACGGGGGTGGTGATCTTTCCGCAGTCGTGCAGCAGGCCCGCCATCTTGAGCTCGTAGCGGTCGCGGTCGCTCATCTTGAACGCGGCCAGCGGCCCCTCGCGGGTGGCGTCCACGGCCTCGGCCAACATCATGGTGAGAGCGGGCACGCGCTGGCAGTGGCCGCCGGTGTAGGGCGATTTTTCGTCGATAGCCAAGTTGATCAGGTTCACGAACGACTCGAACAGTCGCTCCAGCTGCGTGATGAGCAGCCGGTTGGTCAGCGCAATGGCCGCCTGCGACGCCAGCGACTCGGCCAGGCTCTGGTCGGCCTGCGAAAAGGTGATGACCTCGCCCGTCTCCGGGTCACGCGCATTGATGAGCTGTAACACGCCGATGAGTTCAAGGTCGTGGTTCTTCATCGGCACCGTGAGGAACGACTGCGACCGGTAGCCCGTGCGCTGGTCAAACGCGCGTGTGCCCGAAAAATCAAACCCTGCGGCGCTGTAGGCGTCGGCAATGTTCACCGTGCAGTCGTGGATGGCCGCGTGCGCCGCCACCAGCGAATCATTGGGCCCGCCGTCGGCCGTACGCAGGGGCAGCAGCGGCAGGTCGATGGGCTTGCCGGTGGTGCCTCCCAGGCTGATGCCGAGGGAGTCGGTGCGCAGGATCTCAAACTTGAGCGCCGACTGGTCTTCCGTCACGCTATAGAGCGTGCCGCCGTCGGCGCCCGTGATGGTCTTGGCGGCCTCCAGGATGTTCTCCAGCAGCCGGTCAATGTCCCGCTCGCGCGAAAGCGCGGCGCCGATGCCGTTGAGCTGCTCCAGCCGACGGAACAGATTGAGAGTGGATTCCTTGCTCATGCGACCACCTTGCAAGCAGCGTTGGTAACCCCGCATCGTAACGAAAGGTGACAGCTATCATCACCTTTCCTTTTTCAAAAACGCCCAATTCGTGGACTCGGTCACACCCCGCTTTCTCACCACCGCGCTTTACAAGTTTGTGGACCTGCCCGACTTTGCGGCGCTGCGCGAGCCCCTGCAGGCCCTGTGCGACGCCCATGGCGTGCGCGGCATGCTGTTGCTGGCGCCCGAGGGCATCAACGGCACCATTGCGGGCGAACCGCAGGGTGTTCACGCCGTGCTGGCGTGGCTGCGCAGCGACGCGCGCTTTGCCGCCCTGCAGCACAAGGAGGCGCTGGCCGAGCGCATGCCCTTCTACCGCATGCGTGTACGCCTCAAGCGCGAGATCGTCACCCTGGGCGTGTCGGGCCTGAACCCTGCGCGCAACGCGGGCACCTATGTGAAGCCCGAACACTGGAACGCACTCATCGACGACCCGGGCGTGGTGGTGGTAGACACACGCAACGACTACGAGGTGGGCATCGGCACGTTTGAGCGCGCCATCAACCCCCACACGCAGACCTTTGCAGAGTTTCCGGCCTGGGTCGAAAAAGAAAAACAACCCGGCGGCGTGCTGGCAGGCAAGCCCAAAGTCGCCATGTTCTGCACCGGCGGCATCCGCTGCGAAAAGTCCACCGCCTTCCTCAAATCGCAAGGCTTTGACGAGGTCTACCACCTCGAAGGGGGCATCCTCAAATACCTGGAAACCGTGCCTGAAGAGTCCAGCCGCTGGCACGGCGACTGTTTTGTGTTCGACGAACGCGTGTCGGTAGGCCATGGCCTCGCACCGGGCCACCACCAGCTGTGCCGCTCCTGCCGCATGCCCCTGAGCGAGGTCGAACTGCAGTCGCCGCACTATGTGCCCGGCGTAAGCTGCCCCTATTGCCACGGCACCCGCACGCCCGAGCAGGAACGTGCCCTGGCCGAGCGCGAGCGGCAGATGCAGCTGGCCCGGCAGCGCGGGCAAGAACACATCGGCGCGCAGCAACCCGGCCGCCCCCCACGCACTGCGGCCAAGGACGCCGGCGATGACGGCATGGAGGGCGCAACGTGAACGCCCTGCCCGTCCTGTACTCGTTCCGCCGTTGTCCCTACGCCATGCGTGCGCGCCTGGCCCTGGCCGTGAGTGGGCAGGTGTGCGAACTGCGCGAAGTGGTACTGAGGAACAAGCCCCAGGGCCTGCTGCAAGCATCCCCCAAGGGCACTGTACCCGTGCTGGTGCTCCCTGGCGGCCAGGTGCTGGAGCAGAGCCTGGACATCATGCTGTGGGCGCTGGCGCAGAACGACCCGGAAGGCTGGCTCACCCCCAGCAACGGCACTGTGGCGGACATGCTGGCGCTGATTGCCGAATGCGACGGCCCGTTCAAGCAAGCGCTGGACCGGTGCAAATACCCCAGCCGCTACCCCGACGCCGACCCCACCCTGGCCCGCGCCCATGCGGTGGATTGGCTGCAAACGCTGGAGACAAGACTAGCCCACCATACCTGTCTGTATGGCAACCGGGCAGCCCTTGCCGACATGGCCATTGCGCCCTTTGTACGGCAGTTTGCCGGCATTGATGACGTCTGGTGGAGTGCCCAACCGTGGCCGCGCTTGCAGGCCTGGCTGGCCCACTGGCAGGCAAGCCCGCTGTTTGAGCAGGTGATGCCCAAACTGCCCGCCTGGGTGGACGGAACGCAAGGCGTACCATTCCCGCACAGCAACGGGATGCCCGGCTGACGGCACCATCCCGAATCTGCTTGAGATCGGTGCCTTAGGCACCATCTGTTCCACAGCGCATCACGCTCCGTGGCACCAAAGGTCACCACGTAGCAGCCCTTCTCCACCTCATGCACCGCGCAGCCTCCCCAGGGCTTCACTGCGCAGAGCCCTCCCCAAACACCCACTCGCCCCCATTACCCCTGCATGAAAATCATCGACGAAATGTTGAACCTGGACCTGCTCACCCAAGAGCAGCACCTGCAAATCAGCGCCTGGATCGCGCGCTCCACCTCGCCGGAAGAGATATTGCAAATGCCGGCGCCACTGTGGCAAGCAGTGGAACGCGCCAGCCAGACCATGGGCATCAATGAGGACCTGTTGCGCCCGCCGTCGCTGGATGCAGGGGGTGTGGTGCTGGGCTAGTTGCAAGCCAATGCCGGCAAGGGCGTCTCTCACCGCAGAGGACCCGGTGTTTGAAAAACTTCCAGCATGAAAAAAGCGCTCCGTAGAGCGCTTTTTGGGGGCAGAGCCAGGGCTGCCGTCAAGCCACCGAGTAGCCGGAGCCCCGCTGGGTACCACCCTTCAAGGCCCGCACCAGCAGTGCCAGCAGCACCAGGCCAAAGCCCACAAAGCAGATGAACGACCAGTTGGCAATCGAGCCCCCGAGGAAAGTCCAGTCGATCGCGGTGCAGTCACCCGAACCGCGGAAGATCATGGGGATGGCGCGGCTGATGGGGTAGTTTTCGATCATGCCGTAGAAGTCGCGGCCGCAGGTCGCGATCTCCGGTGGGTACCACTGCAGCCAGCTCTGGCGGGCTGCCACAAAGGCGCCAAACCCGGCGGTGACCAAGGCCAGCACCCCAAAACTCATCCACCAGCCCCGATTGCCTCGCGCGCTCGCCAGGGCCGTGAATACCGCCACACCAATGAGCGCATAGCGCTGCACGATGCACATGGGGCAAGGCTCCAGGCCCACCACATGCTGCAAATACATGCCAAAGGCCAGCATCGCCACGCAGGCCACGCTGATCAGTGCCAGCACACGGCGCGGGGCCTGATCGATCCAGTTCAACAACATCTTTGTTATCCCTCTAAGCCGCGCAGTGCCTGGCGCGACATCCCCAGGGAAGCTGCTCAGATACCAGCGGCGTGATCCAAGAACACTCGGGCGCGGCGTGGTGTGACCACCAGCGTTTCACCCTCATTGAAACCCATTTCCTTGAACTGCTGCGCAGGAATCTGCGCTTCGATCAGGGACTCTGGGGACGCATTGTCCGCTGGTTTGTGGTCATCGGTCGGAATAAGTTCCAGCCGCGCAATCGGCCCCACCACAATGGCTCGGCTCAGCTGGGCCACGATCCCACGGGGACGGCCTTCGGCGTCCAGGCCTGCGCCGGGGGAGTAGCGTTCCACGTCCAGGTCGTGCGGGCGCACGTAGGCAAAGGCCTTGGCATTCTGCGCCGCCTGGTGTTCGGGCGAATCGAGCTGCATGCCTTCCAGGTGCACCAGACCTTCATGCGCGCGGCCATGGAACAGGTTCACATCGCCCAGAAAGCCGTACACAAACGGGCTGGCGGGCTGGTCCCACACCTGCTGGGGCGAGCCGCTTTGCTCGATCCTGCCCTGGTTGATGACCACCACGCGGTCGGCCACTTCCAGAGCTTCTTCCTGGTCGTGGGTCACGAAGATGCTGGTCACATGCAGTTCGTCGTGCAGGCGGCGCAACCAGCGGCGCAGTTCCTTGCGCACCTTGGCGTCGAGCGCGCCGAAGGGTTCGTCCAGCAGCAGCACCTTGGGCTCCACCGCCAGGGCGCGGGCCAGTGCAATGCGCTGGCGCTGGCCGCCCGACAGCTGCGAGGGGTAGCGCTCGGCCAGCCAATCCAGCTGCACCAGCTTGAGCAGATCCATGACCTTCTTCTTGATCTGCGCTTCGCTCGGGCGCTCGCTGCGGGGCTTGACGCGCAGGCCGAAGGCCACGTTCTCAAACACCGTCATGTGGCGGAACAGCGCGTAGTGCTGGAACACGAAGCCCACGTTGCGCTCGCGCACATGCACGTCGGTGGTGTCTTCGCCGCTGAAGTGGATGGTGCCCACATCGGCTGTTTCCAGGCCCGCGATGATGCGCAGCAGCGTGGTCTTGCCGCAGCCCGAGGGGCCGAGCAGCGCGATGAGTTCGCCCGAGGCAATGTCCAGGCTCACATCGCGCAGGGCCTGAAAGTCGCCAAACTGCTTGCTGACGTTACGGATTTCAATGCTCATGTTCTGTTTCCTTCACACACCAGCGGGCGCAGGGCGCTCGGGCGGCAATTCGGCGGCGGCCTTCAAGGCCTGCTCGTTGCGGTGTTCGGCAATCGTCTTGATGACCAGCGTGACCAAGGCCAGCAGGGCCAGCAGCGAGGCTGCGGCAAACGCGGCCACCGACTGGTACTCGTTGTAGAGAATTTCCACGTGCAGTGGGATGGTGTTGGTCTGGCCCCGGATGTGGCCCGACACCACCGACACCGCGCCAAACTCGCCCATGGCCCGTGCGTTGCACAAGATCACGCCATACAGCAGACCCCACTTGATGTTGGGCAAGGTCACGTACCAGAAGGTCTGCCAGCCGCTGGCACCCAGCACGATGGCCGCCTGCTCCTCGTCATTGCCCTGCGCCTGCATCAGCGGGATCAGCTCGCGGGCGATGAACGGGAACGTCACAAACACAGTGGCCAGCACGATGCCCGGCACGGCAAAGATGATCTTGATGTCATGCGCCGCGAGCCACGGGCCAAACCAGCCCTGGGCACCAAACATCAGCACGTAGATCAAACCGGCCACCACAGGCGACACGGAAAACGGCAGGTCCACCAGCGTGGTCAAAAACGCCTTGCCCTTGAACTCGTACTTGGCAATGCACCAGGCCGCCGCCACGCCAAACACCAGGTTCAGCGGCACCGCAATCAGCGCGGTGATCAGCGTGAGCTTGATGGCCGACCACGCATCGGGCTCGCGCAGGCCTTCCAGGTAGGCGCCAAAGCCCTTGCGCAGTGCCTCGGCGAACACGGCGGCCAGCGGCAACACGAGGAACAGCAGCATGAAAGCCAGTGCCAGCGCGATGAGCGTGTAGCGCACCCAGGGCGCCTCGGTGGTGCCGGCCTGGGCGCGGCGAACAGTTCGAGAGTTGGCACCGCTCATGCTGGAGCCCCCGCGTGGCGGCGCTGCCAGGCTTGCAGCGCGTTGATGATGAGCAGCAGGATGAAGGAGATGACCAGCATCACCACGGCCACGGCGGTGGCGCCTGCGTAGTCGTACTGCTCCAGCTTGCCGATGATGATGAGCGGCGTGATCTCCGACACCATGGGCATGTTGCCCGCGATAAAGATCACCGAACCATATTCACCCACGGCCCGCGCAAACGCCATGGCAAAGCCGGTGAGCAGTGCGGGCGTGATGGAGGGCAAGATGACCTTGGTGAAGGTCTGCAGGCGTGTGGCACCCAGGCAGGTGGCCGCCTCTTCCAGCTCCTTCTCGGCGTCTTCCAGCACCGGTTGCACGGTGCGCACCACAAACGGCAGGCCGATGAAGATCAGCGCAATCACGATGCCTGCGGGCTTGAACGCGAGCTGGATGCCCAGGGGTTCCAGAATGCTGCCCACCCAGCCATTGCCCGCCAGCAGGGCTGTGAGCGAGATGCCCGCCACGGCGGTGGGCAACGCAAACGGCAGGTCCACCAGAGCGTCCACGATTTTTTTGCCCGGAAACTTGTAGCGCACCAGCACCCAGGCGATCAGCAGACCAAACACTAGGTTGACCAGCGCTGCGATGAACGATGCGCCAAACGTCAGCCGGTAAGAAGCCAGCACCCGCGGCGCGCTGATGGCCGCCCAGAACTGGTCCCAGGTGAGGGTGAAGGTCTTGAAGATCAGTGCTGACAGCGGGATCAACACGATGATGCTCAAGTAGAAAAGGGTGTAGCCCAGTGACAGCCCAAAGCCGGGCAGCACGCGCTTGGGCGCGCGCCGTCCGGCCGGAGCGGCGGCCACGGCAGTCGCAGCGGTCATAGATGCAGTGGTGAGTCGGGAAAAGCGCCGGGCCTACTTACTTGGCGCCGGGCGTGTACAGCTTGTCGAACTGGCCACCGTCATTGAAGTGCACCTTTTGCGCTTCGGTCAGCGAGCCGAAATACTTGGCCACCGTGAACTGCTTGAGGGGCTTGAACGTGGCTTCGTACTTCTTGAGCACCTTTTCCGAGCGTGGGCGGATCGCGTGCTTGGCGGCGATCTCCTGGGCTTCGTCCGAGTACAGATAGTCCAGGTAGGCCTTGGCCAGCTGGGCCGTGCCCTTTTTGACCACAGTGCGCTCGACCACGGCCACGGGGTTCTCGGCTACCACGCTCACCGAGGGGTAAATCGCATCGACCTTGCCCGCGCCAAATTCGCGGTCGATGGAGACCACTTCGGATTCAAAGGTGATGAGCACGTCGCCCTGGTTGCGCTGCAGGAAGGTGGCGGTGGCATCGCGCCCACCCTTGGCCAGCACGGGCACGTTCTTGTAGAGCTTGCTCACGAACTCCGCCGCCTGTGCGTCGGTGCCGCCCTTTTCACGCACGGCGCCCCAGGCGGCCAGGTAGGCATAGCGACCGTTGCCGCCGGTCTTGGGGTTCACCACGATGACCTGCACGCCGGGCTTGATGAGGTCGTCCCAATCCTTGATGTTCTTGGGATTGCCATTGCGCACCAGGAACAGCATGGTGGACGTGGTGGGCGATGCGTCGTTGGGAAACTTCTTGGCCCAGTCCTTGGCAACCACGCTGTTGTCGGCCAGGAACTGCACGTCGGTGGTCGTGTTCATGGTCACCACGTCGGCGGCCAGGCCATCGTTCACGGCCCGCGCCTGGGCGCTAGAGCCCGCATGCGACTGGTCGATCTTCACGTCCTGGCCGGTGGTCTTCTTGTAGTGCGCGGCAAAGGCGGTGTTGTAGTCCTTGTAGAACTCGCGGGCCACGTCGTACGACACGTTGAGCAGCGAATTTTGAGCGGCAGCCATGCCGCTCGCGGCCAGGGCCACGGAGGCCAGGAGGGTCTTGAGTTTCAGAGAAGTCATGGAGAAGTCGCCCAAAAATGCTGGAGATTCCGCATTGTGCGGATCCCCTCTTAAAACTCAAAAGAATATATTTTTGTTAATTAATCGAAAATTGGCATATGAATGCTGTCAGGGGTGCACTGAAGTCAAGAGACCTGAGCCCGCTGCGCCTGCCTAGGCGAGACATTTCTGACCCCATAGACCCCAAGCGCTAGTGCAATATGCCCAGAAAGCTATCAATAAGATAGCAATCAGGCAGCAGCAGAGGACACCTGCGCGTAGCCACCCATGGGCCGGTTACCGGTGTGATCCCCCTCCAGCGACTGCAACAACGCCCAGCCCAAAGGCCATTCGCCATGGCCCGAGTCAATGTTGATGTGCCCTGCGTTCTGCATGCGCACAAACTCGCTGCCCCAGGCTCGCGCATAGGCGCCCGCCAGGCGGATGGGACAAAACGGGTCGTTGCTGCTGGCCACCACGATGCTGCGGTAGGGCAGCGCGGCATAGGGCACGGGCGCAAAGTCGCTCAGGATGGCCCGGCGCTCCGGGTCGGCCGGGGCCACCAGCAGCGCGCCGCAGACCTTGGCCGCAGCCTCAGGGCCCATGTGGGTGGTGGCAATGCAGCCCAGGCTGTGCGCAACGATCACCACGGGCTGGGGCGCAGCCAGCACCGTTTTTTCCAACTGGCTCACCCAGGCCGAACGCGTGGGCGTGATCCAGTCGTCCTGCACCACACGGCGCGCATGGGGCAGGCGCTCGGCCCACAGGCTCTGCCAGTGGCCGGGGCCCGAGTCGCGCCAGCCGGGGACGATGATGATGGAGGTGGTAGCGGTCACAGGCTGGGATTCTGCGAGCCAGCCTTTAAAACCCAAACGACTTAATTTTTGTTATTTAATCGCCAAATCATCTAATCACAGACAATTCGGAGACAAAAATCGCATGCGCTACCTACTGTCTCACGATGCAAGTCGTACCACCTAGTCGTCAGCCAGCAAGCGCCTCAGTCGCTGGGGATAGTTGTTGAGGAAGTCACGAGTTACCGCATAGTGCTCCGTGTCCTCGAAGGCCACTTCGGACAGGCCAACACCATCGAATTGGATGATCTTGGCGTTGGGATAGGACAGCAGGATGGGGGAGTGCGTGGCAATGATGAATTGCGATTTATCTTCCACCAATTGGTGGATTGCATACAGCGCAGCGAGTTGGCGGTTGGGTGATAAGGCTGCCTCGGGCTCGTCCATCAAGTACAAACCTTTGCCTTGGAACTTGTGCGTCAGCAACGCCATAAAAGCCTCGCCATGAGACCGCGCATGTAGCGATTTTCCACCGTAGTTATCAAGATAGCCAACCTCATCCATATAGGTGGCCACATTGAAGAAGCTCTCGGCCCGCAGGAAATAGCCATCTTGCGGCTTGCGATAGCTCCGCGCCAACCGCAGCACCTCATGCAAGGATGATTCTGAATCCGCTGTAGCCAGTCTGAAATTGCGAGTGCCCCCCTCCGGGCTATAGCCCAGGGCCAGCGCAATGCCCTCCAATAACGTTGATTTCCCAGAGCCGTTCTCCCCCACAAAGAAGGTTACGTCTGGATGAAACTTCAGCAGACCCAGCTCTCGGATCGAGGGTACGTTGTAGGGATAGGTTTCGTAGTTCACATCTGCATCTGGGCGGATGCAGGCGCTTTGGAGATAGGGTTTGGCGGCAAGCATGCGCTCATGCTAACGGGCCGCGCGGACTTCTAGCTCACTGGGCCAAAGGTCTATTCGATGGCCCTAGCCTTCCCACGAAATGGCCAAGTGGTCCCAATGAGATACGCCTCAAAGAACATTTTTATATTTTTTGCATCCTCTCAACCCCATTCAGCTACATCGTTCGTTTCATCCAGCACCACCACTTTTTTGATGGAGCTGCCATGAAACCCCGTTCGCTCACACTGCCCGCCCTCGCCGCCCTGACGGTACTGCTGGGCCTGGCCCACCTGCCTGCCCAGGCCATTGGCCGTCTGGCCGACGTCACCATCGTGGACCGCGACACCGGCGCCACGCTGCCGGTGCACTACGCCCGGGGCGAATACTGGGTGGCCGGGCGGCCCGGGGCGCGGTATGCCATCACCGTGCGTAACCGGCTGGGCGAGCGGGTGCTGGCCGTGCCGTCGGTGGACGGCGTCAATGTGCTCAGCGGCGAAACCGCTGCGTGGGACCAGCGCGGCTATGTGTTCTCACCCTACGAGCGCTACCAGATCACCGGCTGGCGCAAGAGCGACAGCCAGGTGGCGGCCTTTGAGTTTTCGCACATCGCCAACTCGTATGCAGCGCGCACGGGACGCCCAGCCCACGTGGGAGTGATTGGCGTGGCCCTGTTCCGCGAACAGCCACCGGTGCCCCAGCCTGCCCCGGCCATCACCCCCGAGCCCTACAGCCAGCGCCGCGACAACGGCCTGGGTCTCGGGCGCCTGCGGGAGGAACCCGCATCGCCCGCAGCCGCTGGGGCTGCCGGTGCGCCTGCGGCCCCAGCCCCATCGGCCGAGGCAGAGTCAACTGCCCGCTCGCAATCTGCTGACAGTGTGGCCAAAGCCGCCCCCATGCCATCAGCCAAGCTGGGCACGGCGCATGGCCAGCGCGAGACCTCGGTCGTCACCCACACCACTTTCACGCGCCTGCAGGAGCAGCCCAATGAAATCATCAGCATCCGCTACGACAGCCGCAAGAACCTGATCGCCAGCGGCGTGATCCGCGAGCCCATCGCCCGGCCCTCCGTGCCGCGGGTGCCGCGCGCGTTTCCGCAGTCGGACAACCTGTCGTACGTGCCCGACCCGCGATAGGCCTGGGACAGCCCGTGCGTGCATGAGGGTTTCGCATAATGCCCGGGTGCCCTCCGCCCCAACCTTTGACGATGTCCACGACGCCGACGAAGCGCTGATGCTGCGCTATGCCACGGGCGACATGGCCGCGTTTGACCGGCTCTACGCCCGGCACGAACTGGCTGTGTGGCGGTTTGTGTTTCGCAGCGTGAAGGTGCAGGCAGTGGCCGACGACCTGCTGCAGGACGTGTGGTTTGCCGTGGCGCGCAATGCCGCCCGTTATGAGGTGAAGGCCAAGTTCCGCACCTGGCTGTTCACCCTGGCGCATAACCGGCTGGTGGACCACCTGCGCACCGCCAAACCCCACACCAGCCTGGATGCGAGCGACGACGATGCGCGCACGCTGGCCGACACGCTGGTGGCCGACTCGGGCTTTGGGCCCGTGCGGCAACTGCAGTCGCGCGAGCAGGCGGCTGCGCTGATTGCGGCGGTGGAACAGTTGCCGCTGGAACAGCGCGAGGCCTTTTTGCTGCAAGCCGAAGGCGACCTGAGCGTGCAGGAGATTGCCGAGGCCACCGGCGTGAATTTTGAAACCGCCAAGAGCCGCCTGCGCTATGCACGGGCCAGCCTGCGCCAGCACCTCAAGGAGTTTGTATGACCCGGCAGGACGACGAGCTGGTCCGGCGCTACCACGAAGCCAGCGAGCAGGAAGGCACCCGCCCCGGCGTGCATGTGCGCGAGGCCGTGCGCGCACATGCCCAGATGATCGCCCAGGCTGCGGCATCGGCATCAGCAGGCCCGGTGACGGCCCCTGCCGCCAATCAAGCCCGCTGGAAGATTTCGGCCCTGGCCACCCTGGCTCTGGTGGGACTGACCGGCTTGCTGATGCTGCAGTTTGAGCGCGGCACGCCCGAAGAGCGGGACGCTGCTTTCAGCCACCGCCGGGCCGAGGCGCCGGCGCCGGTAACTCCTACACCGGAAGCCCCTTCGACGCCGCAGCTATCGGCAGAGCCCTCACCAGCCACTTCGCGCGCGCCGGATAGCGCGCAGAAAAGTGCGCGGAACAGCACCGGCCCATCGGCCGACGCCTTGCCCTCCAAGCCCTCCACGGGAGCCGCCCCAGGACCTGCGCAGACACCAGCACCCACTCAGCCTGCAGCCAAGGCGGCGCCCGCATCGCCTTCGGTCACTGAACAGGAAGCCCTGGCAGCGCCTCGCGCAGCAGGCACCCTCTCCGGTTTCCCCGCCTCGCCCCCCGCGCCCGCGACGGCCGGAGCCCCCCGCGCCGAATACGGCGCTGAAAGGCGCGAGCGCGCAGCAGCCCCCGCAGCACCGGCTCTCCAGGAGGCCGCTCCGGCTGCCGCACCAGCCGCCCGCAGCGCGCAGGCTGACTCTGCAACGCGCGACCACCGCGCGGCTGCCGCAGCCCCTGCCATGCAAAAAAATCTGGGTGCAGCCTTGCCCGGTACCGTCTGGGAGGCCGCCCGTACGGGCCAGACCCAACAGGTCGAAGCGCTCGTGCAACAGGGCACACCGGTGGATGCCCGCGACCCCGAAGGAAAAACCGCCCTGATGCTGGCCGCCATGAACGGCCACACCGCCACCGTGCAGCGGCTGCTGGCCCTGCGCGCCAACCCGGCGCTGGTGGACCGCGATGGTCTGACTGCGGCCAAGCTGGCGGCACAGCGGGGGCACGCGCGCCTGGTGGAACTGCTGGAAGCGGCGCGCTGAAAATCGCACCGGCAGGCCACACAGGGCCTGCGTCATGTTCGCATGGGAGCCCTGGAGGCACCGTTCGGTGGCAGCGGAGAATCAGCCGCTCGTCAGAATCATCAGAACCGCACCGCCTCGAACGCAGGGTGCAGTGCGTCAATCCAGTGATCCAGCTCATCCTGCGTCACGTGCAGGTGGTCCATGCAGGCCTGGCCGTGCTGGGTCCACTCGCGCGTGGGGGCCAGGCCGTCGTGCTGGTTGACCAGAAACTCGGCCAGCAGGCCCAGCGCCACCAGGTGGCGCACCGTGGGGTCAAACCGCTCGTCGTTCAGGCACGCAAAGTCGTGGTGCAGCCAGATGGCCTGGGCCACGTCGCCCGGCAGATGCCAGGTGCGCGCCACGATGGCGCCCATCACCGCGTGGTCGGTGCGGTGGCTGGCGTTCTCGGTCTGGGTGAAGGTACGGTCCTTGCGCGCCAGGGCCTCGGTCACGGTGCCTGCATAGCCCCGCACGGCCTTCACCAGCACCGGCATGCCCACATGGCAGAACAGCCCGAAGCTGTAGCCCAGGCCCGGGTCCAGACTGTAGAGCTGGTGGCCGATGTGCTCGCACGCGATGGCGCGGCGCTGCGAGCTTTCCCAGAAATGCTCCAGCAGCGGCGAGCGCACCTGCAGCGCGTTGCGCGTGATGAAGGCAGACAGCAGCTCCACCGCTGGCTGCAACCCCAGCACCGTCAGCGCCATGCCCACGGTCTGCACCGGCTGGGCCAGGCCGTAGAGCGGGCTGTTGGCCAGCCGCATCACGGCGGCGGCCAGGGCTACGTCGGAAGATGCCAGTTGCTCCAGCGCGGTCGAGTCCAGCTCGGGCGCCGCCACTATCTGCTGCAGGCGCAGCAACGATTCGGGGCACGGCGGGATCACGATGGCACGCACGGCAGGGTGCACGCGGGCTTGCCGGATGTCTTGGTCGATGGGGTGTGGAACGGTCACAAAAAGTCCCCGGGCCGCCGCGTGTGCCGACCACACGGACGGGCGTAGCCCGCACAGTTGCAATTCGTTGCATTGTGGCGCCAAAAAGCGGCCTGCCCACCGAACCCGTGCACAGGCGCAGGCTTTGCGCCCAGTGCGTCAAGACCTGGCCTTAGGAACCTGGCCTCAGATATTGGCGCCGTCGAGCCCTTGCAGGGCCTGCCGCGTGCTCAGGCTGCTGCGGCCGGGCATGGCCTCGCCCAGGTAGTCCAGAAAGCGCCGCACCGCGGGCGACAGCCCCCGGCGGGAGGGGAACACGGCGTGCACGATGGCGGGCGCGGGCGCCCAGTCGGGCAACACCCGCACCAGCTTGCGCTCGCGCATTTCTTCCTGGCACATGTAGTCGGGCATCCAGCACACCCCCGTGCCGGCCACCGCCGCGTATTTGAGCGTGAGCAGGTCGTCGGCCACATAGCGCGGCGTGTGCTGCACCTGCTGGTGCACGCCGCCCGGGCCGATCAGGTTCCAGGTGGAGCGTCCGTCGGGCGCCGACATGGCGATGCTGTCGAGCTTGGCCAGGTCGTCCAGCGTTTGGGGGGTGCCCTGGCGAATCAGCAGCTCGGGGCTGGCCACCAGGATCTGTGTGGTGTGGTCCAGTCGCTTGACGACCATGCTGCCGCTGTCGTCCACCGAGGGGCGCACGCGCAGCGCTACGTCGATGCCCTCTTCCACCAGGTTCACCGCGCGGTTGCTCACCAGCATGTCGATGCGCACCTCGGGGTACTGGGCCAGAAACCGGGGCATCAGCTCGGCCACCACGGTCTGCGCCAGCGTCACCGGGCAGCTCACGCGGATGGTGCCGCGCGGCGTGGTCTGCACCTGGGCCACGGTGTCGGCCGCCGCCTGGGCCGACTCGCGCATGGCCTGGCAGTGGCGCAAATAGGCTTCGCCCACTTCGGTCAGTGAGAGCTTGCGGGTGGTGCGCTGCAGCAGGCGCACGCCCAGCTGCGTCTCCAGGTCCGACACCCGGCGCGACAGGCGCGACTTGGGGATACCGAGCGCGCGGCCCGCAGCGGCAAAGCCACCGCGCTCCACCACTTCAGCGAAATACAGCATGTCGTTGAGGTCTTGCATGGACAGGTCCGTAACACTTCAATCGTTCTATGGATAGAACAATCTATCGCAAGTTCACTACCTTATCAACAAATCGATCCATCTCCACAATTCATTTCATGGCCACACGCTGTGGCTCCGATCCACAGAACCCAAGGAGTTCCCTCATGCAACTGCTTCACGTTGACTCTGCCATCACCGGTGATCAATCCGTGTCCCGCCAACTGACCGCCCGCACCGTTGCCGCCTGGCAAGCCGCCCACCCTGGCACCACCGTGCAATACCTGGACTTGGCACAGCAAGCGCCTTCGCACCTGTCGGCCCAGTCGCTGGGTTTCCGCACCGGCCAGGCCGCTGCGACCGAGGTGGAACGCAATGAAAACGCCCTGTCCGAGGCGCTGGTGAGCCAGTTCCTGGCCTCCGACGTGATCGTGATTGGCGCGCCGCTGTACAACTTCTCCATCCCCAGCCAGCTCAAGGCCTGGATCGACCGCCTGGCACAAGCCGGCCGCACCTTCAAGTACACCGACAAGGGCCCCGTGGGCCTGGCTGGTGGCAAGACGGTGATCGTGGCCTCCACCCGTGGCGGCGTGTACTCCACCAGCGAAGGCGGTCAGGCCATGGAGCACCAGGAGAGCTACCTGAAGGTGGTGTTCGGCTTCTTCGGCATCACTGACGTGCGCTTTGTGCGTGCCGAAGGTGTGGCCATGGGCCCAGACGCCAAGGCGGCCGCACTGGCCTCGGCCAACGTGGAAATTTCCACGCACACCAGCGTGGCTGCCAACCAGGGCCGCGTGTCGCAGGCCGCCTGAGCGCAGCAGCGACCACGGAGTGCAGGGCGCAAGCCCTGCAACCCCCCTAGAACCCGGCCGCGTGCCGGGTTTTGGCTTTTATCCAGCCAAAACGGCTGGATGCGCTAGTGGAACATGCCTGAGCAGCTATCATATTTGATATACCGCACGCGGACAATGCCGCCCCTACGCCGCACCGTGCCAGCAGTCACTGAGCTGCGTGTGGCGCCTGCCGCTGCAACCATTGCTCAGCCAGCTGCCGGGGCGGCAGGGCCGTGGCAAACAGCCAGCCCTGAAAGCGCTCGCAACCCATGCGAATCAACAGCTGCAGCTGCTCCTCGGTCTCCACGCCCTCGGCCACCACCTCCAGCCCCAGCGTGCGGGCCAGCGCGTTGACGGTGGCGCAGATCTCGCGGTCGTTCACGTCCACCACGATGTCGCGCACAAACACCTTGTCGATCTTCAGCTCGCTCACCGGCAGGCGCTTGAGCTTGATGAGCGACGAGTGGCCGGTGCCAAAGTCGTCAATCGACAGCGCAAAACCCGCGTTCTTGAGCTCCAGCGCGATGGCGTACAGCGACTCGTCCAGCAGCTGCGACTCGGTGATCTCCAGCACCAGGCTGGCGGGCGTGACCCCGGCACGCTGAGTCACACCCAGTAGGGTCTGGGTGAAGCCCGGCTCGCGCAGCTGGATGGTGGAGACGTTGACCGACACCACGGGCACCTGCCAGCCCTCGGCACGCCACTGCGCCATCTGGCGGCAGGCGGTCTCGAACACCCACAGCCCGATGGGCACGATGAGCCCGCTCTCCTCGGCCAGCGGGATGAACTCGTCGGGCGGCACCGCCTTGCCGTCCACCGACCAGCGTAGCAGCGCCTCGGCGCCCATGGTCTGGCGCTGCTGGTTAAGCTGGGGCTGGTAGACCAGCGCGAACTCGCCCGCCTGCAGCGCGTTGTGCAGGCGCCGGCGCAGCTCCAGTCGCCCGCGCGTGATCTGCGTGAACTCTTCGATGTAGAAGCGGTACGAGCCGCGCCCCGCACTTTTGGTGGCATGCAGCGCCGAATGCGCGTGGCGCACAAGCTCCACGCTGTTGGCGGAGTCGTCCGGGTACAGGCTGATGCCCAAGCTGGCGCCCATGTACTGCGCGCCCACCTCCGACAGCTCCCACGGCTGCGCCAGGCCTTCCGCCAGCGAGGCCGCCAGCTGCGCCAGCTCGGTGCGCGACGCGGGGCGCAACAGCATCACCGTGAACTGGTCATTGGCCAGCCGAGACACCAGGCCCTGCCCCGCCAGCAGCTGGGTGATGCGCTGGGCCACCTCGCTCAGCAGCGCATCGCCCACGCGGTGGCCGTAGGTTTCGTTCACGCTCTTGAAGTGGTCCAGGTCGATCAGCAGCAGCGCCACGCGGCGGTTGGTGCTGTGCGTGTCGCGTGCCGCCTCGGCCACGGCGCGCTCCAGCGCGTCTTCAAAGTAGCGGCGGTTGGGCAGGCCGGTGAGCGCGTCAAAGTGCGCCACGCGGTACAGCTGCTCCTCGTTGCGCAGCACGGCGGCCTCGGCCGTGCGCAAGCGGTTGAGCAGGCTCACCACAATGGTCTGCCGCAGCGCGGCCAGCAGCAGCACCAGCAGGCAGCACACCAGGATCAGTGCCTGCATGCCCGCCCGTCCATCGGGCGCCACAAACAGCAGCACCAGGGTGATGGCCGCCAGCGTCATGGACAGCAGCGGAACGTAGTTCATGGCCTGGTCGCACTGGCGGCGGTAGGCCGCATCTGCCGACATGGCAAACCGCAGCCAGCGCGCGCCCCAACCCAGCACCAGCGCCGACACGCTGAAGCTGGCGTTGAACCAGATGCCCGGCTGCACCGTGCCGCTGATGACCATGAGGTTCCACTGCATCCAGCTCAGGCCATAGCCCAACAGGCCAAGCAGCACCAGCATGTGAGAACGCTCGATGCGCACCCCCACCGTAGGAATGGCCAGCGCCGTGACGCCCGCTGCTGCCAGAAACCCGGCCGGATACAGCACCAGCACGGTGCCCACGGCCAGCGAGTCCACCCCGCCCGAGGGTAAATAGATCACCAGCGTGAACGCCAGCAGCGCCAGCACCGTGCCGCCAAAGTCCAGCGCCGCCGGGTAGGCCCGGTCGCGCGACAGGCGTGCAAACGTGGCGCGGATGACAGTGGCCGCCCACAGCGGCCCACCCGCCAGAAACAGCAGGTCGGCGGGCGCAGGGAAAGGGTTCCAGTCCAGCGCCACCTGCACGTTCCACACCATCTGCCCCAACGCCACCAGCACAGCAAAGCTCAGCAGGCCGGTGTGCAGCGCGCGGTCGGTGGGCGGCGCCTGCCGCCAGCCGCGCCAGGCCCAGAAGGCAGACAGCCAGAAAGCCAGCGTCCAGGAGGTGTTGTCCAGAAACAGCCGCGCGCCCGGAGAAGGCACCCACAACGACGCCAGGAACGACAGCGTGGTTGCACTCAACCAGACCGCTGTGAGGATTCGTTCCGCGAAGGACATGGGTCAGTGCTGTGGTGGAGAGGGAGTGCTGGGCGCAGTTGCTACAGAACGTTACCCCTCCCATTGTGGCCGCAAGTTCGGCCCACCTTTTCACCCTGCGGTTTGCCGGGGCACTGACACAGAAACAAGCTACTAAAAAATAGCACCCAGCGCCCATGGGATGGGCGCTGGGTGCCAAACGGCTTGGATTTTTTTGTTGAGCCCCCGACGCTGCGGCGCCACAACACCGCCGCCTGATCGAGAGCGTCGGAGGGCTGCAACCCATGGCGGGGGCGTACCTGCT
Organism: Acidovorax sp. DMC1; assembly: GCF_056314325.1. Classification (NCBI taxonomy): domain Bacteria; kingdom Pseudomonadati; phylum Pseudomonadota; class Betaproteobacteria; order Burkholderiales; family Comamonadaceae; genus Acidovorax; species Acidovorax sp. DMC1. The sequence goes on along the minus strand of NZ_JBQUYO010000009.1, from coordinate 55,567 downwards.
CAACCCGGTACTGCCCTGCTCGCGCAAGGAGAGAGAACCGCCGCCGCTCCGGGCCGCTGCCGGCCCGTCGCCATGGAGCGTTCCCTCGGGGTTTTAGAACCCTGGCAGCACCGAACCCTTGAACTCGGTCTGGATGAACTTCTTGATTTCTTCGGAATGGTAGGCCTTCACCAGCTTGGCCACCCAGGGCTTGTCCTTGTCGGCTTCGCGCACGGCGATCAGGTTGACATAGGGGCTCTTGGCGTTTTCTTGTGCAATCGCGTCCTTGCCAGGGTTCAGGCCCGCCGACAGCGCAAAGTTGGTGTTGATGGCCGAGGCGTCCAGGTCGTCCAGCGAACGGGGCAGCTGGGCCGCGTCGAGTTCGACGAACTTGAGCTTCTTGGGGTTGCTCACCACGTCCAGCGGCGTGGCCTTGAGGCCCGCGCCATCACGCAGCTTGATCAGGCCCTTGTCCTGCAGCACCAGCAGCACGCGGCCCCCGTTGGTGGGGTCGTTGGGAATGCCGAACTTGGCGCCTTCCTTCAGGTCTTCCAGCTTCTTGACCTTCTTGGAATACAGGCCGATGGGGAAGTTGACGGTGTAGCCCACCGACACCAGCTTGTAGCCACGGTCGGCCACTTGCGCATCGAGGTAAGGCTTGTGCTGGTAGCTGTTGGCGTCCAGGTCGCCGGCGGCCAGCGCAGCGTTGGGCTGAACGTAGTCGCTGAACTCGACGATCTGGATCTTGAGGCCGTCCTTCTCGGCAACCTTTTTCACCTGCTCAAAAATCTGCGCGTGGGGGCCGCCGGTCACGCCCACCTTGATGGGCTTGTCCTGGGCCATGGCGCCCGACGAGAAAGTGGCTGCGGCAGCCAGGGCCAGGGCGGATTGCAGGAGAAGGCGCTTGTTGTTGTTCACGGGAAAACCTTTCGTTGAGAGATGGCTCGCATCCTAGGGTTTCCCCGATAAAACTGGAACAACTAAGTTTTCATTTCATTACAACCCAATCGCATAACAAGCACTCAACGCTCCTTCTTCAGCCCCGCAGTGCTACGTTGTTCAGCTTGTCCAGCCGCTCGGGCCAGGTGCCTTCCACCGTCGCGCCCTGCAGCAGGATGCGCGTCCAGGCCACCCAGGCGTCCCACTGCACGCGCTTGTCCCACGCATTGCCCCAGGCGCTGAACAGGTGCAGCGCGCTCTCGGCAGCGGCCTTGGCGTCTTCCTTGCGGCCCGCGGACAGATACAGCTGCGCCAGCACCATCTGCGGCTCGCCCACCCAGGGGTTGTGGCGCACCGCGCTTTCCACCACGCCAGTGGCCACGTCCAGGTCCACCAGCGGCTGGTCTTGCTGGATGACCGACCAGTACAGCGACGTGGCCGCCGCCTCGTTGGCGGCCGACAGATGCTGCGAGCAATGTGCAAACACGGGCGGCATGGGCAGCACGTCCTTCAGCCCCGGGTGCTGCAGCGCTTTGGCCAGCCCGTTGATCTGGTGCACCATGCGTCCCGACGGCCGCATGGGCCCGGGCCAGAGCGATGCGGCCCAATGCGCCTTCTGGTGACGGTGTTGCACGTCCGGAAAGCGCGAAAAGATGTCGTCTTGCCAGCTGAACCACTGCTCGATGGTGTCGGCCATGCTCACGATGATGAAGGCCGCCACCTCGTAGGGCGTGAGCACGTGGTCCTGCCCGTCTTTTTGCAGCACCAGGCTGCCGTCAGCCTCCAATGCATGGGCCAGCACCTTCTGCACGAACTGCGTGCGCGACTGGGTGCAGAACAGGTAGACCAGGTGCTCGGCCGACTCGCCCGCAATCTCGCGCACCCGGGCGCGTTCCTTGGCGGGGTCAAACTTCACCAGGTCCACAAACGCATTGCCGTACACGCTGTGCAGCAGGCCCAGCAGGCGCACATCGCGCGGCTGCTGCCACACCGTCAGCGTGCGCGTCACGCCCACCAGGTGGTGGCGGAAGGTGCCCGCCTTGTGCCAGTCCTGCCCCACATTGCGTGCCAGCACCGTGGGCAGCACGGGCGCCAGTTCGGGGTCGCGGGTCAGCCACTCGTCGTCCAGCAGCGGCAACGCGCGGGCAAACAGGTCAGGGTCCAGGGGGTGAAGCGGCAGGGTCATGGGGTGGTGTCTCCGGCGTTGAGGGTGCAGGGAATGCAATGTACACACAGTATCTGCCCCCACGGCGGTTGCGCAAGCACGGGGGCGACCCGGCCCTTACACCCCTCACGCGCCTGCACGGCGGTTCGGTCAGCGCCATGGCCTGCGGCGGGCCTTCAGGCTCAGAGGCTGAGAGTTTTTTAGCCGGGCCCGAAAGGCGCTCAAATACGCCTCGGATCTGGGCGCAAAGCACAGCCATGGCTCACGCTATGGCGAGCATTGGTAACAGCGAGCCGGGGCGTATGGGCGTGCAAGGCGGGCGCGGACAAAGGACTCTCAGCCTCTCAGACCAGCCGCACTTCAAAGTACGCGCCCTCACCTTCGCCCAAGTCCCGGAACCCGGCCTGCCGGGCCGCCACGCTGGCCTTGCCCCATGCCTTAAGCAGGGTGAGATCGCCCGGGGACACCACCTCGGGGGGCGACTCCTCCAGGCTCTGCATGGTGTCCAGCGCGGCCGCCACCTGTTCGGGGCCGCCCAACTGCTTTTCCAGGGCTCTGGCGTACCGGGTTTCGGCGGCTATGCGCTCCTTGGCCGGAAGCTCCTCGGGGTAGTCGCGAAGGTTGACGACGTAAGTGGATTCAATGACTTGCATGGCGCTACTTCTCCTGTGGTTTGATACTGTATGAATATACAGTTTTTTCAGAAAAATTCGAGCGCTGAAAGATTCCCCGCAGAGCGCGGGAAGAAGGAAAGATTGTTCTCAATACTGGAACAGTTAGTTTGCGACTGAGTGGTTTTTCTCTGAACACCATCGGCGTACAGTTCATCCCATCGATGAGCCGAACCCGCAAGGCGACTCACCGAACCCGGTTCAGGAATGGTTTTTGACCCGGCTTTTTTGAGACGCTTTTTTAACTTTCAAGGATTTTCATCATGAACAAGACCGCTCGTTTCCTCTCCGTCGCCGCTGTTGCCGCTTTCACCGCCTTTGGCGCCCATGCTGACGAAGCCGATGGCTCGCAATTTGCCCTGAAGTTCGACACGAACCGCACCCGCGCTGAAGTGGCTGCCGAGGCCGTCACCGAAGCCCGCACCCACAGCATGGAACCCGCCGGCTCCCGTGTGGTGACCTACAAGTCCACCGCTGACCGCGCTGCCGTGCGTGCCCAGGCTGCTGAAGCTGTGCGCACTGGCCAGATCCCTTCGGGTGAATTCAGCGCCATGTAATTTGGCAGACCAACTGCTGAGATTGGTTTGAAGCAGTTGCGGGACTTCCCATGGTGGTGGCACTTCGCGCGGTGCGGGTGCTGCTGCCATGGGGAGTGTTAACTGAACCGCAGGGGCGGGCAGGCAAAAAGGGCTCCCAATGGGAGCCCTTTTTGTTGGTGCCTGCGGTGTAGCCCTGCTCCTCAAGGGCGCCAGGCGCGCCCCTGCAACCTCGCTTACAGCGAAGGGTCGATCAACACCTTGGCCCCCGTATTGCGCGGGCCGTAGAAGGCGATGGACTCTGCACTCAGCGCGCCCGCCAGCGACACGGTGCGCGCGTAGTGGCTGGCAAACGTGGTCTTCAGCTCGGCTGCCACACGCTGGCGCAGCGCCTGTGTCGCCTCGTCGCCAATCTTCTGCAGAAACGGAAACAGCAGCCACCCGCCCATGCCCCAGGCCATGCCAAAGGTGCGGTGCACCTCGGTCGGGCGTGTGTCCAGGTGGCCGTACAGGTACACCTGCTTGTGCACGGCCGAGCCGTAGCGGCTGTATTCCTTGGCCTTGCGGTTGATGGCGGCCTCCATGCACTGCAGGATCTGCCCGGCCAGCGTACCGCCGCCCGTGGCATCAAACGCGATGGTGGCGCCCGTGGCGGCCAGCGCGTCGGTCAGCTCGGCCATGAAGTTGGGTGCGCTGCTGTCGCACACATACTGGGCGCCCAGCCCGCGCAGCAGCGCCGCCTGCTCGGGCTTGCGCACGATGTTGACTAGGCCGACGCCGTCCTTCTGGCAAATCTTGAGCAGCATCTGGCCCAGGTTGCTGGCTGCTGCGGTGTGCACCAGCGCGGTGTGGCCTTCGCGCTTCATGGTCTCCACCATGCTCAGCGCCGTCAGCGGATTGACGAAGCACGATGCACCCTCGGCCGCCGTGGTGCCGGGCGGCAGCGGCAGGCACTGTGCCGCCGGCATGGCGCGGTATTGCGAATACATGGCGCCACCAATCACCGCCACCGTGCGGCCCAGCAGCGCCTGCGCGGCGGGTGATGCACCCGCCGCCACCACCAGGCCCGCGCCCTCGTTGCCCACCGGCATGCTCTGACCCAGGCGTGCTGCCATGCCGGGCATGGCGCGCTCAGGGATGTGGGCCGTGGCCACCGGCCGCTCGACCGTGCCCGTGACCTGCACGGTGGACAGATCGGCGGGGCCCAGCAGCAGGCCAATGTCCGAGGGGTTGATGGGCGTGGCCTGCACCTGGATCAGCACTTCGTCGGGCCCTGGTATGGGCACGGGTGTCGGCTCCAGGCTGATCTGCAAGGTGCCATCGGCTTGCACAAGCGAGCGCAACTGCAGCGCGGTGGTAGGGATGGAGGGGTTCATGGAGGACTCGCAGGTAAAAGATGGGACAAAGGGCCTATGCGCTGGACAGCGCAGTGTGGTGAAACAGTGCTGCACTCCACGGCGCCGCAGCACCACCAACCCGCATTCTTGACCAGGCTGCGCCAACGCGCTGTCCCCTCGGTGAATGGCTGCCCACCCATGCGCAGCCCCCATGCACCGGGACGAACGATGCACGCAGGGCGCTGCAGCTACGGGTCAGAAACGCTTTCACACACTCAGTCCAAAGTCCTGCCCTTGCCGCTTGACTTAGAGTGCGCTCTAACTTTCAGAATCGTTCCCATGGCATCCCTCCTCACCATTGCCGAAGTCGCCAGACGCACAGGCCTGACCGCACACACCCTGCGCTACTACGAGCGCGCCGGTTTGATTGCGCCGGTAGCCCGTGCACCCGGTGGCCAGCGCCGCTATGCGGCGTCGGACATGGAATGGATCGGATTCCTGCTGCGCCTGCGCGAGACCCAGATGCCCATCGGGCAGATGCAGGCCTTTGCGCGGCTGCGCAGCGAAGGGAACGCCACCGCCCCTGAGCGGCGCCAGTTGCTGGAACAGCACCTGGCGCAGGTGCTGGCAACGATCACCACGATGCAGCAAGCTGCACAGGCGCTGCAAGCCAAGATCGCGCACTACCAGGGCCTGGAAGCTTCCCTTCGGTCCACCCCGTCGTCCACCCACCAAGGAAGCTCCTATGTCCCCCCAAACCCAACCCCGCTATCTCCAGGGCCTCGCCAAGCTGCGCGAAATCGACGGCCACGCCGGTGAGCGTGTCGTCGCCAGCCTGGCCGACATCGCCCCCGACTTTGCGCGCTACCTGATCGAGTTTCCGTTTGGCGACATCTATTCGCGCCCCGGACTCGATCTGCGCAGCCGCGAGATTGCAGTCATCGCCGCACTGACCGCGCTGGGCAACGCCACGCCACAGCTCAAGGTGCATTTGCAGGCGGCGCTGAATGTGGGCGTCACCCGCGAAGAGGTCGTGGAGGTGCTGATGCAAATGGCGGTGTACGCAGGCTTTCCGGCCGCGCTCAACGGACTGGCCGCGGCACGCGAGGTGTTTGCAGCGGCCGACGCGCAACCAGAGACCGCTTGAAGCGCCCTGCCGCCCCGCCCTGTCGTGCCGGATGCGACTGCAGCGGGGCGACCGCCTATTTGGCGGCCCCCACCGGCATCGGCCGCACCAGCCGCACCGGCAGCTTGCTGGCCCGCGCGGCATCGCCGCGCGCCTCGCCGGTGGACAGGTTCACCGCCCAGCCGTTGATCATGGCCGCCTGCCGCGCACCATCACCCGCCCGGCTTTGGGCGATGTTGCCGTAGTTGTACTGGTTGACGCTGGGCGCGCTCACGTTGGCGGTGGACGTCCAGTGCCACTGGCCCGGCGCCGCCGGGAACAGAAGGGGGTTGAGGCCCGGGGGCGACAGCGCCTTGTCCACCAGCCGCTGCAGCTCTGTCGCACGGGGCAGGCGCCAGCCCACACCCTCGGCCTTCCAGCGGTCAGAGGCCAGGGCCGTGGCCTCAGCACGGTCCAGCAGCAGGGGCTGGCCCGTGCAGGTTTTGCCGGTCCATTGCATGCCCTCCACACAGCGTGGCCAGGCCAGGCCGGCACGCTGGTCCAACACATAAGCACCATCGGCGGACAGGGACCAATCGGCGGCCACCTGCGAATCGGCGGCCTGCGCAGGCCCGGCAAACAGGGCAACCAACAGCGGGGGGATGAGCGGCAACAACGTTTTCATGGGCAAAGCAGGGGCAATGAAAGCCAGGTACAGGTCCGGGGGGCAGAGAGGCATCACAGAATGCCTTGGCGACACCCTAACCCGGCAACGGCCTGCGCGCCACCCACCAGATCAAGAAACCCGCACGGCCCTCCGCTTGTCCATGCGGCCACCCACGCCCACTCCTGCCAGCGTGCCTGACGCGGCCAATGCCTCGGCCAGGAACCCCACAAACGCCTGCACCCGCGTCGAAAACTGGTGCCGCTGCGGGTACACCGCATAGATGTCGGCCGCAGGCGTGTGGTACTGCGGCAGCACGGGCTCCAGCAGGCCCTGGGCCAGATGGCGGTTCACGTCCCACTCGGCACGCATCACGATGCCGTGGCCCTGCAGCGCCCACAGCACGGCGATCTCGCCGTCGTTGGTGGTGAGGTTGCCGGTGATCTTGATCGACTCGGTGTGCGCCTTGCTGCCACGCCCGGTGGTCAGGCGCCACAGGCCGTAGGCCTCGTCGCCCTGGCGGATACCGATGCACTGGTGCTCCATCAGGTCGCGCGGCACGCGGGGCCTGCCATGCTGCTCCAGGTAGGCGGGTGCGGCGCACAGCACGCGCCGGTTGGGTGCCATGCGGCGGGCAATCACGCGGCCGTCGGGCGGCTCGCCAAAACGCACGCACACGTCGTAGGCATCGTCGGTGATCGGTGGCGGGTGCACCGACAGCTGCAGCTGCACATCCACCTCGGGGTACTGGCGCACAAAGTCCGAGATCACGGGCGCAATGTGCATGCGGCCAAAACCCAGCGTGGCATTCACGCGCAGCAGGCCCTTGGGGCTGGCCTTGGACTGCACGATGAGTTCGTCCAGCGCATCGATCTCGCGCAGGATGCGGCGCGCGTGCTCCAGCAGCAGCTCGCCCTCGGGCGTGAGGCTCATGCGCCGGGTGGTGCGGTTGATGAGCACCACACCCAAGCGCTTTTCCATCTGCGCCAGGTGTTTGCTCACGGCGGCGGTGGAGACACCCATTTCGCGCCCGGCGGCGCTCAGGCTGGGGCTGGCCGCCAGTGCCGAGAAGAAGCCCAGTTCTGCGGGCTGGATGGTGGAGCTCATCGCCGCATTATCAACTGCAGGTTAACGATGGATTCACTTGGACGCCATTTTTACAACGAGCGGATGCCTACAGTCGCTCTCACTGTTTTTGTTCCACCCGCTTTTCGCGGCCCGACATCCCCGCAGGCCTTCCCCAACGCTTTCACACACCAAGACCAAAGACCTTCATGAAAACCTACCAAATCGCCACCATCCCCGGAGACGGCATCGGCAAGGAAGTGATTCCCGCCGGCCAGCGCGTGCTCGAAGCCCTGGCCTCCCGCCATGCGGGCCTGCAGTTCCAGTTCGAAAACTTTGGCTGGGGCGGCGACTGGTACCGCGCCCATGGTGTGATGATGCCGGCCGACGGGCTCGATGCGCTGCGCGGCAAGGACGCCATCCTGTTTGGCTCGGCGGGTGACCCGGACATCCCCAACCACATCACGTTGTGGGGCCTGCGCCTGAAGATCTGCCAGGGCTTTGACCAGTACGCCAACGTGCGGCCCACGCGCATCCTGCCGGGCATTGATGCGCCCCTGAAGCGCTGCACACCCAAGGACCTGGACTGGGTCATCGTGCGCGAAAACTCCGAGGGCGAATACTCGGGCGTGGGCGGCCGCGTGCACCAGGGCCACCCCATCGAGGCGGCGACCGACGTGTCCATCATGACCCGCGTGGGGGTGGAACGCATCCTGCGCTACGCCTTCCGCCTGGCCCAATCCCGCCCCCGCAAGCTGCTCACCGTCATCACCAAGAGCAACGCTCAGCGCCATGCCATGGTGATGTGGGACGAGATTGCCGCGCAGGTGGCCACCGAGTTCCCTGACGTGAAATGGGACAAGGAGCTGGTGGACGCTGCCACGGCCCGCATGGTCAACCGCCCCGCCACGCTCGACACCATCGTTGCCACCAACCTGCATGCCGACATCCTCAGCGACCTGGCCGCCGCGCTGGCGGGCAGCCTGGGCATTGCGCCCACCGGCAACATCGACCCCGAGCGCCGCTACCCCAGCATGTTCGAGCCCATCCACGGCTCGGCGTTCGACATCATGGGCAAGGGCCTGGCCAACCCCATCGGTACCTTCTGGTCGGTGGTGATGCTGCTGGAGCACCTGGGCGAGGCCGACGCCGCGCGCGCCGTGATGCAGGCCATCGAACAGGTCACCGCCAACCCCGCCCTGCACACCCGCGACCTGGGCGGCACGGCCACCACGGCGCAGGTGACCGACGCCGTGTGCGCGCTGATCGGCAGCACGCCGTTGCAAAAGGCCGCCTGAGCTGCGTGGCTCCAACGCACTGCGCCCTGCCCCACGACCCGATGAGCACGCACATCGACACCCAGGCCCGCCACTGGCTGCGCAGCATGTTCGATGCCGCCATCGCATCCGCGCAGCCCGCGATATGCCTGCCGCGGCACCTGCCTGCCCCGCCCCGGGGCCGCACGGTGGTAATCGGCGCGGGCAAGGCATCGGCGCAGATGGCGCAGGTGCTGGAGGCCCACTGGCCCACGCCGCTCTCTGGCGTGGTGGTCACACGCTACGGGCATGCTGCCACCTGCCAGCACATCCGCGTGCTGGAGGCCGCCCACCCCGTGCCCGATGCGGCGGGCCTGGCTGCTGCGCAGCGGATGCTGGCCGCAGTGGCGGGCCTCACAGCAGACGACCTGGTGATTGGCCTGTGGTCGGGCGGAGGCTCGGCGCTGCTGCCCTTGCCATTGCCGGGGGTCACGCTGGCCGACAAGCAGGCGCTCAACCAGGCCCTGCTGCGAAGCGGCGCCAGCATTGGCGAGATGAACTGTGTGCGGCGCCACCTCTCAGCCATCAAGGGCGGGCGGCTGGCCCTGGCGTGCAGCCCCGCCCGCGTGGTCAACCTGGTGATGTCCGATGTGCCGGGCGACGACCCGCTGGACGTGGCCTCGGGCCCCACCGTGGCCGACCCGACCACCCGTGCACAGGCGCTGGCCATCTTGCAGCGCTACCGCATTGCGCTGCCGCCCGCCGTACTGGCTGCAATGGACACTGCCGCCAGCGAAAGCATCAAGCCCGGCGACACCCGGCTGGGCCCCATCACCACCCACGTCATTGCTACGCCCGACCTGGCACTGCAGGCAGCCGCCCAGGTGGCGCGCCACGCGGGCATCGAGCCCACGCTGCTCGGCGACGCGCTGGAGGGCGAAGCCCGCGACATGGGCACCGTGCTGGCCGGTGTCGCCCGCTACGCCGCCAAGACCCCGTCATCACGGCACCGCGTGCTGCTGAGTGGCGGTGAAAGCACTGTCACCTTGCGCGCACCAGCACCAGGGCAACCCATGCCAACCCCGGGGCGCGGCGGGCGCAATGTGGAATGCCTGCTGTCCCTGGCCCTGTCGCTCAAGGGCTTGCCCGGCGTGTACGCATTGGCCGGGGATACCGACGGTATCGATGGCCTGGAGCCCGTGGCAGGCGCCATCGCCACGCCCGACACGCTGGAGCGCGCCGCCGCGCTGGGCCAACACGCCACCGCCGCGCTGGACGCACACGACGCCCACTCCTTTTTTGGCGCGCTGGGCGACGCCGTGGTCACCGGGCCCACGGGCACCAACGTCAATGACTTCCGCGCGATCCTGATCGCAGCCACGGGCTGACGCCACGCACCCGCGTCCCCACCGGCCCTGCCCCCACAAGAACCACAACCCAACGGAGACAACCATGACACGCATTGCAACCCCGCACCACCCACCATCAACGCCGCCCACAACGCCCTCCACACGCCGGCACCACCTGCTGGCGCTGGCCGCCCTGGCTGGTGCTGCCTGTGCCCTGCCCAGCGCACCGGCGCACGCGCAGGCCTGGCCGGCCAAGCCCGTCACCATCGTCGTGCCCTTTGCGGCCGGCGGCACTACCGATGTGCTGGCACGCGCGCTGGGCGAAAAACTGGGCACAGCCCTGGGCCAGCCCGTGATCGTGGAAAACCGGGGCGGCGCGGGCGCCACCATCGGGGCCGACTACGTGGCCAAGGCCCCTGCCGACGGCTACACGCTGCTGATGGGCGCGGTGCACCACACCATTGCAACGAGCGTGTACAAAAAGCTCAACTACGACTTTCAAAAGAGTTTTGCACCCATCACCACCGTGGCGCTGGTGCCCAACGTGCTGGCTGTGAGTGCGGCCACGCCCGCCAAGGACGTGAAGGAACTGGTGGCGCTGATCAAGGCCACGCCCAACAAGTTCTCCTACGGCTCCAACGGCGCGGGCACGGCGCAGCACCTGATCGGCACGCAGTTCGCCACGTCCATCGGCCAGCCCGTGCTGCACGTGCCCTACAAGGGCAGCGGCCCGCTCACCACCGACCTGCTGGGCGGGCAGGTGTCGATGTCGTTCGACACCGTCACCCCCGTGCTGCCGCACATCAAGGCGGGCAAGCTGCGCGCCCTGGCGGTGACCACGGCCAAGCGCTCGTCCACCCTGCCCGACGTGCCCACGCTGCAAGAAAGCGGCTTTGCGGGCTTTGACATCGGCACCTGGTTTGGTGTGCTGGCCCCCGCCCGCACGCCCGCCGACGTGGTGGCGCGGCTGAACACCGAAATGGTCAAGGTCATCCAGTCGCCGGACTTTCAAAAGCGCATGCAGGACATTGGCGCCGAACCCATCGGCAACACCCCTGCGCAGATGGCCGAGCAGATTGCGGCCGACACCGCACGTTTTGCCAAGCTGGTGGCAGACAACAAGATCACCACTGACTGACCCGGTGGCAAAGAGCGGTTGCATAGAGTCGTCGCACAAGGTGATAGCAAAAGGTGGCTGGCGAGGTGAATGGTCAAGGTGGGTTGGTATAAACCTGTGATGACCGACACCGCAGCCTCCATCGCCAACACCGCCCCCGCAGCCCTCGTCCGCGCACTGGAAGAGCGCGCCTTCAACGCCTGGCCTGCGCACCAGACGGTGTTTCACCGGGGCTGGGTGTTCCGGCTGTCGGGCGGCTACACCAAGCGCGCCAACTCGGTCAACGCGCTGGTGCCCGGCGCGCCGTTTGACGGCGTGCGCGAGGCGGCGGCGGCGCTGTATGCGCGGCATGGCTTGCCAGCCGTGTTCCGCATCTCCCCTCTGGCCCCTGCCGAGGCCGACCAGGAGCTGGCGGACGCGGGCTACCAGCACTTTGACCCCTCACTGGTCCTGCACCGGCCGCTGGCGCTGGGCGCGGTGCCCCGGCCCGACGGCAGCACCGTGGTCAGCACTTCGCCATCGCCCGCGTGGCTGGAAGGTTTTGCGGCGGCCAACGGCGTGGCGCCGCACCACCGCAACCTGCACCGCAGCATCCTCGACGCCATCGCCCACGCGGTGGGCTATGCGCTGCAACACGACGCCCAGGGCCACGCCGTGGGCTTTGGCCTGGCGGTGCTGGAGCGCGGCGCGGTGGGCCTGTACGACCTGGCTGTGGCGCCTGAACACCGGGGCGGCGGACGCGGGCGCGCGCTGGTGCAGGCGCTGCTGCACTGGGGCATGGAGGCCGGTGCAACCAGCGCCTACCTGCAGGTGCGGGCGCAGAACACAACGGCGCTGCGGCTGTATGAATCGATGGGGTTCAAGACGGCCTACGGCTACCACTACCGGGTGCCGGGCTGAGGTTGGCTTCTGCACCGCTCCCACAGGGTGCGAGGGCCACGGGACCAGCGCAGCGGCCCACGCGGCGCCTTCCCGCGTGGGTTTGAAGCCAAACAGGCCGCAAGCGCTAGTGAATCATGCGCCAACAGCTATTAATTCAATAGCAAACCATTCACCAATTAACGGTGACTCAGCTTGCGCACCGCCCAGTCGCCCAGGCTTTGCACGGCCTGCACAAAGAAGATCAACACCAGCACCACGGCCAACATGATCTCGGGCAGAAAGCGCTGGTAGCCGTAGCGGATGCCCAGGTCACCCAGGCCGCCGCCGCCAATGGCACCGGCCATGGCCGAGTAGCCGGTCAGGCTCACGAACGTGATGGTCAGGCCCGCCACGATGCCGGGCAGCGCCTCGGGCAGCAGCACCTTCCACACAATCTGGCTGGTGGTGGCGCCCATGGCCTGCGCGGCTTCCACCAGGCCGTGGTCCACCTCGCGCAGCGCGGCCTCGACCAGGCGGGCCACAAACGGGGCGGCGGCAATGGTCAGCGGCACCACGGCGGCAGCGGTGCCGATGGACGAGCCGGTGATGAGCCGCGTGAACGGGATGATGGCCACCAGCAGGATGATGAAGGGCGTGGACCGCACAGCGTTGACCAGCCAGCCCACCAGCTTGTTGACGGGGCCGTTCTCCAGCACGCCGCCGTCATCGGTCAGGCGCAGGAACACGCCCAGCGGTACCCCCAGCAAGCCGCCCACCAGGCCGGAGATACCGACCATGATGAGCGTCTCCCACAGCGACGAAGCAAACAGATCCAGCATGGCTGGCGTGAAGTTGTTGAACATGATGTGTGCTCCCTCTTAACCGGCCACGGCCACTTCTTCCACCTCGACCCCGCCCGCGCGCAGGTGCGCCACGGCGCCCCGCACGCTCTCGGCCTCGCCACTGGCATACACGGCCAGCGAGCCAAAGGTTTCGTCCTGGATCTCATCCACCTGCCCGTGCAGGATGCTCATGTCCACGCCAAACTGGCGGATCAGCTGCGACAGGATGGGCTGGTAGGCGCTGTCCCCGGCGTACGACAGGCGCAGCAGCTGGCCGGTTCGTCCTGCGCTCAGCTGGCCTGCCAGCTTGCGCACATGGTCCAGCACGCTGGCGGGCAGCTCTTGCGGCAGGATCTCGTCGATCAGGCTCTTGGTGATGGCCTGCTGCGGGCGGGTGAACACGTCCAGTACCCGGCCCTGCTCCACGATGCGGCCGGCCTCGATCACGGCCACGCGGTCGGCCACCTGCTTGATGACCTGCATCTGGTGGGTGATCAGCACCACCGTCAGGCCCAGCTCGCGGTTGACCTGGCGCAGCAGGTCGAGGATGGAGCGGGTGGTTTCCGGGTCCAGCGCCGAGGTGGCTTCGTCGCTCAGCAGCACCTTGGGGCGGCTGGCCAGCGCTCGCGCAATGCCCACACGCTGCTTTTGCCCGCCGCTGATCTGCGCCGGGTAGCGGTCGGCCAGGGCCGACAGGCCCACCAGCTCCAGCAGCGGGTTCACACGCTCGCGGATGGCGGCCTTGTCCATGCCCGCCAGCTCCAGCGGCAGCGCGGCGTTGTCAAACACGGTGCGTGACGACAGCAGGTTGAAGTGCTGGAACACCATGCCGATCTCGCGGCGCGCCTCGCGCAGCTGCGCGTCGTTCAGCTGGGTCAGGTCCTGCCCGCCCACGATGACTTGGCCCGTGGTGGGCCGGTTGAGCAGGTTGATCACCCGCACCAGCGAGCTTTTGCCCGCGCCGCTCTTGCCGATGATGCCGAACACTTCGCCCGGCTGGATGGTGAGGTCGATGCCCTTGAGCGCCTCGACCGGGCCTTGTGAGCCCTGGTAGGTTTGGGTGATACCCCGTAGTTCGATCATGAAACACAAAGGGCCGCCACACGCCGGGCGGCGCGGGTTCGGCCCCAAAAGACACAAAGATCAGGGAATGTACTATTGCGCCATAAAGAATCAAACTATCAAAAAATAAAGTAATAAGACATCAAAGTTATTTGCACGGTGCGGCCGACTCCAGACTACGCTCCCGCGGGCACCACCACCCGGCCATTCACCTTGCGCGACACCAGCGCGCCCAGCACCAGGACCCCGAGTGCCGCCACCGAGAACACGGGCGCGATCCAGCCCCGGTCCACACTGGCCGCCACCAGCAGCACACCCAGCGATTGCCCCAGGAACAGCAGGCACGCAAACAGCGTGACCGCCGTGCCCCGGGCCTCGGGCGCCATCTGCGTGGCCTGCACCTGCAGCGTGTTGTGCAGCATGTAAAAGCCCACCCCGGCAAAGAAGCAGCCCAGCACGCCCCAGGCCGCCACCGGCCCCCAGGCCAGCAGCAACAGCCCGGCGGCGATCAGCGACGCACCCACCAGCGCCAGGCCCCGCTCGCCCAGCAGCGCCAGCCAGCGGCGTGCCAGCAGGCTGTAGATGAGCCCGCCCACGCCATACAGCACCATCACCCCACCGGCGGCCGAGGCCGACAGCCCAAACCCGTCCACCATGCGTGCAGGCACAAAGGCCAGCGTGCCAAAGGCCAGCGCGCCCTCCACCGCCACCACGGTCAGCACCCAGCGTACGCGGGGCATGCGCAGCAGCGCGGCCGTGTTGGCCAGGTAGGCCGACAGCGAAAACGCGGGTGGCACAGCACTGCCAGCCGCAGGCGCGGGCGTGCTGGCCGCCATGGCGCGGGACTGCCGCCACAGCAGGCTGGCAGCGGTCAAAAACAGCAGCGACAGCACTACAAACGCCGCCCGCCAGCCCAGCGCCTCCACCGCAAAGCCGCCAAACCACTGCCCCGCCATCATCCCCGACACCGTAGCCACCATCAGCTGCGCCAGGGTCTCCTGCCGCTGCTCGTACGGCACGTTGTCGCCAATCCACGCCATCGACAGCGGGATGATGCCCGCCGCCGATGCCCCCATGGCCGCACGCGCCGCCACCAGCACCGGCAGCGTGGGCGCCAGCGCCGTCACGCCGCTGAAGAGCGCACAGGCAAACGTGGCGCCAATCACCACGCGCACCTTGCCCAGCCGGTCGCCCAGCGGGCCATAAAACAACTGCAGCACGCCATAAGACACGGCAAACGCCGCAATGACGGCCGAAGCATCGCCCGTGGTGACAGAAAACTCGCGAGCCAGAGACACCAGCATCGGGTCGCACACGCGCATGGAGGCCATGCTGCAAAAGGCTGCCAGGCTGATCACCCGCAGCATCGTCGAAGAAGAGGTCATATGACCCGATTGTGGTGCGGCTGGCGTCGGGCTGCTGTCACCACAAGGCAAGCACCCTGGCGGCAGAAGGTTGGGCACGCTGCACACCGCCTGTTGCGAGCCTGTTGCGATTCAGAGCGGCTCACAAAACTCAGCGAAGCGGTTCTGGCTAGGCGCTGTGTCGCAGGCAGTACGAGCAGTACGACAAGACACAGCAACGACGCCAGAAGAGTTTTGTTAGCCGCTCTTATTGCGTGGCAAGCGCGGCTCCAGCACTTACCATCGGCCCCTGATTTCCACCAAGGAGCACCCCCATGAGCATGAACAAGCGCAACTTCGTCGCCGCCGGCATGGGCCTGGCAGGCCTGTGGACGGCCACCGGCAGCAGCCACGCCGCCACACAGGCCAAGGCCCCCAGCGGCCCCACGCTGCTGACCATCAGCGGCGCCATCACCCAGTCCAACCGCGGCGCGCTTGATGCCACCATCGACCAGATGATGGGCAAACACGGCATCCAGTTTGACAAGGCCTACGCGCTGGACGCCGCCGCCCTGGCGCGCATGCCCGCCGTCTCCATCAAGCCCACGCTCGAATACGACAGCAAGCCCCATACGCTCAAGGGCCCCCTGCTCACCACCGTGCTGGCCGCCGCCGGTGTAGCCGCAGGCAGCCCCGTGCAACTGGGCCTGCGCGCCGTGGACGGCTACAACGTCAACATCAGCATGGCCGACGCCCAGGCCTACCGCATGATCGTTGCCACTCACATCGACGGCCAGCCCATGGCCCTGGGCGGCCTGGGCCCGCAGTGGGCCGTGTACGACGCCGACGTGCTGCCCGCCTTCAAGGACAAGCCCGTGAAGGAACGCTTTGGCCTGTGCCCCTGGGGGCTGTACCACATTGAGGTGAAAAAGGCCTGAGCCCACGCAGGCCCACCACCGAAGAGCGGTTGAGCACCAGCACGGCACAACCCGCCACCCACCAACAAAAACGAGAAAAGAGCGACCCAGGGTCGCTCTTTTTTTGATAGCTGCCAGCGCATGATTCACTAGCGCTACAGCCACATTTCGCCCCAAATCAGCCCCGGCGCCGCCCCATGCGCACCGCCAGTGCCGCCAGCGACCCGGCCGTGGCCAAGCCCACCACCCCCAGCCAGCCCCACTGCGCCAGCGCCAGGCTGCCCAGCGCCGCACCGGCCGACATACCGATGAACATGCCGGTGAACAGCAGCGCATTGAGCCGGCTGCGCGCCGCAGGGTCGATGCCGTACACGATGGTCTGGTGCGCCACCAGCGTGGCCTGCACGCCAAAGTCAAAGCCAATGGCACTGGCCACAATCAAGCCCAGCTGGGCCTGCGCAGGCAGCAGCGGTGCTAGCGCCATCACCGCAAACGACGCGGCGGCAAGGCCTGCGCCATAGCGTGTGACCACCTCGGGTCCGCGCTTGTCGGCCAGACGCCCGGCCAGCGGGGCTGCCAATGCGCCCGCCGCCCCGGCCAGACCAAACGCACCCGCCGCCGCAGTGCCCAGGTTGAACTGGCTGTGCAACATCACCGCCAGCGTGGACCAGAACGCGCTGAAGCCCACGGCCAGCAGCCCCTGCGCCCAGGCCGCGCGGCGCAGCGCCGCGTGCTGGCGCCACAGCGCCACCATCGATCCGATCAGCGCGCCATAGCCCATCTGCGTGGTGGGTGCAAAGCGCGGCAGCCCGCGCCACACGGCCACCGTCAGCAGCGCAATGGCCACCGCCGCCGCCACATACACCGTGCGCCAGCCCCACTGCTGCGCCACAAAGCCGCTGACCACGCGCGACAACAAAATGCCCAGCAGCAGCCCCGTCATCACCGTGCCCACCATGCGCCCGCGCTGCGCCCCCGGGGCCAGCGTGGCAGCGGCGGGCACCACGTCTTGCGCCACCGTGGCGGCCAGGCCCACCGCCAGGCTGGCCGCCAGCAACGCGCCCATGCCGGGTGCCAGGCCGCTCAGCAGCAGCGCCAGCATCAACGCGATGGACTTGATGACGATGATGCGGCGCCTGTCAAACCGGTCGCCCAGCGGCGCCAGCAGCAAGATGCCCAGCGCATACCCCAGCTGCGTGAGCGTGGGCACCAGCCCCACCACGCGGCTGTCGGCCTGCATGTCGGGCCCCAACACGCCCAGCATGGGCTGGCTGTAATACAGCGACGCCACGCTCAGCCCCGCCGCCGTGGCCAGCAGCAACAACAACGGCGCAGTGATCGCGCCCCCGGCAGAAGGCACCGCTGAGCCTGCGCTCACCGTGCCGCTTTCATGCACATTTTGAATGGAAGACATGACAATACTTGCTCAGTAAAAAAGGGGCCGACGCACCACCAGCCACCCCACCGTTGCCCCCGCCGCTCAGACTGCGCGGGTCACAATCAGCGCTGGTTCAAGGTCTTTGGCCACTGCGTGCGAGCCATGAGGGTGCCCACGACAGATCGCCCATCCAACAGATGGGCGCGATTGTTGCGCTGCAACCAACCCTTGGGTAGTAGGCCACGCTGCAGATTTGTTATACGCTGCGTGCATGACAAAGCCCCTACTCCCCGGCGCCGACCGCATCGAGCTGATGCAGACCTTTGTCCGCATCGTCGAAGCCGGCAGCCTGTCTGCCGCCGCCCAGCAACTGGGCACCAGCCAGCCCACCGTGAGCCGCCGCCTGCAGGCGCTGGAGCGCAGCCTGGGCATCAAGCTGCTGCAGCGCTCCACCCATGTGATGAAGCTGACGGAAGACGGCGACCGCTGCTTTGCCCACGCCAAGGCCCTGCTGGAAGACTGGCGCGCCATGGAGGACGACCTGCGCGGCACGGCCGACACCCCGCGCGGCACCCTGCGCGTGCTGGTACCGCATGCCTTTGGGCAAAACCAACTCATACCACCGCTGATGGATTACCTGCGCCGCTACGCCGAGGTGGATGTGGAATGGATGCTGCACGACCGCCGCCCCAACTTCATCGCCGAAGGCATCGACTGCGCCATCCAGGTCGGCGCGGTGGACGACCCCAGCGTGGTGGCGGTGCGCCTGGCCGAAGTGCCCCGCATCGTGCTGGCCGCCCCCGCCCTCATGGCCGGGCGCCCCACGCCCCAGCACGCACGAGACCTGCAGCCCCTGCCCTGGCTGGCCCTGAGCACCTTCTACCGCCGCGAGGTCACGCTGACCCAAGAGCCCGGCGGCGAAGCCCACACCTTCGGCATCACCCCCCGTTTGGCCACCGACAGCCTGTATGCCCTGCGCAGCGCCGCCCTGGCCGGGCTGGGAGCGTGCATTGCATCGGCGTGGATCGTGGACAACGATGTGCGGCAGGGGAACTTGCTGCACCTGGTGCCCAACTGGCATGCAGCGCCACTGCCGGTGTACTTGGTGTACCCGTATGCGCGGTTTTATCCGGCAAGGCTGCGGTTGTTTTTGGAGGCGATGCGCGGGGCGATGCCGGGGTTGGTGGGGATGCGGGCGGTGGGGTGAGGGTTGGAATGACGGACAGAAACCGGCTAGTAGCAGAAGCTCTCGAACGTCAGCTTTACAGCACGCCGTTCATACGCCGCAAGGCTGGCCATTGACAAGCGTGTGTTACCGCTTGCCAGCTATTCTCACCGATACCCGCGATTCAGCCGGCACGCCGCCAGGGGTGGCACCCAGCATTCTATCCATCGCCCCTCGGAGCCCGTTCAGAAGCGACGATGCATGAGCTTCAATGAACGGTGGTGGCAAAGCATTGCCGATCATTAGAGCGATCGACTCCTTACCGTGCCGCACGTCGAACTGGTAGTCACGCGGAAATCCCTGCAGCATCGCCGCTTCTCTTAAAGTGATGGTTCGATTCCGAGATGGATGCAAGAACCGGCCCTTGGAAGGGTTGTGGCATCCACTGGTGATCGTCGGCGCCACCTCGTCCCATGCCATACGCCCATACACGTCATAGAACCCATCGGTCCGAAGATGACATGCGAGTTGATGCTCAGCGCTCAGTTGCCGCCGGCTACCGCCGTTCTTCGGGATCAGCTTAATCAGATCCTTCACCGCCTGCGACCGACGTTCCGGCAAGGAGTGAAGCTTGTCCTTGCTGCGCGACGGTGCTTCTAGAGACGCCAGCACATCCCTTACCGTGATTCGAGCCGGAGAAACTTCGGCGACTGCTGGATCGTGTACCCGAGACGCAAGCATGATTAGGCGTTTACGCCGCTGTGGAACCGAATACTCTGCGGCGTTGAGGACATGGACAGTCAGGCGGTAGCCGAGGCTTGTCAGCTCCTCCTGCATCGCCAAAAACCGCGCGTCTTTCTGCAGCGCTGGGACGTTCTCGAGCATGACCGTCTTCGGCAGCATCACCCTCACGAAACGCATGAAGTCGCCAACGAGATTGTTCCGTTCGTCATCCACCGAAGGTTGCTGATTCTTCGTCCGAAGCCGAGAAAATCCTTGGCAAGGCGGGCAGCCCGCGAGCAGATCAAGCTCCCCCGGCGCCAGCCCGACGTCATCAAGGACTTGGGAGGCATCGAGCGCTCGGATATCGTTCGCGTAAAGCGCTACGTCCTTGTGGTTGAGCCGGTAGGTCTCCTGCGCCTTGGGATCTATCTCGACGGCCGCGAGCACCGAAAATCCTGCCCGAAAAAGTCCGAGGCTCAAGCCGCCGCAGCCGCTGAACAGATCTACTGCGGTCGGGAGCGTGGCCTCGCTCATCGGATGGTGGCTGTTGCAGGCATTCACATTCATACTACCGATTGTCGCCGCAGCGAAAGGTATCGTCAGGCAGGTGCTCCATGCAGCCAGAGGCTAATACGCTGGCGAATCGTGGCGAGATTCTGGTGGCCCTGAGGGATGCTCGCAGCGGCCACTTTGGCGAGCGTTACCAGCTCGCTGGCAGTCACCTCGACATTTTTCGCAAGCATCTCCTTAAGGGCCACCTTGGCCTCTGCGGCCGTCAAATTGTCGTATGCGCCCCCCGGGTTCAAGGCCGTGAGAAAAGTCTCCTCTGGAACAACGCCTGGCAGATAGGCGACTCGAGCCCGTAGCCACATCAAGTAGTTAAGGTGTGCCTGCACTTTAGCCGCCTCATGCGCAGCCACGCCCTGCCCGCCGGGAATATGAAACATCGGGTCAACACCCGTCTCCTCTTTTAGCAATGCACCGAGCTGGGCGTGCGCCGCCGGAGCGATGGTGTTCGGGTCGGTGAAGTTATCAACTTTGCGTTGGTCACCATCAAGAAACACATAGACATCGTCGCCGGACGTCATCGCAGCAGGCCCTAGGTAGCGCAGGATAGCGTCTGACCCGCCGGGCGCGACCTTTATCTCAAGCGATTGAACATCGCCTGGATCCATTGAGTCGATAGCGCGCTCAATCAATAGAGCAGCCATCGGGTCTTCTACAAGTACGCGCTTCTTGTTGATCGGCGGTTTTCCGAGCCTGACTAGAGCAGAGTTGGGCGAACTAGACGGTAAAACTCTTGTCTGCCCAGCACCGTTGCTTTCAAAGACCTTTATAGCTGAGTGAGGTAAGCCTTCGAGAAAATCTATCGAGTGGGTTGAAATGACCACTTGGTGGCCCTTCAGCTTGATTTGCTCAAGCAGAAATTTTAATAAAATCCGCTGAGCTCCCGGGTGCAAGGAAGTTTCCGGCTCATCCAAGAGAATTAGGGAATATTCAGGAGCACCTAGGATCTGGACAACTGCGTTAACAGCGGTCAACTCACCGCTACCGGCAAATGCTTCTGAATATGAAGCTCCACGCCTAAAGATAACGCTAATGTCCTTGCCTCTGCGGCCCGGATAAAGCGCATGCTCTATATACCTGGCCGAATCGTAAGTTCGTCCTAGAATTGCCGAAACGGCAGCGACCTCGTCCTGCGTCAATTCCCGATTGACAAAGATTCGTTCGCGATTTCCGAGGATATAGCTTTGTTTATCCTGTTCAACAATAGACCGAAGCCTCCTCGCCTCCTGCAGCATCACCTCCCTGCGTGCATCCGTCTTAACGTCATCATCAAAATAGAAAAACCTATCGAAAGACCCAAAAGATGTCTTCAGGTTGATGTACACAACGTCGCGACGGACAGGATTCCATCTGTCCTTGGCCTTACCGACAAACTCCCCAGCCGGCAATGGATTCATTCCATCCGGAATACTTAGGCGAGCTGGCTCCCAATAATCCGCCTTCTTTGTGCCAACTCGTGCCTTGCGACATTCCACAAAGCCGCCGAAGGGCTCGTGCCAGTACGAGTAAAAATATCGCTGAGTACCAACGATTGGATCAAGCTCGGTCTCAAACCAAAATTTGGAGGTCGACTGACCATAGGGCATCCCCCACAAGGCATGCAAGACCGAGCTTTTTCCGGACCCGTTCGGTCCGACCAAAGCTGTTAGAGGAAAGTCAAAGTCGATCCTCGTACTCGGCTCTAAGCTCTTGAAACTAGGAAACTGCGCATACCCTATGTAGTGTTTTAGCTTGGCGCCCGGCTTAAATTTCCGGACTACTCCGATCAGCTTGTTGATCTCTTCTTCAGCCATCCCCCATCCTCTCATTTCACGTCACTATCCTGTGACATGCAAATTTTGCAGCATTCCAGCAAGTAGCTGACTAGTGACAACTGCGGGTTGCCGATAGTCGGCTGGCGCGCCGCTCGACGCGACTGATCAGAAGCGAGCGACCGCTGACCGGCAGCGGCATCGGCGATTCGAAAATCTGCTTTGGGTCGATAGCGGCCAATCCCCTCGCATCCATTTCGAAATGCAAAGAAAAAGAGCGCAACAACATTCGTCTCAACTTCATGGCAGATGCCCCATATAGAACAAGCGCTATCGGCATATTTGACATTGAATCCGCTTCCAAAGCGCGCTCTCGCCCCGCCGGATCTGATCTCCACACACGCCATCGCCGCCGGCCTTTGCTGCGTAACCCGCCGGTGTTCCACCTAAACCGCCAGCCGTCCAATCCGCTCAGCCGCCACTGCCACATGGCGAAGCAACTCGGCCTTGCACACTTCAGAACCCGCGCTGAATCCTTCTTCATCCTGTAGCAGCCGCACAAACACCTGCGCCATCGCAAGCGCCTCTTTCCAAGCCGCCGCGCTGACCTGCTCGCCCACTGTCAGTTCCAGCGTCCGATCCGGCAAGCCGCCCCCCGCCGTGGGTGCAAACGCCATGGGTGTCATGTCATAAGCAGGCGCCAGCTCGTAAGGCCTGCGCCCCTCTGACAAGCACGACAGATTGCCGCTGTGCATGTCGGTGTTGCCGATCAGGGTGCCAAACGCCCACAGCAGGCAGGCCGTGTCAAAGGCCTGCGGGGTGATGACCCCTTCCTTTAACAACGCCCTGGCGATCACCGGCCAGTTGCCGCCGCTGCCGACAAACTCGGCATCCAGCGCGGCAAAGGAATGCAGCGCCCTGCGTCCGCGCGCGCCCAGCCGGTCAAACCGCTGCACCTCCAGAAACCGTTGGGTGCCGTGCATCCAGGTCATGGACTGCGCGGCAGCCACGCCGTGGTCCCGCAGCACTTGCAGGGCTATGTGTTCGGCCAGCAGCAGGTCTCGCCAGCGGGCGCTCACGGGGGTGTCGAGTTCTGCGGTGAACTTGACCATCACATGCGCGGCGGTGCCATCGGCTTGCTCTGCATAGGCGGTGAACTTGGGCTGCTCGCCAGCGGCGGACGAGCCCGCCACTTCGCCACGCGCGGCCAGGTCGGCCAGCTCGTCGTAGGTGTGCAGCTTTTGCGCGGCGGCAATGGGCACCGGGTCGGGCGCGTTGACGAACTGGTCGCGTGCGGTGGGGCCGATGAGCAGGTTGCCGGGCATGTCGTCGCCCTGGTCCAGGATGGCGCGCAGCGCGTGGGTGTCGCTCCAGTCGCCCAGCCGCTCGGGCAGGCCCAGGCGCTGGCCGTGCCGCTGGCAGTAGGCGCGCCCCAGGTAGCCCTGCGGGCGCATGTCATAAATCCACCAGGGCAGGCCGTCGCTGTGTTGCCGGGCCCCGCCCGCCTCAACCATCACAAAGCCGTGCGGGCACACGGGGACGAGGGTGCCCAGGGTTTCCAGCGCACCCTGGGGGGTGACGCGGTACACGGTGGCCTGCAGATCGGCGCGCTGGGGATCGCGCAGCGTGTATTGAATAGATCTTGCCGCGCCAAAAGGCACCACCTCGTCACCCAGCGCGCTAAGCGCCCGCGAGACGGTGGGCTGGCTGACCTGCAGCGCCTGAGCCAGCGCCTGCGCCTTGGCGGGGCCGGGGCGCAGCAGGGGGCGGATGGCGTTGGCGTAGGTCTGGGCGGCGGAGGGCATGCCTTAAGGATACGCCATTTGAATGGAAAATTGAATAGATAAAAGAATAGATTAAGCAACCTGGATCAAAGCCTAGTTCGTTGCTTTTTTTAGTTATTTATTGACAAACAACTATTCAATACAACACACTTGCGGCGTGCCATCCGCCCCCCTCGCCTCCCAAGAAAGCACGGTGCTTGAGATTGCCCAACACCAACCCCTGCTCCGCGCGCGCGACCTGGGTGCGCATGGGCTGCCCACGGTGCTGCTGACCCGTCTGGTCGCCGCAGGCAAGCTCGACCGCGTGGCGCGCGGCGTGTACAGCCTGCCCGGCCGCGCCGTCAGCGAGCACCGCTCGCTGGCCGAGGTCGCGCTGCGGGTGCCCAAGGGCGTGGTGTGTTTGCTCTCTGCTCTGCGCGTGCATGGCATTGGCACGCAAGCGCCGTTTGAGGTGTGGATGGCGATACCGCCGAACACGCCCACCCCGCGCCTGGGGCAACCAGCGCTGCGCGTGATTCGCATGTCTGGCGCGGCGCTGACGGAAGGGGTGGCGCCGGTGGAGATCGACGGCGTGCAGGTACCAGTGTTCAACGCCGCGAAGACGGTAGCGGACTGCTTCAAATACCGCAACAAGATCGGGCTGGACGTGGCGCTGGAGGCACTGCGCGACGGCTGGCAGCAAGGCAAGCTGCCGATGGATGCGCTGTGGCACTACGCCACGATCAACCGCGTGGCCAATGTGATGCGGCCTTATCTGGAAAGCGTGACGGCATGAGCCAGCGCAATGTGGCGGCCTCCGTCCGCGCGCGGCTGAAGAACCTGTTCAAGGTCTTTTCGGGGTCGCACAAGTACCTTGCCGGGATGGGATGCAAGGCGCGGCGTGCAGCCGATAGCCCGTGCTATCGGCAAGCGCCGCAACGCCGCAGACCGCCCGGCAAGGCACTTGCCCGAAGGGTTGGAGTGAAATCGGGCGATTGAACGCCCCGGCTGCTTGCATGGGCACGAGCCCATGCGGCGCATCCGAAGCATCCACTCATCCCGATTGCACTCCAATGCGATCCCCGAAAAGACCTTGAACAGGTTCTCGGCAGCACGCCGATGCGCACCAGCAGGATTTCAACCTGACGCTGACTCGCTATGGGCTAGAGCGGCTGCTGTACCGGTTGTCGATCTCGCCACACACCAACCGATATCTGCTCAAAGGCGCCCTGCTGTTCTCGCTGTGGTTTGACCAGCCCCACCGACCCACGCGCGATGCAGACCTGTTGGGCTTTGGCCCCGACGACATTGAATCTGCCGTGCTGGCGTTCCGCGAAATGTGCCAGATCGAGGTGGACGACGGTTTGGCGTTTGACCCGGCCTCGGTCAAGGGCGCCACCATTCGCAAAGAGGCGGGGTACGGCGGTGTGCGGGTGGACCTTCTGGCCACACTGGATGGCGCACGCATTGGGCTGCAGGTGGACATTGGTTTTGGCGACGCCGTGACCCCGGCGCCCGAGGCGGTGCACTACCCGGTGCTGCTGCCAGACCTGCCCGCACCCCAATTGCGCGCGTACCCCAAGTACACGGTGGTGGCAGAGAAGTTTCATGCGGTGTGCCTGCTGGGCATGGCCAACACGCGCATGAAGGACTACTTTGACCTGTGGGTGTTGCTGACCGAAGGCGTGTTGGACCCGCAAGAACTGCACCGCGCAGTGGCAGCCACGTTTAATCGGCGGCACTTGGCCCTGCCCCAGGCTATTCCCTCTGGCCTGAGCGACGCATTTGCACAGGATGCGGCCAAGCAGAAGCAGTGGGCCGCCTTTCTGAAAAAGAACCGTCTGCAAGCCCTGGACCTTGCCGAGGTGGTGGGGGTGCTGCGCAGCGAGTTGCAGAAGCTGTTGGCGCTGTGAAACGACAGGCCGCTGGAATGGAAGGGACGGATGGCGCGCGACAACTGCGGGCCAAGCCATATCCGCTCTCATTTCAATAGCTGCTACGGCATGTTGTTCTAGCGCCTGCGGCACATTTCGCATTGAATCGCAGCCCCACAGGTCCCAGCATCATCCAGAGACACTCCACGCCCTCAAGCCGGCAACCGCACCGCAGCCTCCCGCAACGCCTCGGCAAACGCCATGGCCGCCGGTTTTTGCTGCGTGCCCCGGCGGTAGGCCAGATACAGGTCCAGGTGCACCACGGGCTCGCGCAGCATGGCGACGCCCAGGCCCTGGCGCAGGCATTCTTCCAGCGCGAACGAGGGCACGATGGCGCTGCCACGGCCTGCGCGCACCATGCCGATGAGGGTGCCGATGAGGTTCATGCGGGGGCGCTCCTGGTGGGCCAGGCCCAGGCGGGAGAGCTGTTTTTCGATGACCACCTGGATAGGGTTGTCCGAAGGCAGGCTGACCAGGGGCACGTCTTTGAGGCGGCTCCAGGGCTGGCTGTCGGACAGCTGGCCGCTGGCGTGCGCCGCATCGGGCGGGCTGATGCGCATGAGGCGGAACTTGCACAAGGGCTGGCGCGACAACCCCACGGCGGGTTTGACGAAGAAGCCAAAGCCGATGTCGGCCTCGCCGTCGAGCACGCGCTGGCGCACGGTGCCCACCTCGACATCGCTGAGCTGCACCTGCACGCCGGGGTGGCTGTGTGCAAAGCCGCGAATCACCTCGGGCAGCAAGCTGGCCGAGATCATGGGCGTGGCCGCTACAAGCAGGCGCGAGCGCACGGCGGCCTCGTTGCCGTCCAGCACGGCGCCCAGGGCGCGCAGCTCGCCCACCACGCGCTCGGCCACGGGCTGCAGGCGGCGCCCGGCGTCGGTCAGGGTGATGGACCGCGTGGTGCGGTCAAACAGGCGGGCGCCCACCTGGTCCTCCAGCTCCTTGACCAGCATGCTCATGCCCGAGGGCGACAGGTGCACCTGCTCGGCCGCCTTGGCAAAGCTCTGCAGGCGCGTGACCTCCAGAAAAGCGTGGAGCTGGCGGGTGCTGACATTCATCAGCTTTGATGAAGAATTCATCAGAATTTTCCGTTTGATCAATGTCAAGAGTGTCGTTGTAATCGACCCGCAACGCCCTTTCAACGACTAAAGAGACAAGCCCCATGTTCGATCAGCCTGCATTGCGTGCCAACGCGCACCCGCCCTCCCCCCAACGCCGCAGCCTGGTGCTGGGCGCGCTGGCCGCCACGGCTGCAGCCGCCACGCCCAGGGCCTGGGCGCAGGCCGGTGCCGATGCACCGGTGCGGCTGGTGGTGCCATTCACGCCCGGCACGGGCATCGACCTGATTGCGCGGCAGATTGCGCAGCCGCTGTCTGACCGGCTCAAGCGCCCGTTTTTTGTGGAGAACAAGGCGGGTGCGTCCGGCATCATCGGCACACAAGAGGTGGTGCGCGCCACACCCGACGGCACCACGCTGCTGGTCAGCGTGAACACGCTGGTGATGAACATGGCGCTGTACCCCAAGCAGGGCTTTAACCCGCTGACGGACCTGGTGCCCGTGAGCCAGACGAGCTGGGGGCAGCTGCTGCTGGTGGCATCGGCGGGGTCCAAAATCGAATCGCTCAAGGACCTGATGGACCGTGCCCGGGCCAAGCCCGGCTCGCTCAACTACGGCTCGCCCGGTGCGGGCACGCCGCACCACTTGGCGATGGAGCTGCTGAAGAACCGGGCCAAGATTTCGCTCACCCACATCAGCTACCGGGGCACCGCCCCCGCCGTGACGGACCTGCTGGGCGGGCAGATCGACGCGATGTTCTTGCCCATCCACGTGGCCTTGCAGCATGTGAAGGCGGGCAAGCTGAAGGCGCTGGCCATCAGCTCGGACACGCCCCACCCCCTGCTGCCCGAGGTGCCGTCGCTGGGCACCCTGAAGCTGGGCGACCTGAACGTGGACATGTGGTACGGCGTGTTTGCCCCCGCAGGCACGCCCCGCGCGATGGTGGACCGGCTCAACACCGAGCTGCGCGACGTGCTGGCATCGCCCGCCGTGGCCAAGTCGTTCGAGACCCAGGGCATGACGCCCGCCCACAGCTCGCCAGACGCCTTCCAGAAGCTGGTGACGGCTGACGCCAAGCGCTGGGCCGATCTCATCAAGGCCCAGGGCATCACCGCCGAGTAACCACGACCACCCGCACCCAGCGGTGGCCAGTAGCGCGCAGCACTGCACAACACTGCATCGCGGCCAGTGTCGAACCGACCCGTACAGAACAACACCAACAACATGAACCAGCAAGCAACCGTGGCGCCGCAGCAAGACGCCGAAGTGATCATCGTGGGCGGCGGCCCCGTCGGCATGGGCCTGGCCATAGAGCTGGGCCAGCGCGGCGTGAACGTGATCGTGGTGGAGCGCTATGTGCAGCCCCAGCCCATCCCCAAGGGGCAGAACCTCACGCAGCGCACCATGGAGCACTTTCACTTCTGGGGTGCCGAAAAGCAGCTGCGCGCGGCGCGCACTATTCCGGTGGAATACGGCATTGGCGGCCTGACCGCACACGGCACGCTGTTGGGGCCCTACAGCTACGACTGGCTGCAGCGCGACCTGGTCAAGCCTTATTACTTCACGGCCAACGAGCGTCTGCCGCAGTACGCCACCGAGGCCGTGCTGCGCCAGCGCGTGGCGCAGCTGCCATCGGTGCAGACCCTCTACGGCTGGGAGACCAGCACCGTGGCGCAGGATGACGCGGGCGTTTCCGTCACCATCCAGCAACGTGGCGACGGCAAGGCCCAGCGCGTGCTGCGCGGCGCCTATGTGGTGGGGTCGGACGGCGCGCGGTCGGTGGTGCGCGAGCAGGCGGGCATCACCCACACCCGCACCGACCACGACCGCATGATGGTGCTGCTGGTGTTCAAGTCACAAGGCCTGCACCAGCTGCTGGAGCGCTACCCCGGCAAGTCTTACTACAACGTGCTGCAGCCCGAACTGAAGGGCTACTGGAAGTTTCTAGGCCGCGTGGACCTGGGCAGCACCTGGTTCTTTCATGCACCGGTGCCGCCGGGCACCACCAAAGACAACTTTGACTTTGCCGCCTACCTGCACGAGGCGGTGGGCGCGGAGTTTGAAGTGGAGTTTGAGCACATCGGCTTTTGGGACCTGCGCTTCATGCTGGCCGACAGCTACCGCAAGGGCCGCGTCTTCATCGCGGGCGATGCCGCGCACAGCCACCCGCCCTACGGCGGCTATGGCGTGAACTCGGGCCTGGAAGACGCACGCAACCTGGGCTGGAAGCTGGCCGCCGTGCTGCAGGGCTGGGGCGGCGAGCGGCTGCTGGACTCGTACGACACCGAACGGCGCCCGGTGTTTGCGTCCACCATCAACGACTTCATTGCGCGGTCCATAGAGACCGACAAGGAATTCTTGGACGCCTATGACCCGGCGCGCGACCGGGCCGCGTTTGAGGCCGCGTGGCAAACGCGCGCCCAAGGCGCCGTGGGCGAGGTGCATGCGTTTGAGCCGCACTACGAGGGCTCGGGCATTGTGTGGGGCAGCGAGGGCCGCACCACCAGCGCCAAGGGCTCGCACCAGTTCACGGCGCGGCCGGGCCACCACCTGGCGCCCGCCACGCTGCCCAGCGGGCGCAACGTGTTTGAGGAGCTGGGCGCAGGCTTTTCGCTGCTGGTGGTGGGTGGCGATGGAGCGCATGCGACCTCGGTGCAAGCCTTTCGCGAGGCAGCGGCGGGCCCGGGCCTTCCGCTGCGGCTGGTGGACTGTGGCGACGGAGGCGAAGGCACCGAGCCCGCACGCTATGGCGCACCGCTGGTGCTGGTGCGGCCCGACCAATTTGTGGCCTGGACGGGGCAGGCTGGCGGACCGGCAGTGACTGCGGAGCAGGCCCGCGAAGTGCTGGCGCGGGTGGCGGGGTAGGCCGTGGCGCACGGCTGAAACGAATCGTGCGGAGGCGCGGAGCAATGCCGCGCAAGGGCGCGCGGAGGGGCGCAAAGGGGGCGCAGGTCCTGCAGCCACCGACGCGCCTGCCTGAATGAACAGAGGCAGGCCAGAAGGTAACAACCCGTTGTACCGGGGTTGCCAAGGTGTGCGGAGGAGCAACAATGGCGGGGCCTCACCCCTCGCCTTTTGCACCCACTCCACCAAGGACCACCCCGTGGCTGCTGCCAAAAAATCCCCACCCACTGCCATGGGCCGTGCGCCCAACACCACCGCACCAGACACGGCAACCACTGGGCCCGCCGCATCGGCACTGATCGACCAGCGCATTGCCGACCTGGGCGGCTGGCGTGGGCAGGCGCTGGCGCAGGTGCGCCAGCTGATCCACGAGGCCGCGCCCGGTGTGGTGGAAGAGTGGAAGTGGCGTGGCACACCAGTGTGGTCGCTGGGCGGGATCTTGTGCACGGGCGAGAGCTACAAGGCAGCGGTAAAGCTCACCTTTCTGAAAGGCGCCGCCCTGCCCGACCCGGCGCGCCTTTTCAATGCCAGCCTGGACGGCAACGCACGCCGTGCCATTGATATCCACGAGGGCGACACGCTGCCTGCCGATGCGTTCCGCGCGCTCATCCGCGCGGCGGTAGAGCTGAATGCCCTGGGCGGCAGCAAGGCCCGCAAGGGCCGGGCACCGGGGCACACAGGGTCGGCCGCATAGGCCCCAGCATTCAGACCAACGGAAGGATCACCCCATCATGCTGTCGCACGTGTTTGTGGGCATTTCAGACTTTGAGCGCGCGCTGGCGTTTTACCGGCCCGTGTTGAGCGTACTGGGCGTGAAGGAGCGGTTTTGCGAGCCCAGCCGGCCCTGGGCAGGCTGGGAATCCAACCCCGGCCCCCGCCCGCTGTTTGTGATTGCCCGCCCATTCAATGGCGAGGTGCCGCAACCCGGCAACGGCACCATGGTGGCCTTTGCAGCCGCTACGCGCGACCAGGTGGATGCTGCGCACGCCCTGGCGCTGAGCCTGGGCGCCGTGTGCGAGGGCCGCCCGGGCCTACGGCCCGAGTACCACGCCCATTACTACGGCGCGTATTTTCGGGACCCGGACGGCAACAAGCTGTGCGTGGCGTGCCACGCGGCGCTGCTGTAGGAACCTGTTCTAAAGCCCACCCTCAATCAGTCAGCGGCTGGTAGCGCCACTGCACGTTCATCACCAGCACCTCGCCCTTCGCCAGCATGCGCAGGCCGGGCTGGCCCGGCTGGTGAAAGGCGTCGATGGGCTGGGTGATGGGCTCAAAGCAGAACGCCGGGCCCTGCGGCGGGCGGTACACCAGGCAGTAGTGCTGAGCCGCGCCGCCGTCTTTTTCAAAATCGGGCATGTGGGCTGTGAGGCGCAGGCCGCGCTCGGGCCAGTCGATCTGCGCCGTGCCGCCCCAGCCGGTGTAGGCGTTGTCAATGAGGCCGCCGTTGGCGGGCGCGCCAGTATTCAAGTCCCAACCGGGCGGGAAGTGCTGCGTGTGCTGCGTGGGCAACGGGTCGTCGCCACACAGCCATACGCCCTGCACTGGCGCCGTGATGCGCGTGCCGGGCGTGCGCGGAAACCAGGGGTGCAGGCCCAGGCCGTAAGGTAGCGGCTGGGCGCCCAGGTGGCGCACCTGCACCGACTGGTCCAGGCCACCTTCCACCAAGCGGAAGGTCTGCACGCATTCGTACGCGTAGGGGTTGCCGTCAAAGCGCTCGGAGCGCAGCTGCATCTGCAGCGTGTCGGGCGCGGGCTGGCTCAGTTGCCAGGGCTGCAGCCACCCATCGCCGTGGATGGGGTACGGCTCGCCCACGCGGTTGGGACGCATGGGGTGGAACTGCCCCGCATGCTCAAAACCGCCGCCACTGATGCGGTTGGACCAGGGCACCATGGCAAACGACGCGAGCTGGTACAGGTCGGGCGTGACGCCGTCCCACGGCCGCCACAGGTCGATGCGCGCGCCTGCCGCTAGCGGGTCGTCAATCTGCCAGGCCGCCACGCTGCCGCCCAGTGTGGGCACCAGGCCCAGGTGTTGCCCCGCGTGGTGCAGCCAGACGATGGGGTGGGATGAAGAGGCCTCGGTCATGGGCGGTGTGCTTTCTGCGGGATGGAGGAAAAAGGAGGTGGCGGAGCCACGGCCCCTCCGCTGCGCGTGGGGTCGGCGTCAGCCGCCAAACAGGTGTGCCGGCACGCCAGGCGTGGACATGTCCACGGCAAACAGCGCACCCGCCAGCGGCTCGGCCGCGAGCTGCTCGGGAGTGAGACCGGTGCGGGCCGAGGTGATGTACAGCGTGCGCAGGTCCGCACCGCCAAAGGCGCAGTTGGTGACCTGGCTCACGGGCAGCGTGATGCGGGCCAGCTCTTCGGCCGAGTCGGCGTCGTGGCAGGTGACGCAGCCACCGCCCCAATGCGCCACCCACAGGCGTCCTTGCGCGTCGGTGGTCATGCCGTCGGGCACGCCGCCCGCAACGGGCCAGCGTTTCCACAGCGTTTTGTCGCTCACGGTGCCGCTGGCCGGGTCGCAGCGGTAGCAGTAGGTGGTGCCCTGCACCGTGTCGTTGAAAAACATGGCCGGGCCCTGCGCAGTGGTGGCCCAGGTGGGGCCGTTGGTCACGGCAAAACCATCGTCGTGCCGCACGCAGTGGCCACCGGCGGTGTAGGTGTAGAGCGCGCCCGTCGGGGCCTCGCACGCAAAGTCCATGCTGCCGCCCCAAAAGCGCCCTTGGGCGTCGCACTTGCCGTCGTTGAATCGGTTGCCGGTGCGCTCTGGCTCGGGCTGGTGCAGGTAGCGTGGGGCGATGTCGGCAGCGGGGTCGAAGAGCGCAAAGCCCCGGCGCAGGGTGACGATGAAGCCGGGGGCGTTGGCGCGCTCGGCGATGGCGGAGATTTCTTCGTCAAACGTCCAGCGCTGGTGCGCGCCGGTGGCAGGTTCCCAGCGGTGCAGTTCGCGCTGCAGGATGTCCACCCAGTACACAGCTTGCTCGCGCACCGACCACAGCACGCCCTCGCCCAGCGCGTTGCCCAGTGCGACCACGCAGCGCACGGCGCCGGTGGTTGTTGGCGCAGAGGCGGACGCGCCGCTGGACGGTGGGATGGGGGTATCCAGCGAAGGTCGCACGTTGGTTGTCTCCGGTCGTTTTTTTGCATCGGCCTGCCGCCAGGCACTTGACGAGCGGCATCTTATCAACGCCAATTGATGCTTGAAATGAATTTTTTTGCCATTGATTGATTGCAATATTGATATGACACAGCTTTTTACCCCCTCCTCTTCCTCGACCGACGCCACGGGTGCCCCCCAGGGCCTGGCGAAATTCCCCAGCCTGCAAGGCCGTGCCGTGTTTGTGACGGGCGGCGGCAGCGGCATTGGCGCGGCCATCGTGGCGGCGTTTGCCGAGCAAGGTGCCCGCGTGGCGTTTGTGGACGTGGCGCGCAACGCCAGCGAAGCCCTGGCCCAGCACATTGCCGACGCAGGCCTGCCCCGCCCCTGGTGGCGCGTGTGCGATGTGCGCGATGTGAACGCCCTGCAGGCCTGTGTGACCGAAGCGGCGGCCGAGCTGGGCAGCGACTTTGCAGTGCTGGTGAACAACGTGGCCAGCGATGACCGGCACACACTCGAATCCGTAACCCCCGAGTACTACGACGAGCGCATGGCCATCAACGAGCGCCCCGCCTTCTTCGCCATCCAGGCCGTGGTGCCCGGTATGCGCAGGCTGGGCGCGGGCTCGGTCATCAACCTGGGCTCCACCGGCTGGCAGGGCAAGGGCACAGGCTACCCCTGCTATGCCATCGCCAAGTCGTCGGTGAACGGCCTCACGCGCGGGCTGGCCAAGACGCTGGGGCAGGACCGCATCCGCATCAACACGGTGTCGCCGGGCTGGGTGATGACGGAGCGGCAGATCAAGCTGTGGCTGGACGCCGAGGGCGAGAAGGAGCTGGCGCGCAACCAGTGTTTGCCGGACAAGCTGCGGCCGCATGACATTGCGCGGATGGTGTTGTTTTTGGCGTCGGATGATGCGGCGATGTGCACGGCGCAGGAGTTCAAGGTGGATGCGGGGTGGGTTTGATTTTTTGAGGTCTTTTTTGGCTCCGGCGCTTATCCGTTAAACGTTGGTAGCTATTGTTTTTGCAGTTTGTGAGTGTGGCGCTTGTCTGGAGGCGTGCTCGGGTTGCGGACGGAGGCCGGGAGTCGCCCGGCGTGCGAGTAACTTTCTTTCGCGTCGCCGAAAGAAAGTCACCAAAGAAAGGGCGACCCTACTGTCTGCGACCCCTTCGCTGCGCTACGGGGCAACCTGGGGTGCTCGGTCACGGGGTGCGCCGCAGAACTCGCTGCGCGCCTGCGGCGCTCCGCTCAAACAACTGCGGTGAGTCAGTTCACGAAGCATGTGTGTCCTTCGGCACACATGCCACCCCGCGCCCTGCGCGCCCCAGGCGCATCCAGAAGGGAACCCAAAAAAAACGGACATCCACACGGGCCATTGCTTCGCTGCGCTGCGCTCGGCCCCACCTCGCGGGCGCAAGCGCCACGCGCTGCGCAGTCGGGGCCGAGCGCAGCGATGGCCCGTGTGGCTGTTCGGCTGTTGGATGTTTGGCTCCCCACCCCTGCTGGCTGCGCCTGCGGCGGGGCGGTTGTGGGGTGAGCATGGGCGTCGCAGCGCCCATGCCTCGTGAACTGACTCGCCGTGGATGTCCGAGCGGCGCGCGCAGCGCAAAGCGAGTTCCACGGCGCACCCCGCAACCGACACGCCGCAGGTTTGCCCCTTCGCACAGCGAAGGGGTCGCAGACTGGGGGTCGCCTTTCTTTTGGGTACTTTTCTTTGGCGAAGCAAAGAAAAGTACCTCGCCCGCCGGGGCGACTCCCGGTCTCCGCCCTAAGCAAAGGCATGCGGCACATTCAGCACACGAAAACAAACACTACAAAATCAATAGCTACCAGCACATATCCCACTAGCGCATCCAGCCAATAACACCCAAAGCCATCAATCCCCCACCTCCAACCGCCGCCCATACTGCACCAGACTCGTCTGCTTCAACGCCTTCATCATCACCTTCGCCGCCGGCGACAACAGCCGGTCCGACCGCGTGATGATTCCGAACGCATCCATATGGCACGGCATCGCCAGCGGCAACACCGTCACGATCCCATGCGCCGCGTAATAGCGCGCCACATCCTCCGCCACCACAGCAATCATGTCGCTCTGCTGCAGCATGCGGGTGATGAACAGCAGGGCCGATGTTTCTACCGTGTGCAGCGGCGGCGCCAGCCCGTCCTGCTGGAACATCAGGTCAAACCTGTGGCGCAGCACGCTGCCCGCAGGCGGCACGATCCAGCTGGCCGAGACCACATCGCGCAGCGTCAGCCCGCTCATGCTCGACAGCGGGTGGCCCGGGCGCGTCATGGCGCAAACCAGCTCCTCCGTCAGCGACTCATAACGCAGGTTCTCCTTGTCGTGCTCCTCGTACAGGCGGCCCACCACGATGTCGAGCTTGCCCTGCTCCAGCCGCTCCAGCAGCACCGGGCTGGTTTCTATGTCGAGCGAAATGCGCAGGCTGGGGTGCTCCTGCTTGACCTGTGCCACGGCGGCGGGCAGCAGGCTCAGGCCCGGTGAGGTGATGGCGCCAATGCCCACCTGGCCGTAGTGCCCGCGCTTGAGCGCACCGATCTCGTCGTGCGCCTGGTTCAGGTTGGCCAGGGCCATGCGCGCGTGGCGAATCATCGTTTCGCCGTACCAGGTGGGGCGCATGCCGCGTGGCAGGCGGTCAAACAGCGACACCTCCAGCACGTCCTCCAGGTCCTTGAGCAGCTTGGAGGCGGCCGGCTGCGTCATGCTGAGCACCTGGGCGGCGCGGTGGATGTTGCCCTCTTCGGCCAGGGCCACCAGCAGCAGCAATTGGCGCGTCTTGAGGCGTGCGCGGATGAACCAGTGGTTGTAGGTGCTCATGGATGGCGAAGGACGGGAAAAGGGAGGGGTTTTCCAGAATGCAAAGAACGATATGTATTTTGTCTAAAAAACGATTGGATTGATATCGAAACCTTCCATAGACTTCGCCGCAACTGCAACAAAGGCCTCTCTCCATGAAGCTCGGCGATCTCCAGCTCAGCCCCCGGCACCTGATCAACGGCCGGTGGGAAATCGGCACCACCACCGGCATCAGCACCAACCCGTCGGACACCCGCGAGGTGGTAGCCGAATATGCCCGCGCCGACCGCAACCAGACCGAGCTGGCCGTGCGCGCCGCGGCCGATGCCCTGCCCTCCTGGAGCCAGAGCACGCCCCAGCGCCGGGCCGATGTGCTGGACATGATCGGCAGCGAGCTGCTGGCACGCAAGGACGAGCTGGGTGCGCTGCTGGCCCGTGAAGAAGGCAAGACCCTGCCCGAAGGCGTGGCCGAGGTGGCGCGCAGCGGGCAGATCTTCAAGTTCTTTGCGGGCGAGGCACTGCGCATCCAGGGCGAGCTGCTGGCCTCTGTGCGCCAGGGCGTGCAGGTGGATGTGACCCGTGAGCCCGTGGGGGTGGTGGGCATCATCGCGCCGTGGAACTTCCCGTTCGCCATCCCGGCCTGGAAGATCGCCCCGGCCCTGGCCTACGGCAACACCGTGGTGTTCAAGCCCGCCGAACTGGTGCCCGCCTGTGGCTGGGCGCTGGCCGAAATCATCAGCCGCAGTGGCCTGCCCGCCGGTGCCTTCAACCTCGTCATGGGCAGCGGCCGCGAGGTGGG
Source organism: Acidovorax sp. DMC1 (assembly GCF_056314325.1). Taxonomy (NCBI): domain Bacteria; kingdom Pseudomonadati; phylum Pseudomonadota; class Betaproteobacteria; order Burkholderiales; family Comamonadaceae; genus Acidovorax; species Acidovorax sp. DMC1. The sequence continues at coordinate 19,398 of NZ_JBQUYO010000009.1, read as the reverse complement.
CCAGACGCTGGTGGACCACCCGCTGGTCAACGCGCTGAGCTTTACCGGCTCTGTTTCCACAGGCGACCGCATCTTGCGCGCCGCCTCAGCACGGCGCGCCAAGGTGCAGTTGGAGATGGGCGGCAAGAACCCGCTCATCGTGCTGGCCGACGCCGACCTGGACCAAGCGGTGGACTGCGCGCTGCAGGGCTCGTATTTTTCCACCGGCCAGCGCTGCACCGCATCGAGCCGCCTCATCGTGGAGGCCGAGGTGCACGACGCCTTTGTGGCCCGTCTGCGCAACCGGCTGGCCAGCCTGAAGGTGGGCCATGCGCTGGAGCGCGGCACCGAGATGGGCCCGGTGGTGGACGACAACCAACTGGCGCAGAACCTGGGCTACATCGACATTGCGCGCAATGAGGGGGCGGAGCATGTCTGGGGTGGCGAGCGCCTGGAGCGCCCCACCCCAGGCCATTACATGAGCCCCGCCCTCTTTCTGGCCCGCCCCGAGCACCGCGTGGCGCGCGAGGAAATCTTTGGCCCCGTGGCCTGCGTGCTGCGGGCTGATGACTATGAACACGCACTGGCCTTGGCCAACGACACGCCCTTTGGCCTGTGTGCGGGCATCTGCACCACGTCGCTCAAGCGCGCCATGCACTTCAAGCGCCACGCTGCCGTGGGCATGACCATGGTGAACCTGCCCACGGCTGGTGTGGACTTCCATGTGCCTTTTGGTGGCCGCAAGGAGTCGAGCTACGGCGCCCGCGAGCAGGGGCGCTACGCGGCCGAGTTCTACACCACCGTCAAGACGGGCTACATGCTGGCCTGAGCCTCCTTCTTTTGTTCTTTCTTTCCATCCCGCAACCGTCGTCAACCAACCATTACAGACAGGAGACAAGATGATGAAAATGAACCGCCGCACCGTTGCTGCCGCCTTGGCCAGCGTGCCCGTGGCTGCCTTGCTGCCCGGCACCGCCTGGGCGCAAAAGCCCATTGTGCTGGGCTTCAGCCAGGTGGGGGCCGAGAGCGAATGGCGCACCGCCAATACTGAGTCCATCAAGTCCGCCGCCAAGGAGGCGGGCATTGAACTGAAGTTCTCGGACGCGCAGCAAAAGCAGGAAAACCAGATCAAGGCCATCCGCTCGTTCATCGCGCAGAAGGTGGACGTGATTGCGTTCTCGCCCGTGGTGGAGTCGGGCTGGGAGCCCGTGCTGCGCGAGGCCAAGGCCGCCAAGATCCCCGTGGTGCTGACCGACCGCGCGGTGAACACCAAGGACACGTCGCTCTACGTGACCTTCATGGGCTCGGACTTTGTGGAAGAAGGCCGCAAGGCCGGCCGCTGGCTGGTGGAGAAGATGAAGGACCAGAAGGGCGAGGTCAACATCGTCGAGCTGCAAGGCACCGTGGGCTCCGCCCCTGCCATCGACCGCAAGAAGGGCTTTGAGGAAATCATCAAGGCCGACGCCAAGTTCAAGATCATCCGCAGCCAGACCGGCGACTTCACCCGCGCCAAAGGCAAGGAAGTGATGGAAGCCTTCCTGAAGGCCGAGGGCAAGAAGATCAACGTGCTCTACGCGCACAACGACGACATGGCGATTGGCGCCATCCAGGCCATCGAAGAGGCTGGCATGAAGCCCGCCAAGGACATCGTGATCATCTCCATCGACGCGGTGAAGGGCGCCTTCGAAGCCATGATCGCCGGCAAGCTCAACGTGAGCGTGGAATGCAGCCCCCTGCTGGGCCCGCAACTCATGGCCGCAGTCAAAGACATCAAGGCTGGCAAGGCGGTGCCCAAGCGCATCGTGACCGAGGAAGGCATCTTCCCGATGGAAGTGGCGGCCAAGGAAATGCCGAACCGCAAGTATTAACCCCCTGAGGCGCTGCGCGCCTTCCCCCTTTCTCTCGCATCGCTGTGAGATGCGGGAAGGGGGACGCCACCGGCACCCGCAAGTGAAACGCAGCCTTCGCTGCATGGCGGCCCTTGGGCGGTGGCACTGGCCTTAGACCGTGCCAGTTGCGGCGGCCTGTAGCGGACTTCAGGCGTCTATCAAAAAACAAATTCACACCAGGAGACAGACTCAAATGAAGCGTGCAATTTTCAAGGCCGTGTTGGCCAGCGTGGCGCTCGCAGCCATCGGCGCCACGTCCGTGGCATCGGCCCAGGACAAGGGCACCATCGGCATCTCGATGCCCACCAAGTCCTCGGCGCGCTGGATTGCCGATGGCGACAACATGGTCAAGGTGCTCAAGGACCGGGGCTACAAGACCGACCTGCAGTACGCCGAAGACGACATCCCCAACCAGCTCGCGCAGATCGAGAACATGATCACCAAGGGTGCCAAGGTGCTGGTGATTGCGTCGATTGATGGCACCACGTTGTCCAAGGCGCTGCAAAACGCGGCCGACAAGGGCGTGAAGGTCATTGCGTACGACCGCCTCATCAAGGGATCGAAGAACGTGGACTACTACGCCACGTTCGACAACTTCCAGGTCGGCGTGCTGCAGGCCACCTCCATCGTGGACAAGCTGGGCCTCAAGCAAGGCAAGGGCCCGTTCAACATCGAACTGTTCGGTGGCTCGCCCGACGACAACAATGCCTTCTTCTTCTACGACGGCGCGATGAGCGTGCTGCAACCATACATCGACAGCGGCAAGCTGGTGGTGCGCAGCAAGCAGACCGGCATGAATAAGGTGGGCACGCTGCGCTGGGACGGCTCGGTGGCCCAGGCGCGCATGGACAACCTGCTGTCGGCCTACTACGGCAAGGACAAGGTGCATGCCGTGCTCTCGCCGTATGACGGCATCTCCATCGGCATCCTGTCCTCCCTCAAGGGCGTGGGCTACTGCACTGCCCAGCAGCCCTGCCCCGTGGTCAGCGGCCAAGACGCTGAGGTGCCTTCGATCAAGTCCATCCTCAAGGGCGAGCAGTCCTCCACCGTGTTCAAGGACACCCGCGAGCTGGCCAAGGTAGCCGCCAACATGGTGGACGCCGTGCTGACGGGCAAGCAGCCTGAAATCAACGACACCAAGACCTACAACAACGGCGTGAAGGTGGTGCCGTCGTACCTGCTCAAGCCGGTGGCGGTGGATTCCTCCAACTGGAGCGCGGTGTTGGTAGGCAGTGGGTACTACAAGGAATCGCAAATCAAGTGAGCACGAGCGGCTTCTGCATCTAAAGCCGCCGCCTGCGAATGCCACCGGGGCAGCGCAGGCGGCCTGCAACCGGGATGGGGCCAGAGGCCCCACCAACAGACTGAGAGACCATGCTTCTTGAAATGCGGAACATCCGCAAAACCTTCCCCGGCGTGGTGGCGCTGAACCAGGTCAACCTGCAGGTGCAGGCCGGGGAGATCCATGCCATCGTCGGCGAAAACGGGGCGGGCAAATCCACGCTGATGAAGGTGCTGTCGGGTGTGTACCCCCACGGCAGTTACAGCGGCCAGATCCTGTTCGACGGGCAAGAGCGCGAGTTTGCAGGCATCCGCGACAGCGAGCACCTGGGCATCATCATCATTCACCAAGAGCTGGCGCTGGTGCCGCTGCTGTCGATTGCCGAGAACATCTTCCTGGGCAACGAAACCGCGCGCCACGGCGTCATCGACTGGATGGCCGCCCACAGCCGCGCCCAGGCGCTGCTGCACAAGGTGGGCCTGCGCGAATCACCCGACACCCCGGTGGGCCAACTGGGCGTGGGCAAGCAGCAGCTGGTGGAGATTGCCAAGGCGCTGTCGCGCAAGGTGCGCCTGCTGATCCTGGACGAGCCCACCGCCAGCCTCAACGAGAACGACAGCCAGGCGCTGCTGGACCTGCTGCTGGAGCTGAAAGCCCAGGGCATTACCTGCATCCTGATCTCGCACAAGCTCAACGAAATTTCGCGCGTGGCCGATGCCATCACCGTGCTGCGCGATGGCAGCACCGTGCAGATGCTGGACTGCCGCGAGGGCCCGGTGAGCGAAGACCGCGTGATCCAGGCCATGGTGGGCCGCGAGATGAGCGACCGCTATCCCCAGCGCCAGCCGCAAGTGGGCGACATTGTTTTTGAGGTGCGCAACTGGCGCGCCCACCACCCGCAGCGCAGCGACCGCGAGCACCTCAAAGGCATCGACCTGAATGTGCGGCGCGGCGAGATTGTGGGCATTGCGGGCCTGATGGGCGCAGGCCGCACCGAGCTGGCCATGAGCCTCTTCGGCCGCTCCTGGGGCCAGCGCATCAGCGGCGAAGTGCGGCTGCACGGCCAGCCCATCGATGTGAGCACGGTGGAGAAAGCCGTGCGCCACGGCCTGGCCTATGTGACCGAAGACCGCAAGGGCAATGGCCTGGTGCTGAACGAAGACATCCAGTTCAACACCTCGCTGGCCAACCTGCCGGGCGTGTCGTTCGCCAGCGTGATCGACAGCGGCCAGGAACACCGCGTGGCGCAAGACTACCGCGAGAAGCTGCGCATCCGCTGCTCGGGCGTGGACCAGAAGACGCTGAACCTGTCGGGCGGCAATCAGCAAAAGGTGGTACTGAGCAAATGGCTGTTCACCAGCCCCGAGGTGCTCATCCTCGACGAGCCCACACGCGGCATCGACGTGGGCGCCAAGTACGAGATCTACACCCTCATCGCCCAGCTGGCGGCCGAGGGCAAGTGTGTGATCGTGATCTCCTCCGAAATGCCCGAGTTGCTGGGCATCACGGACCGCATCTATGTGATGAACGAAGGCCGCTTTGTGGCCGAGATGCCCACCGCCGAAGCATCCCAAGAACGAATCATGCGAGCGATTGTGAAAGCCAGTTGATATGAGCCAGACCCCCCATCCTCCCGCCAGCACGCTGGCAGACGGAAACCCGACAGCAACGGCGCGGCACGACAAATCGCTGCTGCACCACCTGCAGCACAACCTGCGCGAATACGGCATGTTGATCACGCTGGTGGCCATCATGGGCTTCTTCCAGTACATGACCGAGGGCACGCTGATGCAGCCCTTGAACCTAACCAACCTGGTGCTGCAGAACAGCTACATCGTCATCATGGCGCTGGGCATGTTGCTGGTCATCGTGGCCGGGCACATCGACCTGTCGGTGGGCTCGGTGTGTGGCTTCATCGGCGCGCTGGCAGCGGTGCTGATGGTTGAGTACAACTGGCACTTTGTGCCCGCCACGCTGGTGTGCCTGCTGTGCGGCGGGCTCATCGGCGCCATTCAAGGCGGGTTTGTGGCCTTCTCGCGCATCCCCTCGTTCATCGTCACGTTGGCGGGCATGCTGGTGTTCAAGGGCCTGGCGCTGGCGCTTCTGGCGGGTCAGTCGGTGGGGCCGTTCCCCTCGGCATTCCAGATGCTCAGCTCGGGCTTTATTCCCGACCTGTTCAGCGTGGAAGGGCTGCGCATGACCTCGCTGCTGTTGGGTGCGGCCGTGGCTGCGGCCCTGGCCGTGGGCGGACTGCGCCAGCGCGCCAACCGCCTGCGCCATGGCGTGCAGACGGAGCCCGCAGGTTTGTTTATCGCCCGCACCGTAGTGTTTGGTGGGCTGCTGGTGTACTTCAGCTACCTGCTCGCTTCGTACAAGGGCCTGCCCAATGTGCTCATCGTGATGGCGCTGCTGATCGTGTTGTTCGACTTTGTCACCAGCCGCACCACCATCGGCCGCCGCATCTATGCCATGGGCGGCAACGAGAAGGCGGCCAAGCTCTCGGGCATCAAGACCGAGCGGCTCACGCTGTATGCCTTCATCAACATGGGCGTGCTGGCGGCCCTGGCCGGGCTGGTGTTTGCGGCGCGCCTCAACACCGCCACGCCCAAGGCGGGCCTGGGTTTTGAGCTGGACGTGATTGCAGCCTGCTTCATCGGCGGCGCCTCTGCATCGGGCGGCGTGGGCAAGGTGATGGGCGCGGTCATCGGCGCCTTTGTGATGGGCGTGATGAACAACGGCATGTCCATCCTGGGCATCGGCATCGACTACCAGCAGGTCATCAAGGGCGTGGTGCTGCTGGCCGCCGTGCTCGTGGACGTTTACAACAAGAACAAGGCATGACGGCTGCCATGGACGCATCCACCGCTCACGCCCCTGCTGCAGCCCCGGTGCTTCAGCTCTCGGGCATCCACAAGCAGTTTGCGGGCATCCCCGTGCTGCGCGATGTGCAGCTCAACCTCTACCCTGGCGAGATCCATGCGCTGATGGGGCAGAACGGTGCGGGCAAGTCCACACTGATCAAGGTGCTGACAGGCGTGTTGGAGGCCAGCGGCGGCCAGATGCGGCTGGGAGGGGAAGCCGTGTGGCCCGACTCGCCCCTGGCCGCGCAGCGCCTGGGCATCAGCACGGTGTACCAGGAGGTCAACCTCTGCCCCAACCTCTCGGTGGCCGAGAACATCTTTGCAGGCCGCTACCCGCGCTGCGGCATCGCGCAGGGCTTTCGCATCGACTGGGCCACGCTGCACCAGCGCGCCCGCGATCTGGTGGCGCGCATCGGCCTGCAGATCGACGTGACGCGCCTGCTGTCGAACTACCCCGTGGCCGTGCAACAGCTGGTGGCGATTGCGCGCGCACTCAGCATCGAATCGCGTGTGTTGATCCTGGATGAGCCCACCTCCAGCCTGGACGACGACGAAGTGCAAAAGCTCTTCGAGGTGCTGCGGCGCCTGCGCAGCGAGGGACTGGCCATCGTTTTTGTGACGCATTTCCTGAACCAGGTGTATGCCGTGTCCGACCGCATCTCCGTGCTGCGCAACGGCAGCTGGGTCGGCGAGTGGCTGGCCAAAGACCTGGGGCCACAAGCGCTGATCGCCGCCATGCTGGGCCGCGACCTGGCCGCAGCGTCGGAGCAACCCGCACCAGCGCCCTCCGTGGACAGCCGTCAAGCCACGCTGCTGCAAGCCGAGGGCCTGGGACAAGACACGCAATTGCAGCCGCTGGACCTGCAGATCCGCGCGGGAGAGGTGGTGGGCCTGGCGGGCTTGCTGGGATCGGGCCGCACCGAGCTGGCGCGCCTGCTGTTCGGCCTGGAGCAGCCTGACCGGGGCGCGCTGCGCATCGACGGGCAGGTGGTGAAGTTCGCCAACCCCATGGATGCGATCCGCCATGGCCTGGCCCTGTGCCCTGAAGAGCGCAAGACCGACGGCATCGTGGCGGAACTGTCGGTGCGCGAGAACATTGCGCTGGCGCTGCAGGCGCGCATGGGTGTGAGCAAGTTCCTTTCGCGCGCCGAGCAGACGGCGCTGGCCGAGCGCTATGTGAAGCTGCTGGGCATCAAGACCGAGACGGTGGACAAGCCCATCGGCCTGCTCTCGGGCGGCAACCAGCAAAAGGTCATCCTTGCGCGCTGGATGGCCATCGAACCGCGCCTGCTCATCCTGGACGAACCCACGCGCGGCATCGACGTGGCCGCCAAGCAGGAAATCATGGACCAGATCCTGCGCCTGGCCCAGGCGGGCATGGCCGTGCTGTTCATCTCTTCCGAAATGAGCGAGGTGGTGCGCGTGGCGCACCGCATCGTGGTGCTCCGCGACCGCCACAAGGTGGGTGAGCTGCCCGCAGGCAGCAGCGAAGACGCCGTCTACGACCTGATTGCTGCCGAACATGTCTGAACGTTCCCCCTCCCTTCTGGTGGCCCTGCTGCGCCACCGTCTGGCCTGGCCCCTGATCACGCTGGCACTGCTGCTCATCGTGAACACGGTTTTCAACAGCAGCTTCCTGCACATCGAATGGCGCGACGGACACCTGTACGGCAGCCTCATCGACATCCTGAACCGCGCCGCACCTTTGGTGCTGGTGTCGCTGGGCATGACGCTGGTGATCGCCACACGTGGCATCGATATCTCGGTGGGTGCGACGGTGGCCATTGCAGCGGCAGTGGCCGCGTGGCTGATTGGCGGCTCGGTGTCAGGCACCGAAAGCCGGTTTCCGCTCCCGGTCGCCATTCTGGGCGCAATTGGCGTGGCGCTGCTGTGCGGGCTGTGGAATGGCGTGCTGGTTGCCAAGGTGGGCATGCAGCCCATCATTGCCACGCTGATCCTCATGGTGGCGGGCCGGGGCATTGCCCAGCTGATCACTGACGGGCAGATCATCACCATCTACTACACGCCCTACTTCTTCATGGGCGGTGGGTACCTGGCAGGGCTGCCGTTCTCTGTGTTCGTAGTGGCCGCAGTCTTCGTGGTGCTGTACCTCGCCATCACGCGCACGGCGCTGGGCCTGTTTATCCAGACAGTGGGCATCAACCCCACAGCGGCGCGGGTGGCGGGCGTGCAGGCGGGGCGGCTTATCGTGGCGGCCTATGTGTTCTGCGGTGTGTGCGCGGGTATTGCGGGGTTGCTGATCAGCTCCAACGTGAAGAGCGCGGACGGCAACAACGCCGGGCAGCTGCTGGAGCTGGACGCCATCCTGGCCGTTACGCTGGGTGGCACCGCCCTCACCGGCGGGCGCTTCAGCCTGGTGGGCAGCGTGATCGGTGCGCTCATCATCCAGACGCTGACCTACGCCATCTACTCGCTGGGCGTGCCGCCCGAGATCAACCTGGTGGTGAAAGCCGTGGTGGTGTTCATCGTGATGCTGCTGCAGTCGCCCGAGTTCCGGGCGCAAGTGGGCGCCCTGGCGCGCCGCCCCGGCACGGGAGCCCTGCAATGAGCGCAGTGCCCAAGACCACAGGCTTCAGCACCATGAGCCACCCTGCCCCACCGGCCGCAGCTGCGCGCGCGCGGTTCAACCCCAAGTACCTGCCGCTGGCCGCCACCATCTCGCTGTTCGTAGCCATGGCCACGCTGGGCTCGGTGCTGTACACCGGGTTCTTCTCGGCCCAGGTGTTTCTCAATCTGCTGATCGACAACGCCTTCCTCATCATCGTGGCGGTGGGCATGACGTTTGTGATCCTGTCCGGCGGCATCGACCTCTCGGTGGGCTCGGTGGTGGCGCTCACCACCATGGTGCTGGCCGCACTGGTGGAACACCGGGGCTGGAACCCGATGGTCGCCATCCCGGTGGTGCTGCTGATGGGCACGGCGTTTGGCGCGTTCATGGGCTTCCTCATCGAGCGCTTTCGGCTGCAGCCCTTCATCGTCACGCTGGCGGGCATGTTCCTGGCGCGCGGGCTGTGCTACCTGATCAGCATCGACTCGATCAGCATCACCCACGAAGGCTATTCGGAGCTGGCGCAGTGGCGACTGCCGCTGTGGGAAGGCGCATCCCTCTCGCTGGGCGCGCTCATCGCCATCGCCGTGCTGCTGGTGGCCCTGTTTGTGGCGCACTGCACGCCGTTTGGCCGCAACGTGTATGCGGTGGGCGGCAGCGAGCACTCGGCTGTGCTCATGGGCCTGCCGGTGCGCCGCACGCTCATTGGCGTGTACACGCTGTCGGGCTTTTGCTCGGCGCTGGCGGGCGTGGTGTTCACGTTCTACATGCTGTCGGGCTACGGCCTGCATGCCGTGGGCATGGAGCTGGACGCAATTGCCGCCGTGGTCATCGGCGGCACGCTGCTCACGGGTGGCGTGGGCTATGTGGCGGGCACGCTGTTTGGCGTGCTCATGCTCGGAATCATCCAGACCCTGATTTCCTTCGACGGCACGCTCAGCTCCTGGTGGACACGCATCGTCGTTGGTGTGCTGCTGTTCGCTTTCTGTCTGCTGCAGCGGCTGCTTTCGCGCCGCTCGGGCAAGGCCCGTTGACTCTTCATTTCTCCTCTTTCTCTCGCACCCCACCATGACCACCCCCAAGCGCAAACTCCGCTCCGCCGAATGGTTCGGCACGGCCGATAAGAACGGCTTCATGTACCGCAGCTGGATGAAGAACCAGGGCATCCCCGACCACGCGTTCGACGGCCGCCCCGTGATCGGCATCTGCAACACCTGGTCCGAGCTGACCCCGTGCAATGCTCACTTTCGCAAGATTGCCGAGCATGTGAAACGCGGCATTTACGAGGCAGGCGGCTTCCCCGTCGAATTCCCGGTGTTCTCCAACGGCGAATCCAATCTGCGCCCCACGGCCATGCTCACCCGCAACCTGGCCAGCATGGATGTGGAAGAGGCCATTCGGGGCAACCCCATCGACGCCGTGGTGCTGCTGGTGGGCTGCGACAAGACCACGCCCGCGCTGCTGATGGGCGCGGCCAGCTGCGATGTGCCTGCCATCGTGGTCACGGGCGGGCCCATGCTCAACGGCAAGCTCGACGGCAAGGACATCGGCTCGGGCACGGCCGTGTGGCGCCTGCATGAATCGCTGAAGGCGGGCGAGATCAACGAGCACCAGTTCTTTGCGGCCGAGGCGGGCATGTCCCGCTCCGCCGGCACCTGCAACACCATGGGCACGGCCAGCACCATGGCCTGCATGGCCGAGTCGCTGGGCACCTCGCTGCCGCACAACGCAGCCATACCGGCCGTGGACTCGCGCCGCTATGTGCTGGCCCATATGTCTGGCAAGCGCATTGTGGAGATGGCGCACGAGGACCTGCGCCTGTCCAAGATCCTGACCCGCGAAGCGTTCGAGAACGCCATCCGCACCAACGCGGCCATCGGCGGCTCCACCAACGCCGTCATCCACCTGAAGGCCATTGCGGGCCGCATCGGCGTGCAGCTGGACCTGGAGGACTGGACCCGCATCGGCCGGGGCACGCCCACGCTGGTGGACCTGCAGCCCTCGGGCCGCTTCCTGATGGAAGAGTTCTACTACGCGGGCGGCCTGCCCGCCGTGCTGCGCCGCCTGGGTGAGAACGGCCTGCTGCCCCACCCCAACGCGCTCACCGTCAACGGCAAGAGCCTGTGGGGCAACGTGCGCGAAGCACCGCAGTACAACGACGAAGTCATCCGCCCCATCAACAACCCGCTGATTGCCGACGGCGGCATCTGCATTCTGCGCGGCAACCTGGCGCCGCGTGGCGCGGTGCTTAAGCCCTCGGCCGCATCGCCCGAGCTGCTCAAGCACCGGGGCCGTGCGGTGGTGTTCGAGAACCTGGAGCACTACAAGGAGCGCATCGTCGATGAAAACCTGGACATCGACGCCAGCTGCGTGATGGTGCTTAAGAACTGCGGCCCCAAGGGCTACCCCGGCATGGCCGAGGTGGGCAACATGGGTCTGCCACCCAAGCTGCTGCGTCAGGGCGTAAAGGACATGGTGCGCATCTCCGACGCCCGCATGAGCGGCACCGCCTACGGCACCGTGGTGCTGCACGTGGCGCCCGAGGCGGCAGCCGGTGGCCCCCTGGCTGCCGTGCGCGATGGCGACTTCATTGAGCTGGACTGCGAGAACGGCCGGTTGCACCTGGATATCAGCGACGAGGAACTGGCCGCGCGCCTGGCTGCCTTGGCGGGCACCGACAACGGCGGGCGCGGCGGCTACCAGCGCCTGTACGTGGACCACGTGCTGCAGGCGGACGATGGCTGCGACTTCGACTTTCTGGTCGGCTGCCGGGGGGCTGCCGTGCCCCGCCACTCGCATTGATGTGCCCTTTGAGACGCTCGCAGCGCTCAATTGCTACAGATTCAATAGCTGCCAGTGCATATTCGACTAACGCTATAGGCACATTTCACTCAAATTCTTACCCGCACCCGCCATGCAAGCCACCCATTCCCTCCAGAACCCTCGCTACCGAGGCATCTTCCCCGTCGTGCCCACCACCTTCCACGAAGACGGCACCCTCGACCTCGACAGCCAGAAGCGCTGCCTCGACTTCATGATCGACGCCGGTGTGGATGGCGTCTGCATCCTGGCCAACTTCTCCGAGCAGTTCTCGCTGTCCGATGCCGAGCGCGCAGTCCTCACCCGCACATCGCTGGAGCATGTGGCGGGCCGCGTGCCCGTCATCGTCACCACCACCCACTACGGCACCCGTGTATGCGTCGAGCGCAGCCGCGCCGCGCAGGACATGGGCGCAGCCATGGTGATGATCATGCCGCCCTACCACGGCGCCACCTTCCGCGTGCCCGAGGCGCAGATCTACGAGTTCTATGCCCGTGTATCCGACGCCATCAGCATCCCGATCATGGTGCAGGACGCACCCGCCAGCGGCACCGTGCTTTCGACCCCCTTCCTGGCCCGCATGGCGCAAGAGATTGAAAACCTGGCCTACTTCAAGATCGAAGTGCCCGGCGCCGCCAGCAAGCTGCGCGAGCTGATCCGCCTGGGTGGAGACGCCATCGAAGGCCCGTGGGACGGTGAAGAAGCCATCACCCTGCTGGCCGACCTGGATGCGGGCGCCACGGGCGCGATGACGGGCGGCGCGTTCCCTGACGGCATTCGCCCCATCATCGAAGCCCACCGCCAGGGTGACATGGACCAGGCGTTTGCGCTCTACCAGCGCTGGTTGCCCCTCATCAACCACGAAAACCGCCAGGGCGGCATCCTCACGGCCAAGGCACTGATGAAGGAAGGCGGCGTGATCGCCTGCGAGGCAGGCCGCCACCCATTCCCGGCCATGCACCCCGAGGTGCGGCGCGGCCTGATCGACATCGCGCGGCGGCTGGACCCGCTGGTGCTGCGCTGGGCGCGTTAAGCAGGACACCCATGGTGCCTGCACGTTTTCTCGTGCCCGCCGAGGCGGGCCTGATTGCCCTGGACTGGGGCACCAGCGCATTGCGCGCCTTCCGCATGGGCGCGCATAGCGAGGTGCTGGAGACGCGGCACCGCCCCTGGGGCATCATGAACCTGCCCCCCACCACCGCGAGCGTGGCAGACGGCGAGCCCGGCGCCGCGTTTGAACGCGCACTGCAAGACACCTGCGGCGACTGGCTGGCCGCCACACCCGGCCTGCCTCTGCTGGCCTGCGGCATGGTGGGCAGCGCCCAGGGCTGGCGCGAGGCCAAGTACCTGCCCACGCCCACCTCGCTCGATGCACTGGCGCGGGGCCTGACGCTGGTGGAGCGGCGCGACGGCCCGCCGCTGCACATCGTGCCGGGCCTGTTGCAGCAGGGCGCGCTGCCCAACGTGATGCGTGGCGAAGAAACCCAGGTGCTGGGCGTGCTGGCAGGCCTTGCGCTGCCTGCAGATGCGCCCGTGCTCATCGGCCTGCCCGGCACCCACAGCAAATGGGTGCTGGCACGCCGGGGCCGCATCGAGCAGTTCCACACCTTCATGACCGGCGAGGTGTTTGCCGCACTGCGCGGCCACACGATTCTGGGCAAGACCATGCAGGCCGCAGCGGCCCCCGACGACGATGCCTTTGCGCGCGGGCTGGAGGTGGCGCGGGGCAGCGATGCCGCGCTGGGACTGCTTTCGCACATCTTCAGCACCCGCACGCTGGGGCTGACCGGCGCGCTGGCGCCTACCGCGCAAGCGGACTACCTCTCGGGCCTGCTGATCGGGCACGAGGTCGCCAGCCTGAGCCGCGCACAGGATCAAACCCCAACAACAACACAAACGCTGGTGCTGTGCGGCGAGCCCGACCTGTGCCGCCGCTACGCCGTCGCGCTGCAGACCCATGGCTTTGCCGCCCCCACCATCGCCACGCAAGCCACGGCCACCGGGCTGTGGCAGATCGCGCTGGCGGCAGGGCTGGTCGTTGCGCCCGCACCCTCCCCCTCACACCCCTTCACCGCCGGGAGCCTGGCTGCATGAACCCCATCGACAAAGCCCTGTTCCACATCCTGCAGCGCTGCGGGCTAATCGCCATCCTGCGCGGCGTGCAGCCGCACGAGGTGGTGGCCATCGGCCACGCGCTGTACGACGCAGGGTTCCGCATCATCGAAGTGCCGCTCAACTCCCCCGAGCCGCTGGCCAGCATCCGCGCGCTGCGCGATGCACTGCCCGCCGACTGCCTCGTGGGCGCAGGCACCGTGCTCTCCATCGATGCCGTGGCCGATGTGGCGGCAGCCGGCGGGCAGATCATCGTCATGCCCCACAGCGACCCCGATGTGATCCGGGCCGCCCGCGCTGCCGGCATGGCCTGCGCGCCCGGCGTGGCCACGCTGACCGAGGCCTATGCCGCGCTGGCAGCGGGCGCCAACATGCTCAAGCTGTTCCCTGCCGAGGCGCTGCCGCCCCATGTGCTCAAGGCCTGGCGCGCCGTCATCACGCCGCCCATGGCGCTGGTGCCCGTGGGCGGCATCGTGCCCGAGAGCATCGCGCCCTATGCGGCCGCTGGCGCCAGCGGCTTTGGCCTGGGATCGGCCCTGTACCGGCCCGGTGACCAGGCCCCCGAGGTGGCGCACAAGGCTGCAGCGTTTGCGCGGGCGTGGCAGGCGTCCTTTGGCACAGCGCCCGCCACGGCCTGAACCGCCCCCTTACTCGTTCCAGACAACCCAGCATTTCTGAACCGACTGCCCGTCCCCATGAAGATCACCCGACTCACCACGTTCATCGTCCCGCCGCGCTGGTGCTTCCTCAAAATAGAAACCGACGAAGGCATCACCGGCTGGGGCGAGCCCGTGCTGGAAGGTCGCGCGCACACCGTGGCCGCTGCGGTCGATGAACTGGCCGACTACCTCATTGGCAAAGACCCACGCCACATCGAAGACCACTGGACCGTGCTGTACCGGGGCGGCTTTTACCGGGGCGGCGGCGTGCACATGAGCGCGCTGGCCGGCATCGACCAGGCGCTGTGGGACATCAAGGGCAAGGCGCTGGGCGTGCCCGTGTCCGAGCTGCTGGGGGGCCATGTGCGCAGCCGCATCAAGGTCTACAGCTGGATTGGCGGAGACCGCCCCAGCGAGACGGCCGCCGCTGCCCAGGCCGCCGTGGCGCGCGGCTTCACGGCCGTGAAGATGAACGGCACCGAAGAGGTGCAGTACGTGGACAGCCACGACAAGGTGGAGCGCTGCCTTCAAAACGTGGCCGCCGTGCGCGAGGCCGTGGGGCCGAATGTGGGGATTGGCGTGGACTTTCACGGCCGCGTGCACCGGCCCATGGCCAAGGTGCTGGTCAAGGAGCTGGAGCCCTACAAGCTCATGTTCATCGAAGAGCCTGTGCTGAGCGAACACGAAGAGGCGCTGAAGGAGATCGCCCGCATCTCATCCACCCCCATCGCCCTGGGCGAGCGCCTGTACTCGCGCTGGGACTTCAAGCGCGTGCTGCAAGGCGGCTATGCCGACATCATCCAGCCCGACCCGTCGCACGCAGGCGGCATCACCGAAACCCGCAAGATCGCCAGCATGGCCGAGGCCTACGACGTGGCCCTGGCCCTGCACTGCCCCCTGGGCCCCATTGCCCTGGCGGCCAACCTGCAGCTGGATGCGGTTTGCTACAACGCATTCATCCAGGAACAAAGCCTGGGCATCCACTACAACCAAGCCAACGACCTGATGGACTATGTGTCCAACCCCGAGGTGTTTGCGTACGAAGGCGGGATGGTGGCGATACCGAACGGACCGGGGTTGGGCATTGAGGTAGACGAGGCTTATGTGCGCGAAAGAGCGCAGGAAGGGCACCGGTGGAGGAATCCGGTGTGGCGTCATCGGGATGGGAGTTTTGCGGAGTGGTAGAGGGATTGGAAGCATGGCGTCACACGCGACATGACCCGTAACGGTCGGCGTCGGCATGCTCACGTTATCGGAAGACGCCTCCAGATTTCAGCGCAATATTTGTAACTGGCATTCAGGAACGCAAGAACTCACGGGCACTGTTCAGATACAAACAAAATCTTGTCGTTACACGCCCCATTCGACAAAATGCGGCGCTTTGATTCAAATAGCCTAGGGCCTCTGTGGCCTGCAGCGCTCCAAAGAGTAAGTCGATGCTTCTGAACATGCCTAAGCTCCCCAATGGCGGGGCACTCCCGCTCCCTGCCTCTGGTACGGAATTTTCCGGAACACCGATGGAGGCCTTGCCCCAAGGTTTGCGGACAAGCCTGGTTTTCATTGATGGCCAGTTGAAGGGAGTCGATCAGCTCGTTCAAAACCTGCCTCCGGGTGTTGAGGTGATCGTCTTGGACGGAAGCAAAAACGGCATTGCACAGATGGCCGAATATGTTGCCGGGCGGCATGGTATTGAATCGATCGCACTGGTTTCGCATGGTAGCCCGGGCGCCATACAGGCAGGGGCCGCATGGCTTTCCATGCAAAACATTCAAGACCATCAGAACGATCTCAAGCAGATTGGCGAATCGCTTGCTGCGGATGGCGATTTGCTTTTCTACGGGTGCAAGGTGGCGGACGGAGAGGCAGGCCGAGCACTGCTGGAGAGCATTGCATCCATCACTGGGGCTGACGTTGCCGGTTCCATCGACAACACCGGATCGACAGCACTCGGCGGCAACTGGACGCTGGAGCGGAGCACTGGCGCCATCGAAGCGCCAGGACTGGCTGCGGATGCGGCTTTGGTGGCCGGTTACCAGGCACTCCTAGCGGCCCCCTTCTATGAAACGTTCGACACCTACGCCTTCAGCAGCGCGAATCAGTCGGATCTGGTGAGTTCCACCGGGTCTTACGGCTTTAATGGCTGGACCTTTCAGACCCTCAAATTCGGCGGAAGCGTGGATTCCAACGGGTCCATCTGGATCACCAATGACCCAATTCAAACGGTCCTGGCCAACACTGGCGATGGAGCTCTTCTCGTACAGGACGGTGGTGGTGGTACCACCACAGCGATTGTTTTCAAATCCGCAACTGGCGATCCCTTCAAGTTCAACTCAATCACCTTGGAGCACTTCTCAGGTCCCAACCTGAACTATCGGCTGGTCGGATATCTGGATGGCGTGGCGGTGACCGGGGCCACCCAGGATTTCACCCTTCCCAACTACAGCACTTCGTCCGTTGGCATCACGGTGTCCGTCAGCGGTACGCCTTGGCAGTACGTCGATGAGGTCCGAATCGTTCTGCAAAATGGCGCCGCCGGGGTGGCCGTCTTTATGGACGACATCAATGTCTCGGCGGGCATCACCCCCAACGTGCCGCCCGTCATTGGCAACCTCAATGGCGACTCGGTGACCTACGTCGAGAAGTCGGGGCCGGTTCTGCTGGACGCGGGCCTCAATGTCACCGTCACCGACGGAGACAGCACCGATTTCCAGGGAGGCAACCTCACAGTCCAAATCATCGGCAATCGACTCGACGGCGTTGACCGGCTGGTGATCGTGAATGAAGGGACCGCCGCGGGGCAGATCGGCGTCTCTGGCGGCCAGGTCACGTACGGCGGCGTCACCATCGGCAACTACACCGGCGGGACCGGCACCGACTCTCTGGTGGTCAGCTTCAATGGCAGCGCCACTGCCACGTCGGTGGCCGCCCTGATCGACCGCATTGGGTTTGACAGTGGCAATGACCCGCGCAGCATGACCCGCACGGTCACATTCACGCTGAACGATGGCGATAGCCTGAACAACAGTGCCTCCTCGCTGGTCACCGTCGCGGTCCAGACCATCAATGACGCCCCCACATTGACCTCGACCGGCCTCAATCCCTCTTACACGGAGAACAACTCGGCCGTCCTGCTCTTCACCGGCACCTCGGTGTCGACCATGGAGTTCGGCCAAAAACTCTCCAGCCTGACGCTGACCCTCAACAATGTCAGCGACGGATCGAGTGAAGTGCTGACGGTGGATGGCACCTCGGTGGCGCTGTTCAATGGGTCCATCGTCAACAGCACCACCACCTCGGCCTGGGGGCTGTCTGCCACCGTCAGCGTCTCGGGCGGCGTGGCCACCATCTCCTTGAATTCGAGTACCGGGCTGACCGAGGCCAATATCCAGACGCTGGTCAACGGCCTCACCTACCTCAACACCAGCGACAACCCCACCGGCGGGAACCGCACCGCCACGCTGACCTCCCTGCGCGACAACGGCGGCACCGCCAATGGCGGCGTGGACACGACCCCGCTGGCCGTCTCGTCCACCGTCACGGTGGTCCCGGTGAACGACGCGCCGGTCCTGACCACCAGCGGCGGTTCGGCATCCTTCACCGCGGGTGACAACACCAGCGCCACGCCTGTGGTGGTGGACGCTGGCCTCACCCTGAGCGACATCGACAACACCACCGCAGCCTCCGCCAGCGTGGCCATCACTGGCAACTTCCGCAGCGGCGAAGATCAACTGATCTTCATCAACAACAATAGCGCGCTCTACGGCAATATCACCGCCAGCTACAACGCCGGCATCGGCGTGCTGACGATGGCCTCGTCCGGCGCCACCGCCACGCTCAGCCAGTGGCAGGCCGCCATGCGCACCGTGTGCTACACCGACACGGCAGTTACGCCGAATTCGTCTACCCGGACCATCAGCTTCACCATCAACGATGGCACCACCAACAGCACCACTCAGACCCGGACGGTCACTGTCACGCCGGTGACCCAGACACCTCTGCTGAGCAACAGCAGCGGCAGCGGCACCTTCACCGAAGGCCTGGGGCCCGTGCAGGTCGACCCGGGCGTGAGCGTGAGTGACCTGGACAACAGCACCCTGTCCAGCGGCACCGTGCAGATCTCCGGTAACTTCCGCAGCGGGGAAGACCTGCTGCTGTTCACGAATACCAGCAGCACGATGTTCGGCAACATTGTGGGCAGCTACAACGCTGGCACCGGTGCGTTGACGCTGAGCTCAGCTGGTTCCGTGGCCACAGTGGCTCAATGGCAAGCTGCCCTGCGAGCGGCCAGCTACACCAACACGTCTGAGAGCCCGGATACCAGTACGCGCACCATCAGTTTCACCGTAAGTGACGGTACCAAGAGCAGCGCCGCTGGCGACAAAACGCTCACACTGACAGCAGTCAACGACATCCCTACCGTTGCCAACCCCATCTCGGACCAGATTGCCCCCGAGGACGCTGCCCTCGCCTTTCAGATTCCCGCCAATGCTTTTGCAGATGTGGACACAGGCGATACCCTCACCTACAGCGCTCAGCTGTCAGGTGGTGGCGCTCTTCCAGCGTGGCTGAGTTTCGATCCTGCCACGCGCACCTTCAGTGGCACCCCTGCCAACGGAGACGTCGGTGTGCTGTCAATCGATGTGACCGTTAACGATGGGAACGGAGGCTCTGCGACCGACACCTTCAAGATCACCGTCAGCAACACCAACGATGCACCCACGGTGGCCAATGCCATCCCCAACCGCAGCGGTACCGAAGGCCTTGCGTTCAGCTATACCCTCGCTGCCAACACCTTCACCGATGTGGATGTGGGCGATGTGCTGACATACAGCGCCCAGTTGGCTGGAGGTGGCGCCCTGCCAGCCTGGCTGAGCTTCGATCCCGCCACCCTCACCTTCAGCGGCACACCCACTGCGGCCAGTACTATCACCGTCGAAGTAATTGCCAACGATGGCCACGGGGGCAGCGTGAGCGACAGCTTCGACGTAGTAATCACTGCCGTACCGGTGGACCCGGAGCCCCCCGTGACTCCTCCAGTTACACCGCCTGTCACTCCTCCTGCGCCTGGGGTGCCCGACAACGACGGCATCCCTGCAGCAGTGGAAGACCAAGTTCCGGGTATCCCAGGCCCAGGAGGAACGGTTGTAGCGGGAGACGGCAACGGAGACGGCATCAAGGACAGCGAGCAGCCCTCGGTAGGCTCCATCGGCTTCGTGCTCAGCCCTAC
>NZ_JBQUYO010000008.1:0-286968 GCF_056314325.1 Acidovorax sp. DMC1 | reverse complement strand
ACCACCCAGAGAGCCTGAACACTTTTGCACTCAGGTCTCAGTAGCGAAGCCCTCGACTATAGCACGCCTCACACCACTCAGCAGGGAAAACCCGGAGTTTGGGCCAAAAATCAGCACAGCCTACAGACTCATCAACAAACAACAGGCTCAACAGCGTCTGTTTAGCAAGGCAACGTTCGTTCGGGAGGCGACCCCGAGGATCGCATCAAGCGCGGTCTACCGAACGTCGCGTAAGCTGCTTCGGCTACAACCCATGCGAGCCGCTATTTCATCGACACCCACCATGACGGATTACACAAAGGCGGCACTAGAGCTCGCCCATGAAGCTCTCTACAGGACATCCCCCAACCCGCGCGTGGGTTGCGTACTCGTCGGCGAGGACGGCGCCATCATCGGCCAAGGGTCCACCCAACGCGCCGGGGGGCCTCATGCCGAGGTGATGGCGCTGCGGGACGCAGAGCAACGAGGCCACTCTCCTCAGGGCGCCACAGCTTACGTCACGCTAGAACCTTGCTCACACCACGGGCGCACAGGTCCTTGCTGCGATGCGCTCATTCAAGCGGGTATTGCCAGGGTCGTTGCATCGATTGCCGACCCCAACCCCGCAGTGGCAGGCAATGGGTTCGCGCGCCTGCGTGCTGCGGGGGTAGCCGTAGAGGTGGGGCCAGGAGCGGAAGCATCCCGAGAGCTAAACCTGGGTTTTTTCAGCCGGATGATTCGGAAGACGCCTTGGGTCCGCATGAAGGCGGCCGCCTCGCTCGACGGTGTGACGGCCTTGCACAATGGAGCCAGCCAATGGATCACTGGCCCCGCCGCCCGCGCCGACGGACATGCCTGGCGCGCGAGGGCCTGTGCGGTACTGACAGGCATTGGCACCGTACTCGCCGACAACCCGCGGCTGGATGTTAGGGATGTTCCTACCGAGCGACAACCTGCCCTTGTGCTGGTCGACAGTGCATTGGCAGTCCCCCTGGACGCCTTGCTTTTTGCGGCGAACCGGCCGACCTATATCTATACAGCGGTTGCCAACGAAGAGAAGCGCTGCGCGCTAGAAGCCTTGGGCACGACTGTGATCACCATGCCGAACAAGGCCAGCAAGGTGGATTTGCCCGCGATGCTGCAAGACCTGGGTCGCCGGGAGATCAATGAACTGCATGTGGAAGCGGGATACAAGCTCAACGGCTCATTGCTACGCGAAGGGTTGATCGATGAGCTGCTGGTCTATCTGGCACCCAAGCTGATGGGTGAAGGTATGGGATTGGCTCAAATGACTCCCCTGACGTCGCTGGCGGAGGCACATGCCCTCAGCTTCCATTCGGTGGACCGGATCGGGGACGACTTGCGCATCCTTGCTCGCCGGCAGGGGCGCGACCGCTTCTGACGAAAGCTCCGCCCAGTTTTTGATTTCAGAACTGGCCTGGTATTGCAGTCCAAACCGTCAAGTGATTTAGCCGTCACTGGCTTGTGTCCCGTCCCGTTCAGGCGCGGCACGGATAATCCGGCCCTATGGCACTTATCACCTTACTGGACGCCCAACTCGCATTTGGGCATGTTGCACTGCTGGATCACGCCGGCTTTTCCCTGGAGACTGCTGAGCGGGTAGGCCTGATTGGCCGCAATGGCGCAGGGAAGTCTTCCCTTCTCAAAATCCTGGGAGGGCTTGCCAAACCGGACGATGGCTCGCTGCAAGTTCAACAAGGGGTACGCATTGCCTTCGTCGCACAAGAGCCAACGCTGGACCCGAGTGCCACGATTTTCAAAGCAGCCTCTGAAGGGCTGCAGCGCGTGATTGCCATCCGCGATCAATATCTGTCTGGAGCGGATGGCCTGGATCTGGACGCCTTGCAATCAGAGATCGAGGCCTACGATGCCTGGAACTGGGAGCAGCGCGTAGAGGAGACGCTGCAGAGACTGCACCTGGACCCTGAAGCCGTGGTGGGCACACTCTCTGGCGGCACCAAAAAGCGCGTGGCGCTGGCACAGGCGTTGGTGGCACGCCCTGACGTGTTGCTGCTGGACGAACCCACCAACCACCTGGATCTGGATTCCATCGAGTGGCTGGAGGACTTATTGCTGGACTTCCCAGGCAGCGTCGTGACCATCACCCACGACCGGTCGTTCCTTGACCGTGTAGCCACCCGCATCGTGGAGCTGGACCGCGGTCAGCTGCGCTCCTACCCAGGTAACTTTGCCCAGTACCAGATCCAGAAAGAGGAGCAACTGGCGCAGGAGGCGGTGATCGCCGCCAAGGCCGACAAGCTGCTGGCACAAGAAGAAGTGTGGATTCGGCGCGGTGTGGAAGCGCGTCGCACCCGCAGCCAGAGCCGCATCAGCCGCCTGGAGCAGTTGCGCGCCCGACGGGAGGCCCGCCGCGAAGTCGTGGGTAGCGTCCGCATGGACGTCGCCACCGGTAGTTCCAACGGGTATCAGGGCAAGATCGTGGCAGAACTGCAAGGGGTGAGCAAAGCCTTTGGGGACAAAACCATCGTCCACAACTTTTCCGGGACGATCCTGCGCGGGGACAAGGTAGGCCTGATCGGCCCGAACGGCGCAGGCAAAACCACGCTGCTCAAAATGATCCTGGGCGAGCTGCAGGCCGACAAAGGCACTATCCGGCAAGGAGCCAACCTGCAGGTCGCCTACTTTGACCAGATGCGCCATGCCGTGAACCTCGACGCCACGCTGGAAGACTTCATCAGCCCAGGCAGCGAATGGATCGAGATCGGCAACCAGCGCAAGCACGTCAAGAGCTATCTGAGCGACTTTCTGTTCTCCCCAGCGCGCGCCCACTCGCCGGTGCGATCACTGTCCGGCGGGGAACGCAACCGTCTGCTGCTCGCCCGGCTGTTCGCCCGGCCAGCCAATGTGCTGGTGCTGGATGAACCCACGAACGACCTGGACATCGACACCCTGGACCTGCTGGAAGAACTGCTCGCCAACTACGAAGGCACGGTGTTCTTGGTCAGCCATGACCGCACCTTCCTGGACAACGTGGTGACCAGCACCCTCGCCTTTGAAGGCAATGGCCTGTGGCGCGAGTACGAAGGCGGCGTGCAAGACTGGCTGCTGCAATCCAAGCGCAGCCGCTCGCTTCAAACCGGTGCCGCGGTGCCTGCCAAACCCTCCACACCGGAAATTTCAGACAAAAACCCACCGGAGCGCTCATCGAATAAGCCTGCGCAGCTATCAAAAAAGAAGCTTAGCTACAAGGAGCAGCGCGAACTGGAGCAACTGCCCGACTTGATCAGTGCGCTGGAGGCTGAGCAGAAAACCATCCAGGACGCACTGGCCGACGGGTCACTCTTTGGCACGGATCCGGCGCGCGCAGCCGCCATGACCAGCCGCGCTGCCGCCATCGACGAAGAGCTGATGACGGCGTTGGAGCGCTGGACGGCACTCTCTGAATAGTGAGCCTCTGCCCCCAACGTCAAGTAAAGGGGGCGGGGATTGCCCAGCCCCGCCAATAGCGGGCGATAGTCCTCAGATGCGATGGTGCAAACGGTCCGTCGTTCCGCGCAACCGGGCGATCAAGGCCGGAGCGATCTGCCCCAACGGCAACACCTCATCGGCAGCGCCATGGGCAATAGCCTCGCGCGGCATGCCAAACACGATGCAGGTTGCTTCGTCTTGCACGTAGTTGTAGCTGCCCGCGTCTTTCATCTCCCGCATGGCCACCGCGCCGTCATTGCCCATGCCCGTGAGCATGATGCCAAACGCGTTGCGCCCCACCACCGCCGCAGCGGACTTGAAGAGCACCTCGACCGAGGGCTTGTGGCGATTGACCGGTGGGCCATCGTCCACCACCGCCACATAGTTGGCGCCACTGCGGGCCACATGGAACTGGGTGCCTCCCGGCGCGATGTAGGCGTGGCCCGGCAGAATGCGCTCGCCATTCACCGCCTCCTTGACGGTGATCTGGCACAACCCGTTCAAACGGGCCGCAAAACTGGTGGTGAACCCGGGGGGCATGTGCTGGGTGATGACGATCGCGGGTGAATCCGCAGGCATCTGGACGAGCACCTCCTTGATGGCCTCGGTGCCCCCGGTGGATGCGCCGATGCAGATGAGCTTTTCGGTGGAAAGACGCCCCAGCAGACCCGCAGCCGGTGCGGCATGAGCGACTGCTGCGCTTCCCGCCGAACCTGCTGCTGGGGCTGCATCACGCGCCGGGGCGCGGCGCACCTGGGCGACGGCAGCAACGCGGATCTTGTCCACAATCTGCGCCGCCAAATCATTGAGCCCGCTGGCGAGCCCCACGCGCGGCTTGGCCACAAAGTCCACAGCGCCCAACTCCAGCGCTTTCATGGTGACCTCCGCGCCACGCTCGGTAAGCGTGGAGATCATCACCACCGGCGTGGGCCGCAGGCGCATGAGTCGCCCCAGAAAATCGATGCCATCCATGCGCGGCATCTCGACATCCAGGGTGATGACATCCGGATCAAGTTCGCGAATCATCTCGCGCGCCACCAGGGGGTCATTGGCGGTGCCAATGCACTCCATGTCCCGCTGGCGATTGATGATCTCTGACAGCAGACTACGGACCAGCGCCGAATCGTCCACCACGATCACCCGGATTTTCCTGCTCATTCACTCCAACCTTTATCAAAACAGATCCACAGAACCACCCGAGGTGGTCTTGGCCACGGTGGCCGCATTGCCCCGGACTTCCTGGGCCACGAGTGCTTCGGGATGGGCATGTGCCAGCCGCTTCACCATCGCCTTGCCGGTCACCGGAAAGAAAACCACCTTGCGCGGGTAGATGTCCAGCACGTCCTCGGAGACGATGGGAATGCGCTCGGTGTGCAGATAGTTCAGCACAAAATTCGTATTGCGCTCACCCACGTTCATGGTGGTGAAGTTGTGCATCACCTGGGCACCGCCAAAAATCTTGGCCTGCATGGTTTCGCGGCGGGCCCCCAGCTTGAGCATTTCGTTGATCAACAACTCCATCGCATAGGAGCCATAACGCCCCGACGCATCCGCCAGGTCGCCGTCAGGCAGCATGAAATGGTTCATCCCTCCCACGCGTGCGCGACTGTCCCAGAGGCAGGCGGCGATGCAGGAACCGAGCACGGTCATGATGACCATGTTCTCATCCGACACGAAGTACTCGCCCGGAAGCACTTTCACAGCGTTGTGCTGGAAGTGGTGATCGAGATAAAAAAACGAGGCCTCTCCCGGCTTGCGGCTGCGGGCCTTTAGTTCCTGTAGCGACGACTCCCTTGCAGGCCCATTGCCTGATGCGTAGATGTCCGCGCTCAGCGGTGCGATGCGCGGAGCGCGGCGCCTTTCGGCCGAGCCGGGCACCGTTGGGGCAATGGAAAGGGATGAACCTGTGGGAATGTTGGTCATGGGTGCAATGTGCAGGACAACATGGACAGGTCAGCGGCGCTCGTACACCGTCTTGCCACGCAGGGTGAACAGATCTTTGGACTCGCTGAAGTTCTCCGCGTGCCCCACAAACAGCATGCCACCCGGCTTGAGCACGCGGTGGATTCTTTCGAGCACGCGCCGCTGCGTGGGTGCATCAAAGTAAATCATCACGTTACGGCAGAAAACCACGTCAAAAGGCTCCTTGAACGGCCAATCGTCGCGGATGAGGTTCACACTCATGAAGTCGATGGCGCGCCGCAACTCCGGCTTGGCGCGGACCATGCCCGCGTTGCCGCCTTTGCCTTTGAGAAAGAATTTCTGCAGACGCTCCGGACTCAAACCCTTGACGCTGTCGAGCCGGTACACGCCCTGCGCCGCAGTGGCCAGCACACGCGAATCAATATCACTGGCTGTCAACTTGAAAGAGGCGTTGGCACCAAGCGCCTCCAGGGCGGTGATCACGATGGAATACGGCTCTTCGCCCGTGGAGGCCGCGTTGCACCAGACCCGCCAGTTGGCAGACGGCTTGGAGCGGAGGTGCGACGCAAAAATCTCGAAATGATGCTGCTCACGAAAGAATGCCGTGAGGTTGGTGGTCAGCGCATTCACGAACTCCTGCCACTCCGGCCCGTCGTGGGTCTCCAGCCAGCTCAGATAGTCATGAAAGCTGGTGTGCCCCGTATCGCGCAGCCGCCGCGACAGGCGGCTGTAGACCATGGCGTGCTTGCCATCGTGCAAGCTGATGCCAGCGCGCTGATAGATCAGCGCCTGAACACGGGCAAAGTCTGCGTTGGTCCAGACAAATTCACGCCCCTGGGCCAAAGGGCCAGAGGGCGCCGCCGCTGCGGCATGTGCAGGATCTACCCTGGCTGGGCCTGACCGGACTGACGCCGAAGCACTGGTGGTTTGGGCCATATTGATCGTCCGAGGGGAAGTCCTGTTCGCTCCAAAAGGTCTGCAAGCCTTGCTCACAGCCTGAGGTGCGCCTGCGCCACCACGGGCTGCTGACTGCGGCGCCTTACTCGTTGGCGGTGACCAGACCCATGTCCACGCTGGACATGAGCTTTTCAATATCCAGCAAGATCAGCATGCGCTCGCCCACGGACCCCAGGCCCAGGATGCAGCTGTTGTCGATCGCGCTCTCGATATCGGGGGCCGACCGGATGCTCTCTGGCGTCAACTCCATCACATCGCTCACCGAGTCCACCACGATACCTACCACCCGGTTGCGCAGGTTGAGGATGATGACCACCGTGAAACTGTTGTAGTCCGCCTGCGCACAGTTGAACTTGATGCGCATGTCCACGATAGGAACAATCGTGCCGCGCAAATTGACCACGCCCTTGATGAAGTCCGGAGCGTTCGCAATGCGGGTCGGAGGTTCGTAGCCGCGGATTTCCTGCACCTTCAGGATGTCGATGCCGTACTCTTCCTGGTCGAGGCGGAACGTCAGATATTCACGCGCCCCCGTGGGTGCCGCGTCTGCAGTTTTACCGATCACACTCATGGTGCATTCTCCTTTCATGGCGGCGCAGCGCCTTTGAGGCGCTCACACCTGTATTTAGTGGCGCGCCCGGCGCACCAAACCACCCGTGTCCAAAATCAAGGCCACGGTGCCGTCACCCAAAATGGTGGCACCCGACACATTGGGCACCTTGCGATAGTTCGACTCCAGGTTCTTGACAACCACCTGGTGCTGGCCCAGCAACTCATCCACCAGCAAGGCCACACGGCTTCCGTCCGCCTCAACCACCACCATGATGTTGCTGGATTTGTTGAGGTCAAAGCGCGGAACCTGGAAGATCTTCTCCAGCGCGATGACAGGCATGTATTCGTCGCGCACCTTGACGAGCTGCGAGCCTTGCGCCACGGTGCTGACATCGTCCGCATTGACCTGGAACGATTCCACCACCGACGACAGGGGAAGGATGTACACCTCTTCGCCCACGCCCACCGACATGCCATCCATGATGGCGAGCGTCAGCGGGAGGCGCACGGACACCTTCATGCCGTAGCCCTCTGCCGAATCGATCTCCACAGAGCCATTGAGCGCTGCAATATTGCGTTTGACCACGTCCATGCCGACACCACGGCCGGACACATCCGTCACCTCGTCGGCCGTGGAAAAGCCTGGAGCAAAAATCAGCTGCCAGACGTCGGCATCGCTCATCTGATCGGACACCTCGATGCCGCGCTCCTGGGCCTTGCTGAGAATCTTTTCGCGCGACAGGCCACGACCATCGTCACGCACCTCGATCACGATCGACCCCCCTTGGTGTGACGCCGACAAGGTGATGGTGCCGTGCTCGGACTTGCCCTTGGCCAAACGATCGGCTGGCATTTCGATGCCGTGATCACAGCTGTTACGCACCAGGTGGGTCAGCGGGTCGGTGATCTTTTCGACCAAGCCCTTGTCCAATTCGGTCGCCTCACCCAGGGTCACCAGTTCCACCTTCTTGCCCAGCTTGTTCGCCAGATCGCGCAGCATGCGTGGGAAGCGGCTGAAAACGATGGACATTGGAATCATGCGGATCGACATCACCGACTCTTGCAAGTCGCGTGTGTTGCGATCCAGATCGGCCAGCCCGGCCAGCAACTGCTGATAGGCCCCAGCATCGAGGCCCCGGCTGTTCTGCGCCAGCATGGCCTGCGTGATCACCAGTTCACCCACCAGGTTGATCAGTTGATCGACCTTCTTCACATCCACGCGGATGGTGGTGGACTCCATCTGGGCCTGCATCGCCACTTTGGGCTCGGCGCTCGCCTTGGGAGCCGCTTTGGGAGCTTGTGCGACAGGCGCGTGAGCAGCCGCTGCAGCCTCACCATGGGGTGCGCCGGGCGCACCATTGAAGAATCCGTAAGGCGCTTCGCCCCCGGAGGTATCTACGGCAACCACAGGCTCGTCGTCTGCCTCCGCGGCGGCAGCCTCGCCAGGGGCGGCTGCGTCACGAATCAGCACCTGCTCTTTGGCAACATGGAACGCAAACAGGTCCAGCAAATCGTCGTTGGTGGACGTCGTTTCCACTGCAAAGACCCGCGTATTGGCTTGGCTGCCCGGAACATCGCGGATCGAACCCAGACCGGGGATATCTCTGAACAATTCTTTGATCGCATCGGCCTGCTCAGGGCGGTCCAGCGGGCCGATCTGGATTTCCAGCTGCCGCGCCTGCCCTGGCACAGCAGGCGCAGGAGCCTTGGGTACCTGAGCCGGGGCGACCGCAACAGGCGCGGGCGCAGGAGAAGGCGGAGGGGCAGCCACAGGCGCGGCGTTACTGGGGACCAAACCCGCAGCCAGATCACTGATGCGACGCACCAAGGAGGTGGTGGAAACCGCCTCACCCTGCCCACCCGCCTGATGCCGTGCCAGCAGGCTGCGCGACGCATCCGCAGATTCCAGCAAAACATCCACCATCTGAGGGATGGGTTGCAATTCATGGCGGCGCAGGCGATCGAGCAGAGACTCCATCTGATGGGTCAGTTCGGCCACATCCGAAAACCCGAAAGTGGCGGAGCCGCCTTTGATCGAGTGAGCGCAGCGGAAGATGCCGTTGAGCTCTTCGTCGTTGGCACTGCTCAGGTCCAGATTCAAGAGCATTTGCTCCATCTGGTCGAGGTTCTCACCCGCTTCCTCGAAAAAGATCTGATAGAACTGGCTGAGGTCGAAGTCAGCGCCTGCACCTGATCCTTCTTGATAGGTTTCCGCCATGGTGGGCTCCTGTGTACTAAATGATCTCAGTCAACCCGTCTCAGCGGATCACTTTCTGGATGACTTCGATCAGGCGATTCGGATCAAAAGGTTTCACCAGCCATCCTGTGGCGCCCGCCGTGCGGCCCGCCTGCTTCATCTGATCGCTCGACTCTGTCGTCAGGATCAGGATGGGGATGGTCTTGAATTTGGGGTGCTCGCGCAATTTGCGGGTCAACCCAATGCCATCCAGGCGCGGCATGTTCTGGTCAGCCAGCACCAAGTCGATGTTGTGCGTCTCAGCCTTTTCGAGGGCATCTTGCCCATCCACTGCCTCCACGACGTGGTAGCCGGCACCAGTCAGGGTGAACGACACCATTTTGCGCATGGAAGGTGAATCATCAACGGCAAGGATCGATTGCATGTATGGCTCCAACTGACTTGAATATATAAGGTAACCAGTGATGTGAACGTCAGAACAGGTCCACCGAACCTGCATCCATCTCGCTTTGGGTGACAGGGTTCGGCCTGTCGGGCGCCATCTCCGCAAAGGGCGCGGCATCTTCACCTTCTTCGTGCCCCATGGCTTCCGAGGCCAGGCGGAAGGCACAGCCTTGTAACACCTTGGTGGTGTGCCATATCAGCTGGGAGGCCATGTCCTGGAACTGCAGTTCGGTCACCGCACTGCGCAGCGCTGTCCGCGCAGCCACGAGCTCAGGCGAATCGGCCACCACGGCATCTGTCAACATGGCATTTGCCTCACCAAACCGCTCCAGCAGATTGTCGGTGGCGTGGTTCAGCAAGCCTTCCAGGCGATGCAAGTCATGCATCACGACCAGCAAGGAGTCCTGCAACTCTGCCGCCACCATGACGGGAACCTGGACAGCAGGTCCTCCAGGCGTTGTTAGCGTAGATTGCATCGTTTCTCCATCGCAGCACGTAGCAGCAAAACACGCAAATACACAGGACTACGATAAATGCATCAGTAACCTGCCCAGGTCCCCGTGCAAACCGGCACACCCACGTCCATTGGACGCTGACGTACAAACCAACCCAACCGGACAAACACCCTTGTTTGTTCCAATTTGTATCCTATGATAGCGCTCCTATGGGCCCTGCAGCATCAGACCAGACCCTTGAAATCCTGCATCTTGAAGATTCACCGGCCGATCACGAATTGGCGGCACGTGCTTTGCGTCGGTCCGGGCTTCAATGCCACCTCCAGCGGGTGGACACCCTCTCAGAATTCCAAAGACTGACGGATACCCTTCACTTTGACATCATCCTGGCAGATTACCGTCTGCCCGGCTTCACCGCATTGGATGCGTGGGCCCATGTGGCGCAAAAACCGCAGCATCCGCCTTTTGTACTGCTTTCGGGAGCCATCGGCGAACCTGCTGCGGTGGACGCAATGCGGCTCGGGGTAGCGGACTATGTGCTCAAAGACGATATTCAGCGCCTATCCCACGTCATTGGCCGGACTCTGGAGGTGCACCAAGCTCGCAACGCACGCGAGCAAGCCATTGCCGAACTGGCAAGGTCACAGCGCCGCCTGGCCGAACTGGCCGAGCACTTGCAGACGTCCATCGAACAAGAGCGCGCCGCCATCGCCCGCGAGATCCACGACGACATTGGTGGTGCATTGGCCGCCGTGCGCTTTGACATGGCATGGATTGGGCGCCACAGCACCGACCCGGTCATGCAAGAACATGCCACATCGGCGGCAGACATGTTGCAACACGCCATTGGTGCCAGCCAGCGCATCATGATGAACCTGCGCCCGCCCATCCTGGAACAAGGGCTGGTGGCGGCTGTCCAGTGGCTGGCTTCGGGCTTTGAGCGCAGGACCGGTATCCCTACGCGATTGCAGAGCAGCAGCGACACCATCGACACCCCGCCCGAGATTCAGCTGGTGGCTTATCGCACGGCCCAAGAGGCATTGACCAATGTCACCAAACACGCACAGCCCAGCAAAGTAGACATTGAGCTGTCTGACAAGGAAGGCGTTCTGACCCTGGAAGTCGCGGACAACGGCCGTGGCATGGATACCACAGTTCGCGACAAACCCAAGGCCTTCGGTCTCAAGGGCCTTCAAGAGCGTGCACGCACCGTCGGGGGCTGGCTGGATATCAGCAGTCGCCTGGGTCAAGGCACATCGGTCATCCTCTCCATCCCGCTACCATCTCCCGATACATCCGTACCAGGAGACGCTCAGTGATTCATGTCGTCTTGTGCGACGACCATGCCGTTTTGCGGCGCGGCATTCGCGACACACTTGCCGAAGCACCGGACATTCAGGTGACCGGGGAAGCAGGCGGGTACTCCGAGCTGCGGGAAGTCCTTCGCACAGCCGCCTGCGATGTTCTACTGCTGGACCTGAACATGCCCGGGCGCAGCGGACTGGAAGTATTGACCAGCCTGCGCGAAACCCATTCCAGCATCAAAGTGCTGGTGGTGTCGATGTACCCCGAGGACCAATACGCATTGCGCTGCCTCAAGGCGGGCGCCCAGGGCTACGCGAACAAGGCCGGCGACCCGGTGGAGCTGATTGCAGCCGTACGCACGGTAATGCAGGGGCGCAAGTACCTGACCGCCGAAGTGGCCCAGATGCTGGCCGACAGCCTGGCCCAGCCCACGCCCGAGGCCCCCCACGCGGCGCTGTCAGAACGCGAATTGCAGACCCTGGTCAAGATCGCCTCCGGTCGGCGCTTGTCGGACATTGCCGAAGAATTGATGCTGAGCCCCAAAACGGTGAGCGTGTACCGATCACGGGTTCTCGAAAAATTGAAGCTTTCGAACAACGCGGAACTGACGGTCTACGCGATCCGCAACCAGCTGGTGTAGCTGGATTGACTACCTGCCGGCAGAGAACAGATCCACAGCCTGCTGCATCAACGCCAACACCGGTTGCTCGAGCATCGGCAGTGTTGCTGCAATCCCCAGCATCCCCACCGTGAGCGTGACGGGGAAGCCCACTGCGTAGATATTCATTTGCGGCGCTACGCGCGAAATGATGCCCATGGTCAGGTTGACGAACAACAGCAACGCGATCATGGGCATGGCAATCCAGAGAGCGCTGGAAAACAGAGAAGCTCCCAGTTCATGCAAGCGCATCTGCCCGAGCGCCTGCAAAAAATTGCCATCCACAGGAAAGCGGTCAAAACTCTTGACCACAGCCATCAAGATCAACAAGTGGCCATTGATGACAATGAATAGCAGCATGGACATATGACCAAAAAACCGCGCCACGGCACTGATCTGTCCATTGGAGGTAGGGTCAAAGAATGAAGCGAAGTTGAGCCCCATCTGCAGCCCAATGATTTCCCCAGCCAGCTCGACCGCCGTGAACACGAGGCGGACCGAAAAGCCAATCGCCAGCCCCACGGCCACCTGCTGCGCCACCGTGCCCAGCGCCTCACGACCGTTCACGCTGATGACAGGCTGCTCACCCAGAACACCTTGCGCGCAGAGCGCCACCAAGAACGCCAAGCCAATCTTCACCCGCATGGGGACGACGCGCATGGAGAACACCGGCGCCACAGAGAACAACGCGAGCACGCGCAAAAAGGGCCACAGGATGGGAGACAGCCACGCCATGATCTGCGCTTCCGAGAAGGTAATCACGCTCCTCCTCCCATGATTTGGCTACGGCGCTTTGCAGACCCGGTTGCCTCCGCCCTACACGTCGAACTCAGACCCAAGCCGTCCGCCGTCATCCACAGACAAGCTGGTGCCCCAGTTGCCATGGCACTATCCGATCATGGACGGGATCGATTCGATCGTCCTGCGAATGAAGTCCACCAGGGTACTGAGCATCCAGGGACCCGCAATGGCAAACACCACCATCGCCGCAATCAGCTTCGGCACAAAGGCCAGCGTTGCCTCATGTATCTGTGTGACCGCCTGAAAAATACTGACCAGCAAGCCCACCGCCATGACCACGCCCAACACAGGCATGGAAATCATCAGCAGCAAGGTGAGGGCATCGCGCCCAATCGTCAGCACCATTTGTGAAGTCATAGCGAAATCCCTCAGGTGACGAAGCTGGCGGCCAACGAGCCAATCAGCAGGTTCCAGCCATCCGCCAGAACAAACAGCATGAGCTTGAACGGCAATGCCACCAGCACCGGCGACAACATCATCATGCCCAGTGACATTAGGATGCTGGACACCACCATGTCGATGACGAGAAACGGGATGAAGATCATGAAACCGATCTGAAATGCCGACTTGAGCTCACTGGTCACAAAGGCCGGCACCAACACACGAATAGGCGCAGTCTCGGCCGTCACCTTTGGGTCCAGGCGCGCGAGCCTGGAAAACAGCGCAAAGTCCGATTGCCGCGTCTGCTTGAGCATGAAGCTGCGCATGGGCGCCTCCGCCCTGTCCAGGGCCTGCTCAAAGCTGATGGTGTTGTTGGTGTAGGGAACGTAGGCGTCCTGGTACACACGATCAAGCGTCGGCCCCATCACAAAAAAAGTGAGGAACAACGACAAACCAATGATGACCTGATTGGGCGGTGCCGACTGCGTTCCCAAGGCCTGGCGCAGCAGGGACAACACAATCACGATCCGGGTAAAACCCGTCATCATCAGCAACACGGCCGGCAAAAATGACAGTGCCGTAAAAAACAGCAGGGTCTGAATGGGCACCGAGTAGCTGGTTCCAGAAGGCCCATTGCCGACCACCAGCGGCAACGCGCCGGCATTTTGAGCCCACACGGAGCTCTGCGCCATCAAGCCCACCGCGGCGACTGCCCATGGACCTAGCCGCCGAGCTCCGCGCCCTATCCGTATGGTGACCTGCTCAGACATGGGCGGACTTCCCCGCATCAGCCGACGCAACTCGCATCTCATGGGCAAACGATGGGCCTGCCGACAGTGACGCCCCCCTCACCTCCTCAGGCAGCTTGCCGACCACGGGTAACACGTGAAGGCAGCTGACCTGTTGTGCAGTCACGCCCAGCACCAGCCAGGTCCGCGCGTTTTCAGGGCCCACCTCCACCGTCACCACCCGCTGCTGGGGTCCAACGGCCACCGCAGACACCACGCGTGATGCCCCGCCAGTAGCCAGCGCTCCCGAGGACTGGCGTTGCTGAAGCCGGCGCGCCGCCCAGGGAAGCAAAGCCATGGCCCCCACAAACAGCACCACGACCAGCAGCGCCTGGTTCATGCTCCCACTATCCACGGCTCACCCGACGCAAACGTTCCGAAGGTGTGACCACATCAGTCAGGCGGATACCGAACTTGTCGTTGACAACCACCACTTCGCCTTGGGCGATGAGGTAGCCATTGACCAGCACGTCCATGGGCTCCCCAGCCAGCGCATCCAGTTCCACCACCGAGCCTTGCGCCAGTTGGAGGATGTACTTGATTGGTACCTTGGTGCGCCCCAGTTCCACGGACAGCTGCACCGGGATGTCCAACACCATGTTGATGTCGTTGACCGTGTCGCCACCCGTGGCGCCGGAAAACGGCCGTACAGGCTCACCAGACAGCGGACCACCTTGCTCTGCATCGGCAGGCTTTTCATCCGTGCGCTTCTGCTCTTCCAGCGCCTCCGCCCAACCCGCAAACGGGTCGTCCGCACCAGCATCCTTGTTGTCTTCTTCAGTTGCCATTTTTCTCTCCCAGCCAGCTCATGTCCGACGTACGCAGGCACTCTTCAATGCGGATGGCGTACTTAGAATTGTGGGTTCCATACTGGCATTCAAAAATTGGAACCCCTCCGATCGACGCACGGATGCGGGGCTCACGGTCCAGCTCAATGAAGTCACCAGGCTTCATCGCAAGCAATTGCTCCACAGTGGCATCGGCCTTGGCCAGCTCCGCCACCAGCGTGACCTCTGCAGACTGGATTTCGCGCTTGAGCACGTTCACCCAGCGACGATCCACCTCGATGGAATCGCCCTGTGTGGACGAATACAGCACATCGCGGATCGGCTCCAGCGTGGCATAAGGCATGCAGACATGGATCGCACCAGAGAGATCTCCGATTTCCAGCTGAAACGCCGTAGACACCACAATTTCGCTGGGCGTAGCAATGTTGGCAAACTGGGGCTGCATTTCCGAGCGCTGGTACTCCAGCTCTAGCGGATAGATGCCCTGCCATGCCTTCTTGTACTCAGCGCAGATCACATCAACCAGCCGGTTAATGACCCGTTGTTCTGTGGGTGAAAAATCGCGCCCCTCGATCCGGGTCTGGAACTTGCCGACACCCCCATACAGCGTGTCGATGATGCCGAACACCAGCGAGGGCTCACACACGATGAGCCCGCTGCCACGCAAGGGACGGATGGCCACAATGTTGAAATTGGTAGGGACCGCCAGCTCGCGCAGAAACGCGCTGTAGCGCTGAACGGACACGGTGCCCACCGATATTTCCGGGCTGCGCCGGATGAAGTTGAACAGGCCAATGCGGAAGTTGCGCGCAAACCGCTCGTTGACGATTTCCATCGTCGGCATGCGGCCACGAACGATGCGCTCCTGGCTGGAAATATCGTAGTTGCGGACGGCCCCTGCCTCCGCCACTTCCTCCACGGACTTCTGGCTCTCGCCCGTGACCCCTTCCAGAAGGGCATCGACCTCTTCCTGCGAAAGAAATGAATCACTCATGGCTGGTCCTTAACCCGTGGGCTCATTGGATGATGAAACTCGAAAAGAGCACCCTGCGCACCGGATTGCGCTCGGCACGCTTGCGCGCTGCGGGGCGCTCCTCCGCGTCTCCGTCCTGTTCGGCAGCCGCTGCCGCCTTGGCACGCTCGCGCTCCGACGGCACGGAGTAGCCCAAGGGCCGCGAGACCTCACGCAATATGTCGTTTGCCAGCTTCTCTTTGCCCTCGCGCTGTAGCAGCTCCGAGGACGTGCGCTGGGACACCAGCATCAAAATGCCGCTGCGAATCGAAGGCAGGTACTGCTTGACCTGCTCTGCAGTTTTGGCGTCATCCACCTCCAAGGTGATGCCAATCTGTGCAAAACGATCCCCCCCTGGGTCCGCCAGATTGACCACCATGTTTTCCATGGGCAGGAAGGTGGGCGCGACTTTGGGCGACTCCTTGTGCGCTGCAGGTGCTCCACCGCCCTCTTCGTCTTCAGCGGCGTGGGACCGGCTGGAGATAAACCATGCGGCCGCCCCCCCTCCAATCACCAGCACAGCCACCACCACACCGATGATGATCAACAGCATCTTCTTGCTCTTGGCGGGTGCTGCTGCGGGAGTATTGGCTGACACGATGGAATTCCTTGCGGTATGGAGCAGGTGATACGGGCACTATCAATGTGCGAGCATGACCGGGTAGCCCATTATTGGTCGGGGGTGTAACCAATAATAGCCAGAATAAAAGCCCAAAACCATGGCATTCACCGCGCTCTCCGCCCGCGCGGATGGCAAAAGGCAATGCGGACTGACCACACTACCCCGCAAATCAAACGAAGATGTCGACCGCGCGGTCCAAAGTCCCGCCACCGCGCGCCAGAGAGGTAGCCCCGGCCGGAACAGCGGACACCACTTGCGCTTGGCGCGCTCCTTCGCGGGGACGCTGCTGCCCAGCCTCTCCACCACCGGCACTGTCACGCGCCGAAGTACCCACCGACATGCCAGACAGCACCAAACCCTCGCTGCGCAACAAGTCGCTCAACTGCGCCATGCTCTGGTCCAGCAGTTCCCGCGTCTGTTGCTGATCGCTGCGGAACGACACATGCGCTTCGTTGCCCGACAGGGACACCGACACCTCCACGGGGTGGCCATCTCGCTGCAGCGTCAACTCGGCGTTTTGCGTCTTCTGGTTAACCCAGTAGGCCACCTGCTCGGCCACCTGCTCTTCCGCCCCCAAGGCATTGGGATCCACCAACGCTGTGGCATCGGTGAAGCTACCCGCGTCCGAAGGTGATGGCCCTGACACGCCTTCAGACCAAGCGCCGGCAGTCCCTGCGCCCTCTCCGTTTCCATGAGAACGCCCGCCGGCTGGTGACTCCGCTGTCTGAGCAGATCCAATCATCGCAACCACACTGTCGGCGAGCGGTGCTGCCACCTCTATGCCGACAACGGAACTTGACTGAGCAACACCCGAACGCTCCATCGTGGTTCCGGCAGGTACACCCATCAAAGCCCGCTCTGCGGTGGAGGCCAACAGTGCAGAAGACGATCCATGCACCGTATTCGCCCGCCCGGTCGCATCCGTCGAGGCGACTGCTCCAAAGGAGACCTCCGCCCCACCCATACCCATGACTCGTTGAGCGTTAGCAGCCTGCATGCGCGAGAAAGCACGTCCGAATCCGCCCAACGTGCCTTGGGAAGGTTGCTCCTTCAGGTCTGCAGACGTGTCCAATTTCGCAGTCTCTGCAACCAAACCTTGGGGAATCCCACCCAGCAACAGATCATTGAGCGCATTGCCCGGGGAAACTGCAAGTCCTTGAATGCCGGACTGCGCTACCGTTGCGATGCTCCCCGAAAACGAGTTAGCTGATTGAGACGCCACCAACGCGGACTGTCCATAGACCGCACCAGGTTCGTTCTGGTTTTGCGTGGGATCAAGCAGGCCTTGCCATGCCGCCAAGGCAGCAGCGTCCGCAGTCGACGATGAGGCTACCTCTACGCCATTTCCCGCAGAAGACAAGGGGGTGTCACCCGAGCCCTCCCCAAGCACATTGCCGTAGACCCCGCCCCCCAACGCCGCCAGCAGCGCCAAAAAACCGCCACCTGCTGTTGGGTCCCCAGTCTCTGCGGTCGCCGGATGAGACGACGATTTAGCACGGGTGGCGTGGGCGGGCTGGGTGCTCTGCGAGGAAGCTACTTTGGTCGGTTCCATGTTCAATTCTCCTGGTCCGCATTACGATACTGCAACGCGGCGCGCTCGTCGGTTTGTTTCTGATCCCTGCGCTGCTGCTGCAGAGCAAAGTCGCTGCGCCTCTTCTCCACCACCTTGCGCAGGCTGGCTAAGCGAAGCTCGGCATCCAGCAGCGCGCGCTGCGCAACTTGCACCCGCGCAGATTGATCACCCACCACACCGTTCTGAATGCTGGCCGCATGGCCCAGCCTATTCATGAACTGGTAGTGGTGGTACATCACTTCGGGCTGCATGGCCGTATCGGCCTTCATGCCCCAGCGTGACTCAGTCTCTCGGGCGTAACCTTCCAGCTGATTGAGCTGGGCACGTGCCGCCTGCTCAGCAGCCAGCGTGTCCTGCAAAACCTTGCGGGCATCGTCCCGCTTGCGAGAAGCCACTTCGACCGCGACGGAGAGGGCGTTGAGACTGGACATGGCTGCTTACCTTGCCGGCCGTCAATGGTCCAGCACCGCGGCCATGGCGCCTACGCTCTGGTCCATCGACGCTGCCTCAAACATGTCCTGCTGCAGAAAGCCCGCCATCTGCGGCTGCAGGCGAATGGCCTCGTCTAACGCCGGATCGGAGCCGCTCATGTAAGCACCTACCTGCACCAAGTCCCTGCTCTTCTGGTAGCGCGAATACACCGCACGGAACCGCCGCGCCAGATCAAAATGCCCGCGAGACACCACGTTGTGCATCACCCGCGATGCCGATTGCTCGATGTCGATGGCCGGGAAATGCCCGGTCTCTGCCAAAGCCCGTGACAGCACAATGTGCCCGTCCAGAATGGCACGCGCCGCATCCGCGATGGGGTCCTGCTGGTCATCGCCCTCCGATAGCACCGTATAAAACGCCGTGATGGAGCCGACGCCATGCAGGCCGTTGCCGCTGCGCTCTACCAGCTGGGGCAGCTTGGCAAAACAGGACGGCGGATACCCCTTGGTGGCAGGCGGTTCGCCAATGGCCAGTGCAATTTCTCGTTGCGCCATCGCGTATCGGGTGAGTGAATCCATGAGCAGCAACACGTGCTGGCCCTTGTCGCGGAAGTGCTCGGCCACGGCAGTGGCATAGGCGGCGCCCTGCATGCGCAACAAAGGGGGCGCATCGGCAGGGGCCGCAACCACCACCGACCGCGCGCGGCCTTCCTCGCCCAGAATGTCTTCCACAAACTCCTTGACCTCGCGGCCCCGCTCCCCGATGAGTCCGACCACGATCACATCGGCCCGGGTGTAGCGGGCCATCATGCCCAGCAACACACTCTTGCCCACCCCGGAGCCTGCAAACAGCCCCAGGCGCTGACCTCGCCCTACGGTCAGCAGGGCATTGATGGCGCGCACACCGGTATCCAGAGGTTCACGCACCGGATCCCGGTCCATGGCATTGATCTGCCGCCGCCCCATGGGCTCAGATACGACATCCCGCACTGGTCCGCCGTGGTCGAGAGGCAGGCCTTGGGCATCCACCACGCGCCCCAGCAATCCATCACCCATGGGCAGACGCAGCACCCCGGCGCGCTGCACAGGCCGGGGAGGCTCGCCCAAGCGGGGCATGGGGATGTACGGTGCGGCCGGCACCACACTGGCACCACTGGACAGCCCATGGATGTCGCCCGCAGGCATCAGAAATGCGCGGTCGGCAGAAAACCCGACCACCTCCGCCAAAACCGGCGCATGCCCCGGCATTTGCACCATGCACTGCGAGCCCACGGGCACACGGATGCCCACGGCCTCCAGCACCAGCCCCGTCAACCGCGTGAGTGTGCCGCGCGTCTCCAGCGGCGCACCTTCGGCCACGCGCGCTCGCGCATCGTCCATGAACCGGGTCCAGGCCGAGGGTGTGTCAATGGTCATCGCCATCCCCACGCGCTTCGTCATCCCAAGGCGACTGCAGCCCCAAGGACGCAATGGCACGCTGCCAACGCTTGTCAATGCTGCCGTCGACGACGGTGCCCGCAGACTCCACCAGGCAGCCCCCTGCGGGTACGGCGGCATCCGCCATCCATTGCACACCCGGTGCATTGACCTCTTCGCGCAAGGGCTCGGCCATGGCCTCCATGTCCACCGGATTGAGCCGCACCGTGGCAGGGCGCCCCTCGGTCACGAGCATGTCAACAGCCTCTCGCACCACGGGCAACAAGGCATTGGGGTTGACTGACAGTTCCTGGCGCACCACCTGGCGCGCGATGTCGCACGCAAGCTCCAGCAGCTGCTGCGCCATCTGTTGCTGCATGTCGATCAGGCTCGCGTCGAGCGTTTGCAGCACGCTCTGCAAACGCTGCGCCGCCTCCTGCCCCTGCAGGGCAATGTATTCATCCATGCGGCGCTGCCATTCGAGCGCCGTCTGCGCTTGTCCCTGGGCGAAGCCCTCTGCGTACGCATCATCACAGGCTTGCTGAACGAGGGCCTGCTGCGCCGCTTCATCCAGTTCTGCGGGCAGTTCCGCCACCGGCTCCGGTTCGGGCTCAGGCTCCACCAGGTCGGAACCATCGACGGCAGAAAACTTCCATTGCTTGAAGTCGCCGACCTCCTCGCTGGGAATGAACCGCGAATACGACCGCTGGTTAGACGAAGGCATCATCACCACCGCCTCCAATCACGATCTGGCCTTCATCGGACA
Organism: Acidovorax sp. DMC1; assembly: GCF_056314325.1. Lineage (NCBI taxonomy): Bacteria > Pseudomonadati > Pseudomonadota > Betaproteobacteria > Burkholderiales > Comamonadaceae > Acidovorax > Acidovorax sp. DMC1. Next base: position 266,470 of record NZ_JBQUYO010000008.1, on the reverse strand, counting down.
GGCGACGCACCGTCTTGAGGATTTCCTTCTGCTGCGCTTCGACCTCGGACAGCCGCATGGGCCCCCGCGATTCGAGGTCTTCGCGCAATGCGTCTGCCGCACGCGAAGACATGTTGGACAGGAATTTCTCGCGCAGTTCGGGCACCGCACCCTTGAGGGCCACGATGAGGGTTTCGGACGCCACTTCCTTGAGCACCGTCTGGATGGCCTTGTCGTCGAGCTTGAGCACGTCCTCGAACACGAACATCTTGTCCATGATCTTCTGGGCCAGGTCGGGGTCGTAGCCTCGAATGGACTCGAGCACCACGGCATCCATGTTGCCGCCCAGCAGGTTGATGATTTCGGCAGCCGCCTTGACGCCGCCCAGCGAGCTCTTGCGGATCTTGTCACCACCGGCCAGCACCTTGAACAACACCTCGTTCAGGTCCTTGAGGGCCGTGGGCTGAATGCCCTCCAGCGTGGCCACGCGCAGCAGAATTTCGCTGCGCTGGCGGTCTGTCAGGTGCATCAGGATGCCCGAGGCCTGGTCGCTGTCCAGATGGACCAGGATGGCGGCAACGATCTGTGGATGCTCGTTGCGCAACAGCTCAGCCACCGACAGCGGGTCCATCCACTTGAGGCTCTCGATGCCGGAGACATCGCCGCCCTGCAAGATGCGGTCGATGAGCAATCCGGCCTTGTCTTCGCCCAGCGCGCGCTTGAGCACGGCGCGCACATAATTGCCTGTATCCGACACCAGCAGGCTCTGTGCCGCCGCCGCGTTGGAGAACTTGTTGATAACCTCGTCCACCTTCTCGCGCGACACCGTGCGCATGCGCGCGATGGTCTCGCCGAGTTTCTGCACTTCCTTGGGCGAGAAGTGCTTGAAGACTTCTGCCGCCTCCTCCTCGCCAAGCGACATCAGCATGATGGCGGCGTCATTGAGTCCTTGCTCGTCCATGGTTGTCGTCCAGGATGGGGTTCAGGCGGGATCGCCGTTCAGCCACGTCTTGAGGATATTCGCCACGGCGACCGGGTTCTCCTTGGCCAGCACGCGGGCGTCTTCCAGGCGCAGCTGTTCCGGGGTCGCAGGCAACACTTCGTCTTTGCGGCTGGGCGCGGCCAAGGCTGGGCGCTCGGGCGTCTCGGCCTCCAGGGCGTCGAGCTGACCACCCGCCACCGGCTTGGCGGCCGTGGCCTTGGCAGGCGCGGAGCCCTTGAGCGCGGGACGCACCAGCCCCATCAGAACCAGCGCAGCGAACAGAACTGCACCCACCGGCCAGGCAAAGGTCTTGGCCAAGTCCACCACCTCAGGTTGCTTCCACAGCGGGGTGTCCGTCGTTGGCACCGCAGTCACCTGGAACGGTGTATTCATCAGATTCACCGAGTCTCCGCGCTCCCGATTGAAGCCAATGGTTTCACGCACCAGAGCGGTCATCTGCTCGATCTGCTCGGGCGTGAGCGCCTTGGTCACGGTCTTGCCCTTGTCCTCGGCCGACTGGAAATTGACCACCACAGCAGCGCTCAGCCGCTTGACGGCACCGGTGCTGCCACGGACCACCTTGACGGTCTTGTCCACTTCGTAGTTAGTGGTGGACTCGCGCTTGTTGGTCTGCTCCTCCGTCCCCTGCTGACCGCCTGCGTTGGGCGCGGGGTTGGCACCGTTGATGGGAGCGGCAGAGGGAGCGGGAGGCTGGTTGGCGACAGCGCCGGGTACGCCCGTGGCTGTCTTTGTCGAGCTGCCGCGACTCTCCAGCACCTGCTGACTGCGCACAGCACTCGAATCCGGCGTCTGGTTGGGACGGAACTGCTCGGAGGTGGATTCGGTCTGCGAGAAATCCACCTCGGCTGTGACCTGCGCCTTGACGTTGTCGCGGCCGACCACGGGTTCCAGGATGTCCATGATGCGGCGGGAATACTGCTGCTCTAGTTGCTGCACGTACAGCAACTGCTGGGCATTGATTTCAGCGCCGGCCGTGCTGTCGGGCGACTGGGAGAGCAGTTTGCCCGTGTCGTCCAGCACGCTCACGGCGGACGGTGCCAGCTCAGGAACGCTGGAGGCCACCAGATGCACGATGCCCGCGAGCTGCGCGCGATCCAGAATGCGCCCGGGATGCAGACTCACCAACACCGAGGCCGAAGGCTTTTGCTGCTCACGGAAAAAGCCGTTCTGGTTGGGCAAGGCCAGGTGCACACGAGCGCTTTGCACCGACGACAGTGCCTGGATGGACCGGGTGAGTTCCCCCTCCAACCCGCGCTGGAAGTTCAGACGCTCCTGAAACTGCGTCATCCCGAATTTGTTGGACTCCATCAGTTCAAAACCCGCGACGGAGCCCTTGGGCAAACCCTGCGTGGCCAGCCGCAAACGTACATCGTGCACGCGCTCTGCAGGAATCAGGATGGCGCCGCCACCCTCGGAATACTTGTAGGGGACGTTCATCTGAGACAACTGGGCCACCACGGCCCCGCCATCCTTATCGCCCAGGTTGGAAAACAGCACCCGGTAGTCGGGCTGGCGCCCCATCACGACGGCCGCAACGGCAGCAGCCACCAGCAGCGCCGCGCCCGCACCCAGCCGCATGCGCTGTGCCCGGTCGAGGGCGGACAGCCGCTGCAGCCAGTTGGGGCTGGCCGGCGTCGGGAGCGGATTGAGAGGGACTTCAGCAACAGCAGACATCTTGCTTTCCATTAAAGCAGGCCCTGCAACAGACCTAGCGTGGGGTCGATTATTCGGTCATGCCCCCACAATGTTCGCTTGATAAGCCGTCCGTTTGGCCATCTATTCAGCGCGATGCATCCTGGGCCGGTAGCTAGGATACGCAGCATACCGCCATTCCCCTACGGATACCGCCATGGACCTTCGCATCTCCAGCTCAACTGCCCCGCTGACGGGCGCTGGCGTCGCGCGCCGTGCCGCAGCGCCGCAAACCACGGGCAATGAAGTCGGCTTCTCTGGCGCGCTCAAGGGCGCGTTGCAGTCGGTGAGTGCCGCTCAGAACAAGTCTTCAGAGATGCAAAGGGAGGTGCAAATGGAAAACCCCTCCGTGAGCCTGGAAGAAACCATGGTGGCCATCCAGAAGGCGCAAATCGGCTTTCAGGCCACCTTGCACGTGCGCAACCGCATGGTGCAGGCGTATACCGACATCATGAACATGCAGGTGTAACAGCGGGCAGATGTTGCCACGTCTCCCGGCTAAACAAGCGTGGCACTACGCTAGCCCCACGCAATTGCTATTTTTTTAATAGCTTTAAAGGCATATCGCGCTAGCGCTTGATGCCGATTTGATCCACATTCCTGAAATTTGGGCTCATTCAGGTTGCCACACCCCACCTGCTGTGTGCATAACCCCTCGGCAAAGCACCGATCAGCTCCCGAGAGGGCCGGAGCCCCCTCATCCGACTGCTGCCTCTACCAAGCCATGCCTCGTGTCAGGCCATCGCCATCGAAAAGCTCGGGCACGCCCGCAACTGCACTCAATGCATCATCTGAGGCTGACCCTCGAACAGATGTTCGAATTGGGCAAGCCAAGGCTCAGCCAAGCAACGGATTTGCGCATCGTTGCGCAAGATGCGCTGCATGATGCGGGTCTTTTCACGGCGGTGCTCAGGCAGCAGTTCGTGCTCCTGGGACTTGAAGCGCAGTTGCTCGATGAGCACAGCGCAGGCGCCTTCATAGCGCACCACGCCATCCCAGTCCTTCAGCTTGGCAGCCTCCAGCATCTTGGCGCTGCTGTCTTCAATCGCCTTGTAATAGTCAATCAGCATGTGGGACATGGTCAGGCCTCCACCAGCACTGGCTGGCCCGACGTAGGCGTTTCGGCTGCACTCGCACCCGATTTCTTGATTTCGTTCCACCCGGTTGCCACGGGCTCAATCAGTCGCATGACCTCCTGCATCAAGGCGTCATCGTTGCGCGCATTGGCCAGGATCAGGCGGTGGATGCAGTAGTCGTACAGTGCCCCAAGGTTCTGAGCCAATTCTCCACCATCGACCTTATCGAGTGAAGTGCTCAGTCCCTCTTCAAGGATGCGAACCGCCTTGGAAATTGCGTTCACCTTGCCCAGCACATCGCCGCGGGCCAAGGCACCACGCGCGGTGGCGATGGAATTGAGAACACCTTCATACAACAGGCTGACCAGCTGGTGCTGGTCGATGGTGTGCATGCTGGTTTCTACATTGATACGCTGATAAGCGTTGGCTGCACGGGGGCTGTAGGCGCTGAACATGCTGTCAATCCTTCCGAGGTATTGCTTAAGTTATCGGCTTGCGCTCAGAAAACTGAAGCCCCGGTTTAACCGTTTGATTTATTCCAGGCGGTCACTTGCTGCGCGATGTAGGCGTTCAGGCCATTGAGGCTTGCCATCTGCTTGTCCAGCGCGTTGTAGCGCTGGGTAATGCGCTTCTCGAACGCATCGACCTTGTCGTTCACGCGGTTCTGGTCCTGTGCGTTGCGCTTGAGATTGAGCTGCAGGGTGTCGTCCTTGGACTTGAAGAAGCCGTCGTTGGACAGCAGGTTGGTGGTCAGCGCCTTGAGCTGCACGGCGATGCCGTCCGCCTTGCCGCCACCCGTGTTGCGGAACAGGTTTTTGACGTCTTCAGGGCTTTCGGTCAACGCCTTGCTCAGCTTGGCAGAGTCAACCGCCAGATTGCCGCCCAACTGCTGGGTGATGCCGACGTCGGCCAGCCGACTGAAGACCCCTCCGCCGGTAGTGATGGACTGGATGGCGTTGCGCAGCGAGTTCTGCAGCGCCACTGCGGTCGAGTCGCCCTGCAGCAGACCCGCCGACTGGGTCTTGGCATCGTACTTGGTGGCGTCCTGCAGGATCTCGTTGATGGCGTTGTAGGCCTTCACGAAGCCGTCGATGTTGGCGCGGATGGCCGCCTCGTCCTTAGCGACCGTGATCTCGATCGGGGCCGTGGTGATCTGCTCAGCCTTGAAGGTCACGCCGGACACCGTGGAGGCAAAGGTGTTGGTGGCGGACGTGACGGCGATGCCGTTCACCGTCGCCTTAGCATTGGCGGCCGCCTGCGAAACCGTCGTGCCCGCCACCAGCCGAGACAGACCAGTGGCGTCGGTGTTGCCAGCGCTCTGGGGGTCGGTGTCGCCGCCCTCCATCACGCTCAACCGGAAGCCAGCTTCTTCACCGGTGTTCTTGCCGCGCAGCAGAAGGCGCTCGCCTGAAGCGTCGGTCAGGATGGAGGCGGTCACGCCCGCGTTGGCGCCATTGATCTTGCTGGCCACGTCGGAAAGTTTGTCGCTAGCGAGGATGGTGATATCCACGGGCTGGCCGCTCGATGGCGTGAAGGATGCCGGCGCAACGCTCCACTTGCCCAGTTCCAGCCGCAACGTCCCCGCCCCCAGCGCGCCACCCACAGGCAGCAGAGCCGCTGACGCCGTGGCTTGTGCCTTGGCCAAGCCCTGCACTTCGACACTGAAGGATGTCGGCAAAGTGCCACCAATCGCCGAGGCCGATACAAATTTGGAATCCGACGAAGTGGTGGTGACGCCGTTCCAGCCCGTCACGCTGGTCAGCTTGCTGGCAGCATCCTGCAAGGTGGACACCAGCGACTTGATTTGTCCGTAGGCGGAAATCTTGGTGCTGACGGTGGCCGCCTGCAGCTTCAATGCGTCCAGGGGCTTTTTTTCCAGGGCCACCAACTGAGAAATGATGTTCTTGACATCGAGCCCGTTGGTACCAACGCCTGGTGATGAAATCGTGGCCATAGCAACCTCCTGAACTGGATCAACGGAAATTATGGCGCGCAATGGCTGCCAGGATCGTCCGTATTCGCACCAGGAAACCCGTCTTATCCAGCGGTCCTGGCACCCGCCGGCTCTGAGAACGTACTTGCGATTTCTTTTTCGCGCGTCGAAAGGAAAATCGTAAACGCACCCTGAAAGTCAAAAGGGCGGCGACAGAAAGCTTCTGCCGCCGCCGAGGTCCGACCGGGACGCTGCAACGCCCCGGCCGCCCGCACCTGCTGCAATTTAACGCAGAAGGGCCAACACACCTTGCGGCAGCTGGTTGGCCTGGGCCACCATGGCCGTGCCGGCTTGCTGCAGGATCTGCGAGCGTGACAGGTTGGCGGTTTCAGCTGCGAAGTCAGCGTCCAGAATACGGCTGCGCGATGCGGACAGGTTCTCGGACGTTACTTGCAGGTTGCTGATCGACGTTTCGAAGCGCGATTGCAGAGCACCCAGCTTGGCGCGTTCACCGTTGATGAACGACAGGGCCGAATCCACGGTCTTGAGTGCTTCGGTGGCCTTCTTGAACGTGGTCACGTCCAGGTTGGCAACTTCTTGCAGGTCAGAAGCCGAGTTGGCGGCGGTTGCGGTGTTAAACGCGTTGGTGGTGGTGGCCACGGTCGAGAACGCCTTTTCGGAGTCCAGAACCACGTAGCCGCTGATGGTCGATGCGTCGGCACCGGAGGCTGCGGCCAGCGTGTCTTGTGCGCCGATGGCGGTGCCGTCGGCCTGCAGCTTCTGGATGTTCACCGCGCCGGAGTTTGCACCCGAGGTGGCGCTCTTGGCCAGCGTGATGTCCTGACCGGAAGCGTTGGTCAGGATCACGCCGGTGTTGGTGTCGTTCACGCGGGCGGTCACGCCGGTCTTCGAGGATTGCTCGTTAATGGCGGACACAGCCCCCGACAGGCCGTCGGCAGTGTTGAGGGCGGTCACGTTGAACGACACAGACTGGCCCAGGGCGGTGCCGGTCGGCGTGTTGTCCGAACGCAGTTCGAACGTATAGGAGCCCACCGCGCCGAAGGTCAATTCGACTTCCGTGCGTGCCGAGGCCGTCACGCCGGTGTTGGCCGTCTGCAGGTTGATGTTGTCCGCCATGGCCTTGGCCGTATCGTTGGCAGCGATGGTGATGTTCTTAGAACCCAGCGAGCCATTCACAGCCAGCGTGCCGGCGGTGACGCCGTTGGTGCCCCAGCTGGTCGCGCTGGCACCGCTACCGGAGCCGTTGGCCGACGTGTTCTGGTTGTTGCCGTACACGCTGGTGCGCAGGTTGGCCGTGGCCGCCACGATGGTCTGGTTGGCGTTGGCGCCCACTTGGAACTGCTGGGTGCCGAACGAGCCATTGAGCAGCTTGGCGCCGTTGAACTCGGTGGTTTGCGAGATGCGGTCCAGTTCGGCCACCAGTTGGCCCACTTCCTGCTGCAGGGCTTGGCGGTCGCCAGCGCTGTTGGAGGCGTTGGCCGATTGCACAGCCAGTTCACGCACACGTTGCAGGATGTCGCCCGACGCCTTCAGCGCGCCTTCAGCGGTTTGCGCCAGAGAGATGCCGTCGTTGGCATTGCGCACGGCCTGGTTCAGGCCGCGGATCTGGCTGGTGAAACGCTCGGAAATCGCCAGGCCGGCGGCATCGTCCTTGGCGCTGTTGATGCGCAGGCCCGACGACAGGCGCTGGATGGAGGTGTTGAGCGAAGTCTGGCTTGCACCCAGATTGCGCTGGGCCGTCAGCGAGGCGACGTTGGTGTTGATGGTGGATGCCATGGCAAATCTCCTGAAAAGAACTCACTGAATATGGCGTTTCCGCCAACCTGGGTGCCAGGCAAGGCACCCGGCTATACGGTCCACAGCGCCGACTGGCTCTCTGGTGACGGCGGAGGCATTTACCTTCCGTTGCATATGTTTTCGGCCAGGCATTTGGAAACTTTAGGGCTGCTCTGCGCGAAATCCGCAACCATTTGGCCCCCTCTCCCCGCTCAGCCCGTGAAACGGCTGCCGGCCCGCCCCCCCCGGCTCGGCTCGGATGTTTGGGGTGTTTCGGCACGCGAACCAGCAAGTTGACCGGCTTTTCCACGCTTTATCCCGGCAACACAGCAGTGTGGTCCTCCACACAATTACCCATCGTTCCCGCATTGCCTGGCGGACGGTAGTCCCTGAACAGGCACCCATGTCCATCCAGAGCCCCCAAGGAGCAACTCCATGGCCACCATCAATACCAATGTCGCTTCGCTGACGGCCCAACGCAATCTGGGCACCAGCCAGACTTCGCTCAACACCTCCATCCAGCGCCTGTCGTCGGGCCTGCGCATCAACAGCGCCAAGGACGACGCCGCCGGCCTGGCGATTTCCGAGCGTTTCACCAGCCAGATCCGCGGTCTGAACCAGGCGGCACGCAACGCCAACGACGGTATCTCCCTGGCGCAGGTGACGGAAGGCGCCATGAAGGCGGCCGGCGACATCCTGCAGCGCGTTCGTGAGCTGGCCGTGCAATCGGCAAATGCCTCCAACAGCCCCAGCGACCGTCAGGCGCTCAACCAGGAAGTAGGTCAGCTGGTGGCGGAACTGGACCGCATCTCGCAAACCACCGAGTTCAACGGCGCCAAGCTGCTCAATGGGACGTTTGGCACCCAGCAGTTCCAGGTGGGCGCCAATGCCAACCAGACCATCGTGGCGGCCACGGCCAACCTGCGCACCAGCGTGTACGGCAACAACCAGAACACGTCGGCCAACGGCGCTGGTGCAGCCGCCAGCGCGACCAGCTGGGGCACCAACGGCGTGACCGGCGGCACGCTGGCCGTCAATGGCGCACTGGGCTCGCAGAACATCACGCTCGTGGCCAACGACACCGCCAAGGCCATGGCGGACAAGATCAATCTGCAGACGGCCAACACGGGTGTGACCGCCTCGGCCCGCACCGAGCTGGACCTCTCGTTCACCTCCGTCGGCTCCTACACCTTCGAGCTGCGCTCGGAAAACACGCCCACCGCGCCAGCTCTGGGCCAGTCGATTTCGTTCAACGTGTCGGCACTGAACACGTCGGACGGCCTCTCCAATGCCATCTCCGCCATCAACGAGCAATCGGCCAAGACCGGCGTGACGGCTTCGCTGAACGCCACCAGCACGGGCATCGTGCTGTCCAACGCCACGGGCCAGGACATCGGGCTGTACAAAAGCGCAGCCTCGGGTGCCAACGCGGGTGCCATCACCATCCAGAAGCTGCAGGCCGACGGCACCGCCACCGGCGCTGCCGACACCCTGGCTGCCGCATCGGGCGCCGATGCTTCGACCATCAGCGGCTATGTGGTGCTCGACTCCGAGAAGTCGTTCTCGACCGTGGCCACCACGACCAACGCGTTCAGCACTGCTGCGCCCGCCGATTCCGCCTCGGACTTGCAGGAAGTGGCCAACCTGGACGTGACCACCTTCAAGAAGGCGACCGAAGCCCTCAAGACGGTAGACTCGGCGCTGGCGTTCATCAACGGCGAACGCGCCAAGCTGGGTGCGCTGCAGGCGCGCTTCGAGACGGCGATCTCCGCGCTGAACATCACGTCAGAGAATCTCTCTGCCTCGCGCAGCCGCATCCTAGACGCCGACTTCGCGGCCGAAACCGCCAACCTGTCGCGCGCGCAGATCCTGCAGCAAGCGGGCACCGCCATGGTGGCCCAGGCCAACCAGATCCCGCAGGGCGTGCTCAAGCTGCTGCAGTAAGCAAAGCCGGCAAACTCGCCGACTGGAGGCCCGATCCCCGGGCCCCGGCTGGCGCGGCGCCACCGCGCCAGCGGCCGCAACCATGCAAGGATCGATGTGAAGGGCAGACCACCTCCCAGCCACGCGCAACCCGGCGCAGACCCCAGGATGCAGGCCGCGCTCGAATCGGGCCAATGGGAGCTGCTCGCGCGGCTGTGCAAGCAGGCCTTGCGCAAGAATTCACGCCAGTTGCAGGCCCACCGTTACTTGGGTCACGCACTCGACTGCCTGGGCCGCAAGGACGAGGCCGCCGAGGTCTACCGCCACGCTGCCGCCCAATGGCCCGGCGATGCGGAACTGCTGATCAACTACGGCAATTTGCTTCTGGGCTTGGCGCGCAACACCGAGGCCCTGCCCATCTTGCAGCGCGTGTGCGAGCTGCGCCCCGACAAGTCGGTGTGCTGGCTCATCCTCTCGCAATGCTGCTACCTCATTGCCCGCCACGAGCAAGGCTTCCAGGCCGCCGAGCGTGCGGCCGCCCTGGCCACCACCACGGCCGAGAAATCGTCAGCCCTCACCCAGAAGGCCATCCACCGGCGCGAGCTGGGCCAGGTCAAGCAGGCGGTGCAGGACTGCCTGGCCGCCATCGCCCTCACGCCGGCCGACTATGCCAACCACACCAACCGGCTGCTTTTCATGCTGGCCGACCCAGACGCCGACGCGGCCATGCTGGCGAGCGCGGCGCGGGATTTTGCGCAGGCGTTCGAGCCCGCCCTCCAGCCCAGCTGGCCCGACCACGCCGATCATCGTGGCGATCCCTGGCGACGGCTGCGCATCGGCTTCCTCTCACCGGACTTCCGCATCCACTCGGTGATGTACTTTGTGGAAGGCCTGTTGGCCCAGCTGGACAGGCGCCAGTTCGAGGTGTTCGCCTTCTATCTGTTTCCGCGCGACGACCAGGTGACGGCGCGCGTGGAGCACCATGCAGACCACTTCGTGCGCCTGGCGGGCCTGAACGGGGCACAGCAGGCGCAGGCCATCCGTGCCCATGGCATCGACATCCTGATCGATCTGGCGGGGCACACCGGCCACAACGGCCTGCTGGCCCTGGCCCACAAGCCGGCGCCGGTGCAGGTGTCGTGGCTGGGATTTCCTGCCACCACGGGGCTCCAGGCCGTGGACTACAAGTTCACCGACGAGGTCACCGACCCACCGGATGCGCAGGATCAATACACCGAGCAGCTCTACCGCCTGCCCACCCTGTTCGCCTGCTACCGTCCGATGAGCCGCCACCCGCTGTGGCGCTATCAGCCCCGCTATCTGGTGCGCCCCACCCCGGCGCTGGCCAACGGCTTCATCACGTTTGGCTCGTGCAACAACCTGGGCAAGCTCACCGACGACGTGCTGCGCCTGTGGGGCCGCATCCTGCAGGCGGTGCCGGGCTCGCGTCTGCTGATCGAAGGCAAAAACCTTGGCGAACCGGGCTTTGCCAGCGAGTACCGGTTGCGCTGCCAGGCGCTGGGCGTGGACACCGAACGGCTCGACCTGCTGGGCCTGAGCGGCGACAACCAGTACCTGACCTACCACCACATCGACATCGCCCTGGATCCGTTTCCGCTCACGGGCGGAACCACCACCTTCGACGTGCTCTGGATGGGCGTGCCGCTGGTGTCCATGGTGGGCGAGAGCTTCAAGAGCCGCATGGGCGTGGGGCTGCTCACCTACCTGGGGCGCACGGAATGGCTGGGCAAGACGCCCGAAGACTATGTGCGCATTGCCTGCGAACTGGCCAGCGACGTGCCCGCGCTGAATCAGCTGCGCCAGGGCTTGCGCGACGAGGTGGAGAACTCGCCGCTCATGCGGGAAGACGTGTTCAACCACCACTTTGCGGACGGCCTGCGCTCGATGTGGCTGCAGTGGCTGGCGGCATCGGCGCACCCGGGCGACCCTGCGGCGCAGCAGGCGGCCATGGCCGCATGGCTGCAGGACTGCCCGGCCGAATGGAGCGCGCCGCCCGTACCCGGCGTGGGCGTGAAGCCCGGCCAGCGCATCAGCCTGAGCGAAGCGCACCAGCGCCTGCAGAGTCTGGTGGACAAGGCCAAGGCGGGCCACAGCGCCACAGCGCCCGGCCTCGATGGCGCGGCATCCATCACCGACCGGAACTGGATCGCTGTGACTGGCTTGGCCGAGATGGTGCTCAACGCCGTGCCGCACGACCCGGTGGCGCTGGCTTGCCTGGCAGAAGTGGAGAACGCACACGGCCATCCCGACTTTGCCGTGACGTACCTGCAATACGCCATGCGCGCCATGGAACGGCAGGCGCAGACGGCGCAAGATTCACAGCGGGCGCAGGCGATTTGAGTCGTCGAGCCTGAATTGATAGCATCCAGCGTTTATCCAGCTAGCGCCGAGCCCCAAAATCCTTTAGATCCGGGCGCAAAATCTAGGGCTTGCATCCTCAGCTGGCGCGGCGGCGCAAGAATCCCTCGGGCGCCACCGTGACCTGCAGACGCTGCTCCATCTCCGCATCGACCTCGAATTCCGCATGCCCGGCCAGCCACTGGCGCACCGCCGTCTTGGGGTTGTTGCCCACGTCCCAGGGTCGGTCGGCAAAGAACTTGGGCGGCATGTCTTCCACAAAGGTATCGAACACCACACAGTAGCTCCCGGGCGTCACCAGGGGCGCATAGGCGTCGAGCTCCCCCAGCACATGGTCGTGCGTGTGCATGGAGTCCAGGCACACCAGCACGCGCTGGTAGCCCTGGGCAAAGTCGCGCACCTGCTGCACCACCTCGGGCGCCACAGCCGAGCCCTGGATCATCGCGATGCGGCTGGCCATGGGGTGGGCTTCGATGGCGGCACGGTTGTGGGCGCGGATGTCGATGTCCACGCCCAGCACCTTGCGGCGCGATGCGCGCGGGTCCATCGTGGTGCTGGCTTCAATCGCATCGCTCATGTCCAGCAGCGCCAGCAGCGAGGCGCTGAGCACCAGCGAGCCGCCGTGGGCGATGCCGGTCTCGATGATGAGGTCGGGCCGCACGCGCCACACCAGCTCCTGCATGGCCACCATGTCCTGCGGGTACTGGATGATGGGCCGCCCCATCCAGTCGAAGTTGTAGACGTACTGCCGCTGCATCGAGGCCTGCAGCCAGTCGCGCGACAGGGTCTGAAACGCCCCATCGCTGGCATACGACTCCAGACGCGCTTGCCGCTCCAGGCGAAATTGTTCTGATGGATGCATGGTCACGCCTTTTATTTGATCAACAGGCCCTGGCCGGTGGGCATTTCCAGCACACGGTACCCGTACTTGGCAAACCAGGGGTCCTCGGCCAGCTTTTGCGCCCGGTACGCGAGCCAGCCATAGTCATCCAGAATCAGTACGGCCCCTGGAACCATGCGTTCAAACAGCACTTCCAGCGCGCCAACCTCAGCCTCCGCATTGTTCATATCGAGGTGCATGAAGGCGATCTTGCGGGGCGCGACCTCGGCCAGCACGTCGGGCACTTTGCCTTGCGTCACGGTCACGTTGCCAAAGCCGGAGAACCGCTCTTTCACCTGCGCATACAACTGCTTGCTGTGCTCCGGCATGGCATGGTGCGGGAGCGAGGGGTCGTGATCGAACAGGTCGTACAGGTAATAGTGGCGATCCTGCCGGCTGGCAAAGTCCACCGCGTCGCACACAATCCGCGCAGTTGTGCCCTTGTAGCAGGCACATTCCACAAAATCTCCCTCCAGCCGCAGCCCATTGCGCACACCCCACAGCACTGTGGATATGCGCCACAGCACGGCCTTTTCGATTTCCGTACCGGCGTGCGCATTAAACGCGCGCATCAGTGGCTCATCTTCCAGAAAACCCAAATTGCGGTGGTAGGTGAAAAGATTGTCACCCGCGTAGATGCCGTCCTGGCCGCTGATTTGGTTCACCGCTTGCTGAATGCCTTGCAGGAAGGCTGCGGGTTCCGTGGTTCCGAAAAATACCGGGTGCAAATGGTTTGCCATATCCGTTTCCCTTCTCTGTCGTAAAAAATTACCACGCCTCGCCGTCAACCAGGATGCGACGGGGCTTCCAAGCGAATTCATCGCGCAGGCGCGTCACATCGATGGGTGCGAACCCCTGCCACGGCGCAGGCTCTGTGATGGCGAAGGTCGCCGCGTGGGTGCTGGCCAGCCACTCCAGCCACTGCCGATGCGTTATCTGCACGCCGCTGGCCACGTTGTAGACACTCGCGCGGCCCGCCAGCGCAATGCGCGGCAACCCGTCGAGCAGGTCGTCCACGTGCACATAGTCCTTGGCGGACTGCGGATCGGAGCGCAGCACGATGTGGCCCTGCCGCGCCTGGCGCAGCAGGTCGGCCACCAGGTTGCCCGATGCGGCGTCCATCCCCGGCCCGACTACGTTGGACAGGCGCGCCACGCGCACCCCGGGGCGTCCGCAGGCATGGCACAGCGATTCGCCGGTGAGCTTGGTCAAGTTGTACAGGTATGACGGGACACCCGGCAGCACGGACAGCGGGGCGTCTTCGTGCGTGGAGGCCGCCCCCATGTAGACCCGGGTGGACGACAGGTACAGCAGCGAGTCGAACTGCGCGCGCCGCAGCACCTCGGCCAACAGGCCCACATGGGCGTCCACCGTGTCGAACGGGCGTGTGCGGAAGTCGGCGGTGAGCCCCACGCAATAGATCACATGGCCCAGCGCGCGGGTGAACACCTCGGCATCGCCGCGCGGTGGCGCCCACACGGTGTGGCCCTGGGCCCGCAGGTGCGCCACCAAGCGGCTGCCGATGTAGCCCGTGGCGCCCAGCACCGTAAACGTCGAAGGGGGCAGGTCCGTCACCGGCGCTCCCCCACGGCCGCCAGCGATTGACCCGCATACACGGTGTACGCCAGCAGCTCCCCGCGCACGATGGAGCCTGCGCCCACCACGCAGCCGCGCCGCAGCACGGCGCCGTCGAGCAGCACGCAGTTAGCGCCGATCCACACGTCGTCCTCAATCACGATGCCACCCTTGCTGGGCAGAAAGCCCTGCTCGCGGATCAACCGGCCAAGTTCGGCATAGGCATGGTTGACCGGCGCAAAGGTGCAGTTGGCGGCAATCGCCACGTAATTACCGATGTGGATGCCGTTGCCGGTGTAGAGCACGCAGCCCGCGTTGATGACCACATGTTCGCCCACCACCAGGTCGCCGCTGCCGCCCGCAGGCTTGACCTTGACGAAGCTGTCGATCACCGAATGTGCGCCCACCACGATGCGCGTGCCGCGCACAGAGTCTTCAATGTCGGCCAGGTGCGAGACCTTGGCGCTGGGGTGCAGCTCGATCATCTAGAACACCTCCAGACGGGGCACGGCCACCACCAGCTGCGCGCCCCAGCTGCGCGTGTAGTCCAGCTGCTCGGCCACCTCGCTGCGCAGGTTCCAGGGCAGGATCAGGATGCGCTGCGGCTTGTGGGCGCGCAGGTGCGCCTCGCTCACCACCGGGATGTGGCTGCCGGGCAGGTACTGGCCTTGTTTGGCCGGGTTTTTGTCCACCGCGTAGGGCAGCAGGTCGGGCCGCACACCGGCAAAGTTGAGCAGGGTGTTGCCCTTGGCGGCCGCGCCGTAGGCGCCTACGGTGATGCCGGCGGCCTGGCATTGCAGCAAAAATATGAGCAGCTCGCGCTTGACCCGTATGGCCTGGGCCTGAAAATCGCTGTAAAAACCTGCGCCCAGCATGCCGGCCGTGGCCTCGTTGGCCAGCAGTTGCTGCACGCGGACGGCGCCTTCAGCCGTTACCTGGGGGTGGCCCACGGTATCGGCGCGGGCGGCAAACACGCGCAGGCTGCCGCCATGCGTGGGCAGCTCCTGCACATCGATCACCATCAGGCCGTTGGCCGCAAAGATGCACTGCACCGCCGTGAGCGACAAATACGAGTAGTGCTCGTGGTACGCCGTGTCGAACTGGCACCCCTGCACCATGCGCAGCAGGTGCGGAAACTCGAAGGTGGCCACACCGTGGGGCTTGAGCAGCCGCGTGAAGCCGCCCACAAAGTCGTTGATGTCGGGCACATGCGCTAGCACGTTGTTGGCGGCGATCAGGTCGGCCTGGCGGTCGGCAGCGGCCAGCTCGTCGGCCAGCGCCACGCCAAAGAACCGATCCACCACCGCTATGCCTTTGGCGCGAGCCGCCGCCGCCGTGCTGGCGGTGGGCTCCACGCCGTAGCAGGGGATGCCCGCCGCCTGCACGTACTGCAGCAGGTAGCCATCGTTGGACGCGACCTCGACCACGCGGCTGGCGGCGGTGAGGCCCAGGCGCTCACGCATCGCCTCGACATAGGCCTGGGCATGGGCCAGCCACGACGAGGAGAACGAACTGAAATACGCGTAGTCGTCGGTGAACAGCGCCTCGCGCCCGGCGTGGTCTTCGGTCTGCACCAGCCAGCAGGTTTCGCACACCAAGAGGCGCAGGGGGAACCAGGTTTCGGGCGCGCGCAACGCGGCCTCGCGCAGGTAGGCATTGGACGGGGGCGCGCTGCCCAGGTCCAGGAACGGCAGTCGCAGCGGGTTGCCGCAGTGTCGGCACTTCACAGGCGCACTCCTTCGAATTCTTCGGTCATCCCGGGCTGACCTGCGTCGCGCGGCGACATTTGCCCCACCGGCAGGGGCCAAGCCACGGCCAGGCGCGGGTCCAGCGGGTTCAGGCCCGCTTCGGCGGCAGGTGCATAGGCCGCAGAGTGGCAATACAGCAGCTCTGCATGGTCGGTCAGCGCCTGGAAGCCGTGCGCAAAACCGGGCGGGATGAGCAGTGCGTTGCCGTTGTCTGCGGATAAATACTCGGCATGCCACTGCAAAAAGGTGGGAGAGCCCTGGCGCAGGTCCACGGCCACGTCCCAGACCTCGCCACGCAGGCAGGTCACCAGTTTCATTTCGGCGTGCGGCGGCTTTTGGTAGTGCATGCCACGCACGGTGCCTTGGAGGGCTGTATAGCTCTGGTTGACTTGGGCGATCGGGCCCGCCCAGCCTGCGCCCGCCAGTTCATCGGTGCAGAACAGGCGCACAAAAAAGCCGCGCTCGTCCACCAACGGCTGGCGTTGCACACGGAACAACCCTGCCAGCGGCAGCGGCGCCAGGGCCAGGCGGCTCATGGGCGGGCCTCCCACGCGTCGATGTCGGCCATGCACAGCGCGCGCGCATCGGCGCCGCCATGGTGCTGTCGGTACCAGTTCATGGTGCGGGCCACGGCGGTGTTCAGCGCCCAATGCGGGGCGACGCCCAGCACCTGGCGGGCGTGGGCAGTCTCCAGCGCGAGCCAGCCGGCTTCGTGGGGGCCATCACTCTCTTTTTCATAGCTTGTTGCGCCGGAAGGATATGCGCTGGAGGCTAATTCGATGACATTTTTGACCGTAGCGGCCTCGTGCGGTAGCGGGCCAAAGTTGTAGGAACCGGCCAGTGCGGGCGATTCCCACAAGCATTGGGCCAGGCGCAGGTAGGCGGCCAACGGCTCCAGCACGTGCTGCCAGGGACGCGTTGCCTGGGGGCGGCGGATACGCAGGGTCTCACCCTTCTCCCAGGCGCGCACGGCGTCGGGCAGCAAGCGGTCTTGCGCCCAGTCGCCGCCGCCAATCACATTGCCCGCGCGGGTGGTGGCCACCGCCACACCCTGGGCTGCAAGAAAGGAATCACGGTAGCTGGCGGTTACCAACTCCGCCGCCGCCTTGCTGGCGCTGTAGGGGTCGTGCCCGCCCAATGAGTCTTCTTCGCGGTAGGGGTAGGCCCATTCGCGGTTGCGGTAGACCTTGTCGGTGGTGACCACCACGGCCACGCGCACGCCCGCCAGCCCACGCAGCGCGTCCAGCACATGCGCCGTGCCCATGACGTTGGTGGCAAAGGTGTCGAGTGGCGCTGCATAGCCGGGCCGCACCAGCGCCTGCGCGGCCAGGTGCAGCACCACATCGGGCCGGGCGGCGTGCACGCGCAGGGCCAGAGCCGGGGCGTTGCGGATGTCGCAAAAATGGCTCTCCATACCCGGGCCGACCTGCCCCAACTGCGCCAGGGTGAACAGGTTGGGCTCGCTAGCAGGGGGCAACGCAATGCCGGTCACCTGCGCGCCCAGGCGTTGCAGCCACAGGGCCAGCCACGCGCCCTTGAAGCCGGTGTGGCCGGTGAGCAACACGCGCTTGCCGCGCCAGAAGTCGGGATCAGGGCGCATCGTGCTTACCAGCATTTCCAGGGCGCGCGGCCCGATTGCCACAGGTCTTCGAGCAGGTTTTTCTCGCGCAGCGTGTCCATGGGCTGCCAGAAGCCGGTGTGCTCGAAGGCGCGCAGCTGATCGCTACTAGCCAGGCGGGCCATGGGTTCCAGCTCCCAGCTGGTGGCGTCGCCGTCGATGTAGTCGATGACCTCGGGCTGCAGCACAAAAAAACCGCCGTTGATCCAGCCGCCGTCCCCGCGCGGTTTTTCCACAAAACCGTCCACCCGGTCGCCGTCGCGCATCAGGGCGCCATAGCGGCCTGGGGGCAACACGGCCGTTACCGTGGCCTGGCGGCCGTGGGCGCGGTGGAACGCAAACTGCGCGGTCATGTCCAGGTCGGCCACACCGTCGCCATAAGTAAAGCAGAAGGGCTCGCCTTCGGGCAGGTACTCCTGCACACGGCGCAAGCGCCCGCCGGTCATGGTGCTTTCGCCGGTGTCCACCAGCGTCACGCGCCAGGGCTCGGCGTGGCGGTGGTGCACTTCCATGCGGTTGTTGGCCATGTCAAAGGTCACGTCCGACATGTGCAGGAAGTAGTTGGCGAAGTATTCCTTGATGACGTAGCCCTTGTAGCCCAGGCAGATGATGAAGTCGTTGACGCCATGGGCGGCGTACATCTTCATGATGTGCCACAGGATGGGCCGCCCACCGATCTCGATCATGGGCTTGGGACGCAGGTGCGACTCTTCCGAGATGCGGGTGCCCAGGCCCCCCGCGAGCAGTACGGCTTTCATGCCCGCAGCATAGTGCAGGCCCTCACGGCCAAAAAGGTCCAGTCACAGCAGAAACACCGTCCAAATGAGGCGTTTGCATGCGATGCGGGCGCACGGATGGCGGACACGCTGCGCAAGGACTCACTCCAATCAATATCAAATTGATAGCACCATAGGCAATAAATATCAGCGCATCGCCACGCTCTGACACAAACCTGGGTATACATAGTCCCCGAGAGGCCACCCAGACCCTTTGCCGGGCATCCGAAAGGCCATCGCAGCGCCCACATCCCAGCGCGCAAGACCACCAACGCTCCATCGGTGGCAGCGGCCAGAGGCCATTCGCCCGAGAAGCAGCCTGTTGACCGCTCTCTTGGGGCATTTCGCGTTCTGCAATCCGATACATTTGCAGTAACCTTCGGTCAATCCGTGGACTGCAGCCCTCCCCAGCGCAGTCGTGCCCCTGCCGCCGCCCTAAACGTCTAAAGCATGTTTGTCATCATCGGTTACGTCGTCTGCCTCGGCTGCATCTTCGGTGTGTACATCGTGCACGGGGGCAATATCAGCGTGATTCTCAAGGCACTGCCGTTTGAGATCATCACCATTTTGGGCGGCGCACTGGGCGCATTTGTGGTGAATAACCAGCCCAAGGTGATCAAGGCCACCTTGGCCGCACTGCCGATGGCGCTCAAGGGTTCCAAATACACCAAAGAGCGCTACATGGAGCTGATGGCGATGCTCTATGACATCCTGCAGAAGGCCCGCAAAGAGGGGTTGATGGCCATTGAGAAGGATGTGGAAACACCCCACGAGTCCGAGATCTTCAAGAAATACCCCACGGTGGGCAGCGACCACCACGTGATCGAGTTCACCACCGACTACCTGCGCATGATGGTGTCGGGCAACCTGAATTCCCACGAGATCGAAGCGCTGATGGACAGCGAGATCGACACCCACCATCAGGAAGCACACGCCCCGGTGGCCGCCCTGGCGCGCCTTGCAGGCGCCCTGCCCGCCTTCGGGATCGTGGCCGCCGTGCTGGGGGTGGTGAACACCATGGGCTCGGTGGGCCAGCCGCCCTCCGTGCTGGGCGGCATGATCGGCTCGGCGCTGGTGGGCACGTTCCTGGGCATCTTGCTGGCCTACGGCGTGGTGGAACCCCTGGGCGGACTCGTCGAGCAAAAGACCGAGGACGCTGCCAAGGAACTGCAGTGCATCAAGTCCACCCTGCTGGCCAGCATGCAGGGCTACAACCCCGCCACCGCCATTGAGTTTGGCCGCAAGGTGCTGTTCTCCAACGTACGCCCCAGCTTCTCGGAGCTGGAAGGACACGTGAAGGGCAAAAAGTAGCAGCCGCCGCGCATGCCGTAGCCGCGCCGCAACGCTCCCACCACCATGGCAGAAAAGAAGCTCCAGCCCATCATCATCAAGCGCATCAAGAAAGGCGGCCATGCGGTGCATGGTGGCGCCTGGAAGATCGCTTATGCCGACTTTGTGACGGCGATGATGGCGTTCTTCCTGCTGATGTGGCTGCTCGGCTCCACGGCCAAGGGGGAGCTGCAGGGCATTGCGGCGTATTTCGCGTCGCCGCTCAAAGTGGCGATGACCGGCGGCGACGGCGCGGGCAACAGCTCCAGCGTCATCCCCGGCGGCGGCAACGATCTGGCCAAGGTGCACGGCCAGGTGCGCCGCTCCGATGTGGAAGAGGCCAAGCAGCGCCGCATGAGCATCGATGCCGCGCGGGCGGAACGCGCCAAGCAGGACCAGGAACGCATCAAGGCCCTGGAGGCCAAGATCGATGCGCTGATCACCGAAAACCCGCGCCTGAACGAGTACAAATCGCAGATCCGCATCGACATCACGCCCGACGGGCTGCAGATCCAGATCATTGACGACCAAAACCGCCCCATGTTCGACAGCGGCAGCGCGTTGGTAAAACCCTACATGCGCGACATCCTGCGCGAAATTGGCGCGGCCCTTGGTGGCGTCGAAAACCGCATCAGTCTGGCAGGCCACACCGACGCCGTGCCCTATGGCAACAGCGAAAAGGGGTACAGCAACTGGGAGCTGTCAGCAGACCGGGCCAACGCCTCGCGCCGAGAGCTGGTCTCTGCCGGCATGCCAGACGCTAAACTGGGCCGCGTGGTGGGCTTGGCCGCCAGCGATCTGCTGGACCCCAAGAACCCACGCTCCCCCTCCAACCGGCGCATCACCATCACGGTGTTGACCCGGGAGGCCGAAGAACGGCTCATGGGCAAAGGGATTCCCGAAATCACGTCCACAGAACTGTTGACTGAAAAGCGGGAAAATCCCCCCCCAAGCAGGTAACAGTTACGACTTGTCACCAAACCTGCCGCCCATGACAATGCTTACAGTAAATCTCGACTGAAAGGGTCCCAAGTGACCACAGCCCTTCGTTTTTTGATCGTTGACGACTTCTCCACCATGCGACGCATCGTTCGCAACCTGCTCAAGGAGAGCGGGTTCTCAGACGCTGACGAGGCCGAGGATGGTGTCGCCGCACTCAACAAACTGCGCAACAGCAAGTTTGATTTCGTGGTGACCGACATCAACATGCCCAACATGAACGGCTTCCAGCTGCTGGCCGAGATCAAGAAGGACGACAAGCTCAAGCACCTGCCCGTCCTGATGGTGACCGCCGAAGCGCGCAAGGAAGACATCGTCGCCGCCGCCCAGGGCGGTGCTGCGGGTTACATCGTCAAACCCTTCACCAAGGCAACTCTGGAAGAGAAAGTGACCTTGATTCTGAAGAAGATGGGGCTATGACACCATGGACGACACACCGGACAACAGCCAGCCGGCCGCCGAAGCCGATGTTCACCACAAGATTGGCCTGCTGACCCGCCAGCTTCACGATTCACTGAATGAACTGGGGTACGCCGACAAGCTGCGCGGCTCCATGGGCGAACTGCCCGACGCCCAGAGCCGCCTGTCATACATCGCCCGGCTGACGGGCGAGGCCGCCGAGAAGGTGCTCAACCGCGTCGAGCAAGCCAAGGCGCAGCACGACTACATTGCGGCGGAAACACGCAGGGTCGTCAATTCGCTGGTCGCCGACCCGGTGGCAGCCGTGGCCAAGGGCGAAATCTTCAACTTCCTGACTGACGTAGAGCGTGTGACCAAAGAGGCCGACACGCACCTCACGGAAATCATGATGGCCCAGGATTTTCACGACCTCACCGGCCAGGTGATTGCGCGCGTGGTGAATCTGGCAGCCACCATTGAAGAGCAACTGGTGCAACTGCTCATCCAGACGGCCCCGCCCAACGCCCAGGTACCCGCCGAGCCCGCCCGCCCGGCCCACCTGCAAGGCCCGGTGGTGGACCCGGACAACACGCCCGACGTGGTCACCGACCAGTCCCAGGTGGACGATCTGCTGGCCAGCCTGGGCTTCTGACACGCTGTTTTCAGCCCAATGTGCTTCAAGCGCTAGTGCAATATGCCCTAGCCGCTATCATTTTTGAAAATGCTGATGACCATCGGCCGTAGCGGGCAGACGCCCGCCAGCGACTGAAAACACCCCGGGCCTCACCGAAAAGAGGGGGCGGCAGCCCCCTTATCCACCTTTAGATTTCCAGGTCGCTCACGACAATGGCATGACCCCAGCCGTCATGCCACCATGGAATCCAGCCAAGAAAAAAGCCTCCCCGCGTCAGAGCGCAAGCTGCAGAAAGCACGCGAAGACGGCCAAGGGGCACGCTCACGCGACTTGTCGCACCTGGCCATTCTGGGCGCGGGCGCCGCATGCATGCTGCTGCTGGCCCCACAGCTGATGGACCGCATGCAGTGGGCCATGAGCCAGCAGCTGGCGTTCAATGCGGCCACGGTGATGGCGCCGGGCACCATGCTGTCGCGGCTGCAGGACATGGTCATCGTGGGCGTGATCGCGAGCACAGTGTTCGCCACGCTGACCAGCGCGGCGGCCCTGATCAGCGCCATCGGAGCGGGCGGCTGGATCCTCAGCGCCAAGCCCATCACCCCCCAGTTCAGCCGCCTCAACCCGATCTCGGGGCTGGCCAACCTGTTTTCCAAGCAGCAGATGGCCAACGTGGCCAAGATGGTGCTGATGACGGCCATCCTGACCTATGTGGCCTGGAAGTTCCTGGGCAACAGCATCGAAACCGTTGCCATGCTGGTGCTGCAACCCTCCCCCATGGCCCTTCGCCAGATTGCCGACTGGCTGACTTCGGGCATGAGCCTGTTGTTGCTGGTCGTGTTTCTGGCCGCTTTGGTGGACGTGCCTTTGCAGGCGTTCTTCTTCAAAGAGCGGCTGAAGATGTCGCACGAGGAAGTCAAGCAGGAGCACAAGGAGTCGGACGGCAACCCCCACATCAAGGGCCGCATCCGCCAGAAGCAGCGCGAAATCGCCGACCGCGCCAGCGTGAGCGCCGTGCCCAAGGCCGATTTTGTGGTGATGAACCCGACCCACTATGCGGTGGCCCTCAAGTACGACGAGAAGACCATGAGTGCGCCCCAGGTGATCTCGCGCGGCACCGACCTCATCGCCATGAAGATCCGCGACGTGGCCAAAGAGCACAACGTGCCCGTGCTGCAGTCGCCCATGCTGGCCCGCGCGCTGTATGCCCATGCCGAGCTGGACCAGGCCATCCCCGCCACGCTCTACACCGCCGTGGCCCAGGTGCTGGCGTATGTGTACCGCCTCAAGGCCGCGCTGCGTGGCGAAGGCCGCATGCCCGACAGCCTGGTGGAGCCTTTTGTGCCGCCTGAACTCGATCCGCTGAACCGCACCACGGTGCAAGGTGCTGCCGTATGAACACCTCCGTAAAGTCTTTGCAGCAATGGGCGGGCACCAACGCCAGCGCCCTGCAGGGCCTGTCGGCCCCCCTGCTGGTGGTGGCGATTCTGGCGTTGATGGTGCTGCCCATCCCGCCGTGGCTGCTGGATGCCTTCTTCACGCTCAACATCGCCGTTGCGCTGATGGTGATGATGGTCGCGGCCTACATGCTGCGCCCGCTGGACTTCGCGGCCTTCCCTTCGGTGCTGCTGCTGACCACCCTGATGCGCCTGTCGCTGAACGTGGCCTCGACGCGCGTGGTGCTGCTCGAAGGCCACCAGGGCCCGGGCGCGGCGGGTGCCGTGATCGAAGCCTTCGGCCACTTCCTGATCGGCGGCAACTTCGCGGTCGGTCTGATCGTGTTTGCGATCCTCGTGGTGATCAACTTCGTGGTGATCACCAAGGGTGCCGAGCGCATTGCCGAAGTGTCGGCCCGCTTCACCCTGGACGCCATGCCCGGCAAGCAGATGGCGGTGGACGCCGACCTGAACGCCGGCCTGATCGACGAAAAGGAAGCCAAGCGCCGCCGCGCCGAAGTGGCGGAAGAAGCCAACTTCTTCGGCTCCATGGACGGCGCCTCCAAGTTCGTGCGCGGCGACGCCGTGGCGGGCATTCTGATTCTGCTCATCAACATCATTGGCGGCTTCACGATTGGCGTGTTGCAGCACGACCTGTCGGCCAAGCAGGCGGCCGACAGCTACATCCTGCTGGCCATTGGTGATGCGCTGGTGGCGCAGATTCCCGGCCTGCTGATCTCGGTGGCCGCCGCCATGGTGATCTCCCGCGTGGGCAAGGACCACGACATGGGCCGCCAGATCGTGCAGCAGCTGTTCATGTCGCCCCGCGTGCTGGGTGTCACGGCAGGCATCCTGATCCTGCTGGGCCTGATCCCCGGTATGCCGCATGTGGTGTTCCTGACCATGGGCGGGCTGCTGGGTTATGGCGCCTGGATGATGTACGAGCGCCAGAAAGTGCCGCCCGTCGTCGAGGCCCCTCCGCCACCGGTCACCGACGGCGAAGCCACCTGGGACGACCTGCAGCCCGTGGACCTGCTGGGCCTGGAGCTGGGCTACCGCCTGATCAGTCTGGTGGACAAGAGCCGCCAGGGCGACCTGCTCACCCGCATCAAGGGCGTGCGCCGCAAGTTTGCGCAGGAAGTGGGCTTCCTGCCCCCCGCCGTGCATGTGCGCGACAACCTCGAACTCAAGCCCAGCGGCTACCGCATCACGCTGCGTGGCGTGGTGGTGGGAGAAGGCGAGGCCTTCCCCGGAATGTTCCTGGCGATCAATCCCGGCGGCATCACCACCCCACTGATCGGCACGGCCACCACCGACCCTGCCTTTGGCCTGCCAGCACACTGGATCGACGATCGGCAGAAGGAAGCCGCACAAATGGCGGGTTTTACCGTCGTTGATTCCGAAACCGTGATGGCCACCCATTTGTCACACTTGATGCAAGTGCAAGCCGCCAAGCTTCTCAGCCGCACCGAAACGCAGCAGCTGGTGGAGCACGTGGCCAAGCTGGCTCCCAAGCTCATCGAAGAAGTGGTCCCGAAAATGGTCTCCATCGCAACGTTCCAGAAGGTCCTCCAGCTGCTGCTGGAAGAGTCTGTGCACATCCGCGATATCCGCACCATCATCGAGACGCTGGCCGAGCATGCGGGTGCGGTCTCCGACCCCGTCGAGCTGGCCCGCCGCGTGCGCATCGCGCTCTCACCAGCCATCGTCCAGCAGATTTACGGCCCCACCCGCGAGCTCAACGTCATCGCCATCGAACCCGGCCTGGAGCGCCTTTTGGTGCAGGCCCTGGGCAACACGGCAGGCCCTGCGCTCGACCCCGGTGTGGCCGACATCCTCACACAGAAGGCCGCCGAAGTGGCCCTCAAGCAGGAAGAGATGGGCCTGCCCGCCTGCCTGCTGGTTCCCGACCAGATCCGCAATGCCATCTCCCGTCTGGTGCGCCGCGTGGCGCCCCGCCTGCAGGTTCTGGCACACAGTGAAATTCCAGAGACCCACACCATCCGTATTGGGCCGATCCTTAAAGGTGCATCAGCATGAACATCAAACGCTTTACCGCCCCCACCTCCCGGGAGGCTCTGGCCAAGGCGCGCATGGCCTTTGGCGACGGCACGCTGATCCTGTCCAACCGCCCCACGGCCAACGGCGTGGAAGTGGTGGCCACGGCCGAAGACACGCTGTCGGCCTTGGATGGGGGTGCCCCCGCCTCTTCGTCCAATGCGCCCCTGCTGGCGCCCAGCACCCCGCGCAGCGCCCCACAGCGCGCCAGCCAGCCGGCGGCAGCGTCGGCTCTGGGCCGCAACCCGGTCGAGGAAGACACCGAACAGCTGGCCATGAGCACGCTGTCGTTCCAGGACTATGTGCGCGAGCGCATGCTGCGCCGTCGCCACGAGGCCCTGAACGGCCCGTCGGAACCCCAGACACTGTCTGAACGCAGCCGCGACCAGGAGCCCGAACGCGAGCGCATGCCCGCCCCCTCCGTGGCACGCCACAACCCGCTGCGCACCATCCCGATGGACATCCCGCCCGAGCCACCACGCCGCCGGCAGGAGGCTCCCAGCGCCCACCTGATCCAGTCGAACAACCAGAGCGTGATGAACGAACTGCATGCGATGAAGGAGCTGATCGAAGACCGCTTCAACACGCTGGCCTGGCTGGGGCAGGCACGCCAGAACCCGATCCAGTCCAACCTGATGCTCAAGATGATCCGTGCTGGCTACTCCCCATCGCTGGCCCGTGCAGTGCTCGAACGCATGCCCGAGGACCTGTCGGCGGGCGAATCGGTACGCTGGCTGATGGAGGTGCTGGAGCGCAACCTCAAGACCGACCAGACCGATCCCCCCCTGTATGAACAGGGCGGCATCTTCGCCATGGTGGGCTCTACCGGCGTGGGCAAAACCACCACCACGGCCAAGCTGGCAGCGATGTGTGCACGCATCCACGGCCCCGGCAGCGTGGGCCTGATCACACTCGACACCTACCGTGTGGGTGCCCACGAGCAACTGCGCACCTATGGCCGCATGCTGGGCATCGTGGCGCACCTGGCGCACGACCGTGCCGCGCTGCAAGACCTGCTGGGCCTGCTCAGCGGCAAAAAGATGGTGTTGATCGACACCACCGGCGTGGCCCCGCGCGACCCGCGCAAGCGCGATATGCTGGACGTGCTGGACCTGCCCCATGTCAACCGCCTGCTGGTGCTCAACGCCGGTTGCCATGGCGACACGCTGGATGATGTGCTCACCGCTTTCAAGACCGACGGTTCGCAGCAAGCCATCCTGTCCAAGGTGGACGAAGCGGTGAAGCTGGGCCCCGCGATTGACGCGCTGATCCGCCACCAAATGGTGCTGCGCGGCGTGACCAACGGCCAGCGGGTGCCCGAGGACTGGGAGCGTGCCAACGCCCACCAGCTCATCAGCGCCTCCATGCGGTCGCCCGCCAAGTCGGCCTTCGACCCCAAGGCCACGGACCTGAACTTCTTTTTTTCGCACTCTCCCGATACCGTGACTGAGGGGGGGCTGGTCGATGCTTGATCTCGGTTTTCACCAGGCCGCCAGCCTGCACAGCCTCACCCCGCAGGCGGAGCTGCGGTTGCTGGCGGTCGCCAGCCAGGGCAACACGGCGAATGGACTGGAAACGCTGTGGCAGATCTGTGCGAGCCTGCAGCGGCTGGGCTATCCGGTGGTGGTGCTTGACGGAACGGCGCAGGAATCCGACGACAGCCCCGGGCTGCTGCACCTGCTGCAACACGCCACATGGAATGACGGTGCCAGCCTGAACCTGGGCGCCACTGCGTCTTCGCTCGCAGTGATTCCGGCGGCCAAGGGGCTGCAGCATCTGAGCCGCAAGGCCGGTGACACCGCCCGATCGCCTATGGAAAGCCTGTTGCCCTACTTCAGAACCTACGGTCTGATGGTGATTCACGCACCGGCGGCCACCCTGGGGCCCCTGCTCACCCACACGGCCACGGTGCCGCTGGTGGTCATGGGCAGCGGCGCAGCCGGGGTGATGACGAGCTACAAGAGCCTCAAGCAGATCGCGCTGCACACGGGCTTGCCCTGCATGGTGGCAGCCTTGCTGCACAGCAACACGGCCGCCGAACGCCGCAAGGCCCAGTCCCAGTTGATGACCCTGCAGGCCTGCGCCGAACGCCATCTGGGCGGCCCCATTCGCACCACCACCATTGCCACGCAGAACCCCCAGGATCTTCAGCGTCTGGCCTTGCAACTGCTGGAAAATGCGGGCACCATGAACGGAGCGCTGGCTGCGCTGACACCCAGCAACTTGACAGGCATGCCTGCGCATTTTGTCCGGAGCCACTGACCAGAGCCTGTGATGCACCTCTACGTACCCACGTTGACCCGCACTGCCCCCAACGGTCTGGCCAGTCGCCAGCCCCGCGAGGCGGATGAAGTTCGGGTGATGGCACCCCCAAGCGGCTCCAGAACAAGATCGCATACCCGCCCTACCAGTGCATAACACCCTCTCTATGTACACCGCCAAAGGCCAGCTTGATCGCGATGCCATGATCCGCCAGCATGTACCGCTGGTCCGGAGGATTGCGCACCACATGATCGCCAAGCTGCCTCCCAATGTCGAACTGGATGACTTGATCCAGGTCGGCATGATGGGGCTGGCCGAAGCCCTGTCGCGCTATGAAGTGGCGCAGGGCGTGCAGTTTGAAACCTTTGCCACCCAGCGCATCCGGGGCGCCATGCTCGACGAGTTGCGCGAGGGCGACTGGATGAGCCGCAGCTCGCGCAAGAGCCAGAAAGACATTGAACACGCTGTGCACCGGCTGGAGCAAAAGCTGGGACGCAGCCCGCTGGAGTCCGAAATAGCCGGCGAAATGGGCATGAGCCTGGCGGACTACCAGAACCTGCTGGGCAAGGTGCGCGGTACCCAGCTGGTGTACCTGGAAGACATGACGCATGGCAACGACGACGAGGACGGGTTTCTGGACCGTCATGTTGCCGACAGCGCGGCCGACCCGGTGGAGTTGCTGCGCGATCAGCGGCTCAAGACGTCACTGGTCAACGCCATCAAGACCCTGCCGGAACGGGAACAGCACATCATGGGCATGTACTACGAACACGACATGAACCTCAAGGAAATTGCAGCCGTGCTGGGTGTGACCGAGTCTCGGGTGTGCCAGTTGCACAGCCAGTCGATTGCCCGCCTGCGTGCCAAGATGCGCGCACACTGAGCCCGCGCGTCGGGCCACGAGCCGGGCAACACAAGGCATTGCGGGGCCAACAGTTTGGATGGCTGCGCGGGCGGACACCTCTTGCGCCCCGGCCCGACCCTCCCTCAGAAAAGTCTTGGGTGCTCAGCCCGCAGAGCGGTAAATGCGCGCCACGCCTGGCGCAGCTCCCCGCGCGCCCAGGCCGTCCCCGTAGGTAGAAGCTGCATTGGACGGAGGCAACAAGCCTGCGGCCTGGCGGTCGGTGACGGCGGCCAACCGGGCCAGGCTGTCACGGTGCAAAGTCAGCATGGTGCGGATGGCATCCGCACGCTTCTGCAGCGAAGCCGGTAGCGGCATGCCACGCGCGGCGGCTTGTTCGAGCGCACGCGAGAAATCGGCCGCCGCATCGCGCAAGGCCGTACTGTGTTTTTCCAGAGAGAGGGGATCTGCCGCGAGAAGTGCGGCGGAGACTTGTTCGATCCGCTGTTCAACAGCTGAGAGAGATTCTTCCAGAGTCATGGCGCATTGTGCGATGAATTGCGCCCTCTAACAAAACGCAGATCAGCCCCGGGAGCGGGACAGGATCTCCTGGGCGTTGGACAGCAGTTTGTCGGCAATGGCTTCCGCGTCGACCGAAAACTCGCCCTTCTCGATGGCAGCGCGCACGGCCTTGACCTTGCCCGCATCAAAATCGGCCGTGCTGCGGGTGGCGGGGCTGAGAGCGCGGGCTGCGGTGGACACCGTGACGGGCACACCGGCGGATGACGCAACCAGTGCGTCTTTCGTGGCTCCTTCCGCAGCGCTGGCGGGAGCCTTGGCTTGCTTGGCAAGCCCCGTCGGCGGCAACCCGCCCGGCAGTTCCGGTGTTTGACCTATCTTCATCGCTCTCTCCACCACCCCGTTGGATGTGGGGCATCAGTAGCAATGTTTTCGACCCATTTGGCCCGGACTTTAGCCATTTATTACCGGGGCGTCATCACAGAGTGACGTCCACCGTCCCAGAATCGTTCACAGTTCCGCTCACGATACGCCCATTCTCCATGCGTACGCGCACAGTCTGTCCAGCGGAGCCCGCCGTCAACGCCTGGCCCGCCGAGCTGACCGCGTAGCCGGGCCCCTGGGCCACCACCTTGACCTGCGCACCTGCCTTGAACAGCAGCGGGACCCGCACCATGGCCTGGCGCACCGCCTGGCCCGCCACCAGCTGGCGAGCGGCGGTCTGACCCACCCACAGGTCGGGGTTGGCCAGGACGGGGGAGGCATCGGCCGCCCAATCCACCTCGGCCTCGGTGGCGTCGTTGGCAGTCAATACTGCGCCCGGCGCCACATTGTTCGTCAGCACCCAGGCGGGCCCAAACGCTTTGATGGTGACGGGTAAAAACACATTCCATGCGGTCGCGCCTTCCACACAGCGCAGCCCCAGGCGTGTACGGCCCCACAGGCGGGCACCCACAGGGAGATAAGGTTCAACGCGCGCGCAGGGCGCCAGCCGCAGGCGCGAATCCAGTGAGCCAACACTCACTTCCATGCGCAGCGGCAGTGCGGAGGACTGGTTGCGAGCCAAAGCATCGTCCAGCCAGCGCTGGGTGAGCGGACCGAGGTCTGCCGCAGGGTCCGCCGCCGACTGGGCATGAGCGACACCGGCAGTACCCAGCAGAACCCCGGCCACACTCCCAACCAAGCACAGCATGCGCAGCACAGCGCGGGCACGGGCCACCAGGGGCGAACGGGTCGCGCCGTGCAGTACAGCGCCGTGGCGGGCATGCATCAAAAGGGAAGGGGTGGACATGGGGGCCTCCTTGGGCATCGACGGGCCAGACTGCCCGCGCACAGTGCGCAGAGGAAGGCAGAGGCCATTTCACCCCTGGAACTATAGGCACGCGCCTTGAGCGCAAAACCCGGAACTGCGCATCCATTTGCCACTTCTTCGCGCTTTAGAAAAAAGGCGCGGTTTCCATAATCGAACCACGCCAAAAAGGCCCCTTGGGCTGGCGACTTTGCAACCGACGGTGTGAGGCACACATGCTTGACAAGATGACCAACCAGCTGAATTTTCACGGCAACGCCCTGGTGCTGCGCGGTGAACGCCAGCGCGCCATCGCCAGCAATATCGCCAACGCCGACACGCCGGGCTATGTGGCTCGGGACTTCAAGTTTGGCGATGCGCTGCGCGAGGCCACGGGCGTGACCTCTTCGGCCACCGGCACGCCCGGCGCGGCCGTCACGCGGCTGGCCACCAGCGGCTCGTACGGAACCGCGGGCACCACCGATCCGCACCACATTCCGCTGCCCACCGTGAATTCCAGCACCAGCATCGACCGGCAGGGCGCGCTGGGCTATGCCGTGCAGACGCAGCCCAGCCTGGACAACAACTCGGTGGACCTGGACCGCGAGCGTGCCAACTTCGTGGACAACGCCGTGCGCTACGAAGCCACGCTGCGGTTCATCAACGGCAACGCCAAAACCATGCTCAGCGCCATTCAGGGCCAATAACCACGCAGCCCAGTAGCGCAGAAAGCGAGCCACCCCATGTCCATGTTCTCGATCTTCAATGTGTCCGGCAGCGCCATCAGCGCGCAGTCGCAGCGGCTCAACGTGGTGGCCAGCAACCTGGCCAACGTGGATGCCGTGGCCGGTCCCGACGGTCAGGCCTACAAGGCACGCCAGGTGGTGTTCCAGACAGCGCCCATGGGCGCCGACAGCTCTGCGGGCGTCAAGGTCAGCGGCATCAGCGAAAGCAATGTGCCGGGCCGCCGCGTGCACGATCCCAGCCACCCCTCAGCAGACGCCGAGGGCTACGTGACCCACTCCAACGTCAATGCCGTGGAGGAGATGGTCAACATGATCTCCGCCTCTCGCTCGTACCAGAACAACGTCGAGGTCATGAACACGGCCAAGTCGCTGCTCCTCAAGACCCTGCAGATGGGCCAGTAATTCCCGGGAGACCCCACCATGATTCTCAGTGCCACCAACGCCGTCACGACCACCACAGACGCGTCCACCAAAGCCAACGCGGCCAGCGACCCGTCGGCCGCGCAGGACCGCTTCCTGAAGCTGCTGGTGGCGCAGTTGAACAATCAAGACCCGATGAACCCCCTGGACAACGCCCAGATGACTTCGCAGATCGCGCAGATCAATACGGTGACCGGCATCCAGCAACTGAACCAGACCATGCAGAGCATGGCGTCGCAGTTCAACTCGCTGCAAGTCATGCAGGGCACGGCCCTGGTGGGCCGCAGCGTGCTGACCGAAGGCTCCAGCCTGGCGGTGGCGGACAAGACGGGCAAGGGCGGATTCGAGCTGGGCTCGGCGGCCACCAACGTGAAGATCGAGGTCACGACTGCAGGCGGCCAAGTGGTGGACACCATCGACCTGGGCGCCAAGGCCGCAGGCCGCCATGCCTTTGACTGGGATGCCAGCAAGTACACCGGCTCCACCGATGCACTGCAGTTCCGCGTGACGGCCGTCAACGGCTCCACCAAGCTGGACTCCACCCCGTTGAGCCTGTCCAAGGTCACCGCCGCAGGTGCCGAAGACGGACAGCTGGTGCTGAGCCTGTCCAACGGCAAAACCATCAACTACAGCCAGATCAAGGCCTTGGTGTAACACCAGCCCGCTTCGTATCGCGTCAACAGGAGAACACCATGAGTTTTCAGCAAGGCCTGTCCGGCCTGAACGCCGCCAGCAAGAACCTCGATGTCATCGGGCACAACATTGCCAACTCCAACACCGTTGGGTTCAAGGCCTCGCGGGCCGAGTTTGCCGAGATGGTGGCTTCCGCCATTGGCTCTGCGGGCGGCTCCAACGCAGGTATTGGCGTGGAAGTGGCGGCCGTGGCGCAGCAGTTCACGCAGGGCAACCTGACCATCACCGGCAACAGCCTGGACGTGGCCATCAACGGCAACGGGTTCTTCACCCTCACGCTGCCCGACGGCACCGCCGCCTACACCCGCTCCGGCAACTTCAAGCTGGACAAGGAAGGCAACATGATCACCAACGACAACGCCAAGGTGATGGGCTTCCCGGTGGATCCGGTCACAGGCCTGCGCACGGGCACCGACCCCATTCCTATGGTGTTCCCGACGGCCGAGCCGATCCCCGCCAAGCAAACCACCAAGATCACGGCCGCCTTCAACCTGGACGCCCGCGCCACCGATGCAGCTGGCGACCCTGCGGCCACGCCCCCCATCCCGGCCACGCCGCGCGCCACGTATGGCACCTCGATCAACGTGTTCGACAGCCAAGGTGTGGCCAAGCCGGTGAGCCTGTACTTCCAGAAGACCGCGACCGACAACACCTGGGACGTGTACGACGCGCTGGACGACCCCACGGCCGTTCCGCCCGTGGTGGCCACGCCCATCGGCCAGATCACGTTTGACAACAACGGCGCCATCACCGGCCCGGTGGCCACACCACCCGCCACCGGCTTTTCGCTGCCGCTCACCGTCAACCCCACGCCGCCCAACCCCAACAACCTGCCTGCGTACACCGTGGAAGTGAGCCTGGACAAGGTGACCCAGTTCGGCACCAAGTTCGCGGTGTCCAACCTGAGCCAGGACGGCTACACCTCGGGCGAGCTGACCGGCATCAACATCGAGAACAACGGGATGATCATGACCCGTTACTCAAACGGCGTGACGCGTGCCGAGGGCCAGCTCGCGCTGTCGAGCTTCCGCAACACGCAGGGCCTGGCCTCGGTGGGCAGCAACAACTGGGTGGCCACGTTCGAGTCGGGCCAGCCCGTGGTCGGTACGGCCACCGACGGCAGCTTTGGTTCGCTGCGCTCGGGCGCCCTGGAAGACTCCAACGTGGACCTCACCGCCGAGCTGGTGAACATGATGACCGCCCAGCGCGCTTACCAGGCCAACGCACAGACCATCAAGACGCAAGACCAGGTGATGTCCACCCTGGTGAACCTGCGCTGATCGGCTGACCGCCCCCTACTGAACCCGCCCAGGACCCCGGAGAGCCCCCATGGACCGCATCATCTACACCTCGATGACAGGCGCCAACGCCGCTGCCCACCGGCAGGCGGTGCTGTCCAACAACCTCGCCAATGTGTCCACCGGCGGGTTCCGCGCCGAGATGTCCACCTTCCGCTCGGTGCCGCTGCAGGGTGACGGCGCCAAGACGCGCGTGTTTGCGCTGGAGGCCACCTCGGGCTACGTCAATACCCCCGGCCCTGTGCAGCGCACCGGCCGCAACCTCGACGCGATGGCCGCAGGCAACGCCTGGTTTGCCGTGCAGGGCCTGGATGGCACCGAGGCCTACACCCGCGCCGGCAGCTTTGAAGTGTCGGCCACCGGCCAGCTGCTCACACCGACCGGACTGCCCGTGCTGTCGGACGGCGGCGCGCCCATCGACGTGCCGCCCGGAGCCGATGTGTCGCTCGGGTCGGACGGCACCGTGACCTCCAAGATTCCGGGCCAGCCCGCCCAGGCCATTGGCCGCCTCAAGCTGGCCACGCCCACGCCGGAAGACCCGCTCAAACGCGGCGACGATGGGCTGTTCCGCACTACCTCGGGCGACCCTATGCCGAACGACGCCAACGCCCGCATGTTGTCAGGCGCTCTGGAGGGCTCGAACGTGAACCCGGTCGAATGCATGGTCGGGATGATCGCTGCATCGCGCCAGTTCGAGCAGCAGATGAAGCTGCTGCAGACCGCCGAAACCAACGACAAGACCGCCAGCCAGTTGCTGAGCATGAACGGCTGATGCCGCTGCCCCACCCTGCACGCACCCGCCAAAAGGAAGCACCATGATCAACTCCCTCTGGATCGCCAAGACCGGCATGTCTGCCCAGCAGACCCAGCTCGACGTCATCTCGCACAACTTGGCCAACGTCTCCACCACGGGCTACAAGCGCAACAACGCGGTGTTCGAAGACCTGATCTACCAGAACCTACGCCAGGTGGGCGCCAACACCACCGAGCAGAACCAGTTGCCCACCGGCCTGCACCTGGGCCTGGGCGTGCGCACGGTGGCCACCAGCCGCAACTTCATGCAGGGCAGCCTGCAGGAGTCCAAGAACAACCTGGATGTCGCCATCAACGGCAACGGCTTCTTTGAAGTGACCATGCCCGATGGCACCGTGGGCTACACCCGCGACGGCTCGTTCCAGGTCGATGCCCAGGGCCGCATGGTCACATCCAGCGGGCTGCCTGTGGTCAACGGCATCACCATTCCGGCCAACGCCACCAGCATCACCATCAGCGCCGAAGGTGCCGTGGCGGTCACGGTGCCGGGCAACACACAGCCGCAGACCGTGGGCAACCTGGCCATGGCCAGCTTCATCAACCCGGCCGGCCTGGAGCCCATCGGGCAGAACCTTTTCAAGGAATCCGCCGCGTCCGGCCAGCCCCAGCAAGGCACCCCCGGCACGAACGGCCTGGGCATCATCAAGCAAGGGTTTCTGGAGGCCTCCAACGTCAACGTGGTGGAAGAGCTGGTCACCATGATCCAGACCCAGCGCGCCTATGAGATGAATTCCAAGGCCATCCAGACCTCGGACCAGATGCTGGCCAAGCTGGCCCAGCTGTGACCTCTCTTGTGACCGCCCGTTTGCCCGCGCTTTCGCCCAGGACTTCCGCCATGCGCACTTTCACACGCTCCCTTCGCCTGCTGCAGGCACTTGGCTCGCTGCGCGCGGGCGTTCCCGCCCTGGGCGCAGCACTGCTGTGCGCTGGTTGCGCCACCCTGTCGCCACCCCCTCCGGTGGACATCCTGCCCACCACCCCGCCCCCGCTGGCCGCTGCACCGCGCACCCCGCCCCCGGTGACGGGCGGGCTGTTCCACAACGCCAGCTACCGCCCCGCGTTTGAGGATCGGCGCGCGCGCCTGGTGGGCGACAACGTGACCATCCAGATCGTGGAAAACGTGACGGCCAGTCAGAAGTCGTCGTCCACGGTGGACCGCACCTCTGAAGTCTCGGCCGGCGTGACGGCCCTGCCCTTCACCAGCAAGACCTTCACCGACAAGCTGGGCGTGGGCGCGAATTCGGGCAATGCGTTCTCCGGCAAGGGCGGCACCGAGAGCGCCAACACCTTCACCGGCTCCATCACCGCCACGGTGGTGGATGTGCTGCCCAACGGCCACCTGGTCATCACCGGCGAGAAGCAGATCGGCGTGAACCAGAACGTGGATGTGCTGCGCTTTTCGGGCACGGTGGACCCGCGCGCACTGCAGCCCGGCAGCATCGTGAACTCGACCCAGGTGGCCAACGTGCGCGTCGAGTCGCGCGGACGCGGTGCACAGAACGAAGCCCAGGCCATGGGCTGGCTGGGCCGGTTCTTCAACACCGTCACGCCGTTCTGACCAGCCCGGGCGCCCTGAGTGCGCCCAGTGCGCCCATGCCCCAGTCCTTCCGGTATCTGACGGAAGGCTGGGCGTTGCCATTATTCACTACGAATTTGATAGCTATCAGCGCATATTGCACTGTCGCTTCTGGCCATTTTTGCTCAAAAATGGCCTGCCAGACCGCTCGCAGACCGTACCTGCGCCCCCCCTTGCCAACGCGGCTTCAGACGCAGCCAATAAGCCGGTGAACCCGCTTCTTTTTGGGTTTTAGTTCTGGCCATGGCCCACCACAATGGATGCCATGAAAGCCTCGTCCCACTCCCCCCTGACCCGCACGGCGCGCGCGCTGTGGCTGCTGCTGGCCTTGGCGGCCGCAGGTCTGGCAACGCCTGCACAGGCCTTGCGCATCAAGGAAGTGGCGGCGGTGCAGGGCGTGCGCAGCAACCAGCTGACGGGCTACGGC
Organism: Acidovorax sp. DMC1; assembly: GCF_056314325.1. NCBI lineage: Bacteria > Pseudomonadati > Pseudomonadota > Betaproteobacteria > Burkholderiales > Comamonadaceae > Acidovorax > Acidovorax sp. DMC1. The sequence goes on along the minus strand of NZ_JBQUYO010000008.1, from coordinate 230,356 downwards.
CTGGTCGTGGGGCTGGACGGCACGGGCGACCAGACCACGCAGATGCCCTACACCACGCAGGCCATGTCCAACTACCTGCAGCAGATGGGCATCAGCCTGCCCCCCGGCACGGCGTCGCAGCTGCAGCTCAAGAACGTGGCGGCGGTGATCGTCACGGCGCAACTGCCCGCCTTTGCCCAGCCGGGCCAGCAAATCGACGTGAACGTTTCGTCCATGGGCAATGCCAAGTCGCTCAAGGGCGGCACACTCATCGTCACACCGCTGCGTGGCGCGGACGGCGAGATCTATGCGCTGGCCCAGGGCAACATGGTAGTGGGCGGTGCAGGCGCATCGTCCGGTGGCAGTAAGGTGCAGATCAACCACCTGAGCGCCGGCCGCATTCCGCTGGGTGCGCAGGTGGAGCGGGCCGTGCCCACCCCCCTGAACGAAGGCGACACCATCAACCTGGGCCTGAACGCCTCGGACTTCCAGACTGCCCGCCGCGTGGCGCAGGTGATCAACGCCAAGCTGGGCAACGGCCTGGCCACCGCGCTGGACGGCCGCACGGTGCAGGTGCGCGCGCCCATCGACCCCGGCGCCCGCGTGGGCTTCATTGCCGACCTGGAAGAGCTGCCGCTCGAAACCTCCACCCCCTCGGCCAAGGTCGTCATCAATGCCCGCACGGGCTCGGTGGTGCTCAACCAGGCGGTCACGCTGGGGCCTTGCGCCATCGCCCACGGCAACCTGTCGATCACCATCAGCAGCACGCCCGTCATCAGCCAGCCCAACCCGCTCTCGCAAGGGCAGACGGTGGTCACGCAAAAGAGCGACATCACCATCAACCAGGAACCGGGCAACGTGATCCAGATGCCTGCGTCGCCACAGCTGGCCGACGTGGTCAAGGCCCTCAACACGCTGGGCGCCACGCCCGGAGACCTGCTGGCCATCCTGCAGGCCATCAAGGCCGCCGGCGCGCTCAACGCCGAGCTGGAGGTGATCTGACATGGCCCGCCCTGCTGCCGCTGCGTGCGCCGTCCACCGGGAGCGACCATGGCCCTGACCCTGCCCTCGTCCAGCACCACCAGCCCGTCGAACGCGCTGGCCGTCGATATCCGCTCGCTCAACTCCCTCAAGTACGAAGCGGGCACCGCCAACAGCGCACAGGTCACGCGCGAAGCGGCCAAGCAGTTTGAATCGCTGTTCATGCGCGAACTCATCAAAAGCATGCGCGACGCCACGATGAAGTCCGGCCTCATGGAAGGCGAGCAGGCCAACCTGGGCCAGGACATGCTGGACCAGCAGCTATCGGTCAACATGTCGGGCCTGCAGGGCGGTCTATCAGAAGCCATCGCCCGCCAGCTCTCGCGCCAAATGGGCGGTGCGGACACCAACTTCTCGGTGCCGTCCACGCTCAGCTTGCCGCAGGCTCAGAACCGGTCGGCGGCTTCCGCCAACACCTCGTCCGTCGATACCACCCTGCCAGTGCCCAAGGGCCGCGAAGGCTTTGTGCAGCACCTCAGCGGCACCGCCGAGCGCGTGGCTCAGGAAAGCGGGATTCCCGCCAGCTTCATGCTGGGCCAGGCCGGGCACGAAACCGGCTGGGGCAAGAGCGAGATCAAGACCGCCAACGGCGGTAACTCGTTCAACCTGTTCGGCATCAAGGCCGGCAAAGGCTGGACCGGCAAGGTGGCCGAGATCACGACCACCGAATACATCAACGGCACTCCGCGCAAGGTGGTGGCCAAATTCCGCGCATACGACTCGTACGAGGACTCGTTCCGCGACTACGCCAAGCTCATCACCGACAACCCGCGCTACGAGAAAGCCCAGGCCACCGCCAAGACGGGTTCTGCCGTGGCCTATGCGGCCGAGCTGCAAAAGGCCGGATACGCCACCGACCCCGAGTACGCCAAGAAGCTCAGCGGCGCCATCAACAGCGCACTGCGCGTACAGCGCGCCCAGGCGTGATGGACGAGAAGAACCGAGGTAAGCCATGAGTCTGCTCAACGTCGGCGCCCGCGCCCTGCTGGCCAACCAGGTGGCCTTACAGACGGCAGGCCACAACATTGCCAACGTCAATACACCCGGCTATTCGCGCCAGACGGTGGTGCTGCAGACTGTCCAGGGACAGTTCACGGGCGGCGGCTACATCGGCCAGGGCGTGGATGTGCAGACCATTCTGCGCAACCAGAGCGAGCTGCTCACGCGCCAGTCGGCTGCCGCCGGATCGACACAGGCTGCGGACGCCATCCGCGCCCAGCGCCTGAGCCAGTTGCAGGAAGTGTTCAGCGGCGGCACCCAGGGCCTGGGCGCCGCCATCAACGACATGATGAATGCGTTCTCGGACGTGGTGAGCAGCCCCACCGATATCACGGCACGCACGGTGGTTCTTACGCGGCTGGACGAAACGGCCGCACGCATGCGCACCGCCAGCGACCGGATCAACGAGATCGAATACACCGTCAAGGAACAGCTGCAGAGCAGCGTGACCGCCATCAACAGCCTGGCCACGCAGATGGCGGCGATCAATGAGCAAATCGCCCGTGCCACCGGCAACGGCCAGAGCCCCAACGACTTGCTGGACCAGCGCGACCAGATCATCCGCGACATCAACCAGTATGTGCAGACCACCCAGATCCCGGCGGATGACGGCACCGTGGGCCTGTTCGTGGCGGGCAGCCAGCCTCTGGTGCTGGGCAGCACGGCCACCAGCCTGTCGATCGATGATGCAACGACCTTCCCGGGCAGCGGACAGTCCAAGCTGTTTTTCAACCGCCCCGGAGCCACGCCCATCGAGCTGGACGAGAACGTGCTGGGTGGCGGCACCGTCTCGGGACTGCTGCGCTTTCAGAACACGGACCTGAGCGAAGGGCGCAATCTGCTGGGCCGCATGGCGCTGGCCATCGGCATGACGATGAACGACCAGCAGAACCTGGGCCTGACGCTGGACGGCGTGCCAGGCAAGGACCTGTTCGCCTTGCCCACCAGCATGCCGGGCTATACCAACGGCGCAGGCGTGGGCACGGTGTCGTTCACGGGTCCCACGCAGTTTGAAGCCTCGGACTACGAGATCCGCTTTACCACCGGCACGGCCGGCCAGGTGGTGCGCCTGTCCGACGGCAAATCGACCCCGTTCACCGACGCCGCCAACCTAGCCACGCTGCAGATCGACGGGCTCAACTTCAACCTGACCACGCCCGGCAACCCCGGCGAGCGCATGCTGTTCAAGCCGTTCAGCACGGCCGCCAACAACATCCAGGCGTTGGTGTATTCGCCGCGGGACTTGGCCGCCGCCAACCCCATCAACGCGGCCATGGGCACTGCCAACGGCGGCACCATGCAGCTGGGCAACCTCAAGGCCACGGGCCTGCCCAACCCACCGGGGCTGGTATTGCCGGCAAACGCCAACCCGGCAGCCATCCCGCCCATCCTGGGGGGCATCCAGCTGCAGTTCACCGCCGGCCCACCCACCACCTACGACGTGCTCGACCGCGGCACTGCGCCGCCCACGTCGCTCGCCACCGCACAGCCCTACACCTCGGGACAACCCATCTCCATCAACGGATGGGAGATCACGCTGCAAGGCACCCCCAAGACCGGCGACACCGTCGTGATCGGCAATGCCCTGGACCCGCAGTACGGTGACGCCTACACGCGCAATGCAGGCAACGCCAATGCCCTGATGGGGCTGCGCGACGTCAAGATGTTTGACGAATCGACCCTGAGCGACGGCTACGCCAGTGCCATTGCCCAGGTGGGCACGCGCACCCAGAGCGCCAAGTTTGCAGAACAGCTGTCCTCCACCATCGCCGCCAACCTCGAGCGCGACCGCACGGCGGTGTCGGGGGTGAATCTGGACGAAGAGGCCGCCAAGCTGATCCAATACCAGCAGGCCTACCAGGCCTCGGCCAAGATGATCCAGATTGCGCAGAACATTTTTGATTCGCTGATCCAGGGCCTGGGCCGATGAACGGAGCCCTAGCGTGAGGAGTTCGACATGAGCACAAACATCTACCGCGTCGGCACGGCCAACATGTATGACAACGCGCTGCGCAACCTGGGCGCGCGCCAGACGAGCCTGACCACGCTGCAGGAAAACCTGACCTCGGGCAAACGCGTGGTGCGCGCCAGTGACGACCCGGTGTCGGCAGCTCAGGCTGAGCGAGCGCTTAACCGCCTGTCGCGCATCCAGACCGAGCAGCGAGCATTGGAAACCCAGCGCAATGCCATTGCGCAAGGCGAATCCTCCTTGGGCGACGCAGTGAATCTGATCCAGAACTTTCGGGAGCTGGTGGTCAGTGCGGGCGACGCCAGCATGACCCCCAACGACCGCGCTACGGTGGCCAACCAGCTCCAGGGTTTGCGGGAACAACTGGTCGAAGTGGCCAACCGAAAAGACACCAACGGCATTCCCTTGCTAAGTGCCTTGGGCAGCGCGCTGGCGCCGTTCCTGGGGCCCCTGAGCAGCTCGCCCGACTACATCTTCCAGGGCTTGCCAGGTCAGACGGCGAGCAACGGCGTGACGGTTCCCGGGGCACTCGACGGCGACTCCGCATTCATGTTCGACCCCAACCGTGACGGTGTTTACACCGCCGGGGTCAGCAGCATTCCGGTAGGCCGACAACTCACCACGACGGCCATCACGCCCACCAACAAAGCGTTGGTGACGGGTGACAACTACACCATCACCTTCAGCGCCGTCGGTCCCGGCGCCACCACGGGCAACAGCACCGCGACGTACACCATCACCAACACCACCACAGGTGCTGTCTCCGCCCCGGTGGTGGTGCCAGACTACCCGACCGACAAGCCGGTCACCATTTCAGTTCCCGGTATTCCGGGGCTTTCCTTCGACATCAAGGGCAACCCGGCCAACGGGGATACCGTCACCCTGCAACCCAGCGCGAGCATGTTCAGCACGCTGGACAGCGCCATCAATGGCATCCGCAACGCTCCCAACAACAACGGCGCGATCCAGGCCGTGGGACAGGCCCTGGCCAACATCGACATCGGACTGGAACGCGTACACAACATGCGCAGCTACGCCGGCGAGCTGCTCAATCGCGCAGACCGCATCACCGGCGACCAGGACAAGCGCTCCATCCAGCTGGAAGGTGACCGTTCGCGGGCAGAGGATCTCGATATGATCAAGGGCATTTCCGACTTCCAGAACCAGCAGGTGGGATATGAGGCTGCACTCAAGTCCTATGCGCAGGTTCAGAAGTTGTCGCTGTTCAACTTTATTGGCTAGCAGCCTGCGCGGCAGGAGTGTTCGGGCGTGGCGTCCGGCGTACCCGGTGCCTCCAGGCGGCAGCACCGGCTGGTGTACGCGGCGACTCCCATCCCGCGCGTGCTGGCCGGCCCCGTTTTTTGCCTGAGAGCACATGGTCCAATCCGTCCTAGGTAGCCTGATCCTGGGCTACCGCCCTCTGTGGAACCGAGCCCGCAAACTCGCAGGCATCCAGCTGTACGCCCACAACAAGGCCTCGGCCACCGTCGATGGCGGCCATCTGCTGCGCACGCTGCAGGAGCTGTGGTCGGCCAGCTCGCCGCCGCTGCTGATCTCGGCACAGACCCGCCAGCTGCTGTGCGACCTGCTCGAAAACGCCCCGCGTGCCGCGCCATGGATCGAGGTGCGCGGCGAGTGGCTTTCGGACTCCGCCATCTATGACCGCGTGAAGGCCGCGCACCAGCGCGGGCTGCGCCTGGTGTGGCGGGGCGACATGGACAAGTTGCCCGAACCCGAGATAGCCCGCTGCTTTGACAACAGCCTGCTGACACTGCGCCCCAAAGACGCCGTGGCCGCATTGCAGACCACACCGCCCCGCCCGGGCAGCGCCGCAGCCGCAGCGCCCCCACCGGCGGCCAAGCGCGCTCCCAGCCCGGTGCTGGCTGGCCAGATGTACGAAAACATTGCCAGCCGGGCCCTCATGGAACACTGCCTGGACCAGGGCAACGCGATGGCCCTGGCCGGCTGGCCGACCGAGGACGTGCTCTACAGCCTGCGCCACCACCCGCAGCAGCCGTCACACGCAGTGATCTTCAAGCTCATGAAGGCCATCGACGACGAGCAGTCGCTGGAGACGTTTGAAGACATCATGGGCGAGGACCCGCTGCTCGCCTACCGCTTCATGGTGTACACCAACTCGGCCGCGCTGGGCCTGCGCACAGGCATCGATTCACTGCGCCGGGGCCTGGTGATGATGGGCTACAGCTCCATCAAGCGCTGGCTGTCCGACCAGCTGCCCCATGCGAGTACCGAGGCCAACATGCAGCCCGTGCGCGAAGCCATGGTGATGCGCGCCCAGCTCACGGCACGGCTGCTGGACGCGGGCATCGAGAACGACCTGCGCCGCGAGATCTACCTGTGCGGCCTGCTCTCCCAGCTCGACGAGCTGCTGGGCGAGCCCCTCGGCACCATCCTCAAGCGCCTGCCCCTGTCCGAACGCATCTACGACGCCACCGTGCTGCGCACCGGCCCCTACACCGGCGGCCTGCAGATGGCCTGCGCGCTGGAGACCGACGATGCCAGCGCCATTCGCCAGCTGTGCGAGACCTTCGAGATGGACCTCGAAGAGGTCAATCGCGCGCTGCTGCGGGTGTTGTCTGATCTGGAAGTGGAAAGAAAATAAGCCCTGCCGAGCGTCTGCACGTGTCCTCCCCAGAGGCTGCCTCCCGTTGACCCGGTGAGGCGCCTGCTTCGCCCGACGGGGCAGCGCTCAGCGACTCACCGGGCCTGCTCGTCGCGCACCCGTGCAAAGGTCTTCCAAAACGCCGCCTCCTGCGTCGTCGCGAAGTTGATACGCATGAGGGTGCTGGGTTTGCGCTCGGCATGAAACAGGGCACCGGGCGCCAGCAGGTAGCCCTCGTCCAGCATGCGCTGGGACAGCGCATCGGTGTCCACTCCGGTCTCCACCCAGCCAAACAGGCCCACCGGCTCGGCCGCAAAGGTGCAACCCGCCCCCAGGGCCAGCTTCACGCTGCGCGCGCGCGCCGCATCCAGCCGGGTGCGGATGCGTTCGGCGTGGCGGCGTAGCTGGCCCTGCTCGATGCACAAGGCCAGGGCTTTTTCCAGCAGCGCGGGCGTGGTCAACGTGGCCAGCAGCTTGGTGTCGAGCAACTGCTCCACCAGCGCGGGCGGCGCAGCCATGAAGCCGATGCGCCAGTTGGGCGCGAGGATCTTGGCAAAGCCACTCACGTAGATGGTGCGCTGCAGGCCATCCAGCGCAGTGAGGCGCGTGGCATGCTCGGGCGCAATGTGGCTGTAGGTGTCGTCTTCCACCACATGGAAGTTGTGCTGGTTGGCCAGCTGCAGCACGCGGTGGGCGCTGCCCGGTGTGAGGCAATAACCCGTGGGGTTGTGGAACACGCTCACGCTCACGTAAAGCTTGGGCTTGTGCACCTCGCAGTAGCGCGCCATCACCTCCAGGTCCGGGCCATCGGCGCGGCGCGGCACGGGCAGGATGTGCATGCCAAGCGCCGCCAGGCGCGCAAACTCCACCGCCCAGCCAGGCTCCTCCACCATCACCGGGTCGCCGGGGCGCAGCAGGGTACGGCTCACGATGTCGAGCGCATGGGTGGCCCCCACGGTGGTGATGATGTTCTCGGGCACCGTGTGCACGTTGAGCGTGGACAGCTTCTTGGCCAGCACACGCCTCAGGCCTGCATCGCCCAGCGGCTCGCCGTATTGCAGCGAGAAGTCCTGCAGGGCCCGTGAGTTGGTGACCTTGCGCACGGCTGCAGGCATGAAGGTGGACTCCAGCCAGTCGGGCGGAAAGACCCCCATGCCGGGCTGGGGCTTGTCGCTGATCTTGTGGAACATGCCCCGGATCAGCGCCGTGGCGTTGACGGGCGACACGCCCGGGCCTGCGCGGCCGGCCGCACGCGCCGCAAACCAGTGCGCCGTGCTCCAGTTGGCGGCCGCACTCTCCAGCCCGGGGTCCACGGGGCGGGCGTCTTCGTCGTCGGCAGCATGGGCCGCGCGGCCACTTTCGCGCACAAAAAAGCCCCGGTTCTTGCGCGCCTCCACCAGCCCCTGGGCCAGCAGCTGGTCATAGGCCGCCACCACGGTAGACGGGCTCACCCCGTTTTGCTGCGCGCACTGGCGCACCGACGGCAGGCGCGCGCCGGGCGCCAGCAGGCGGTTGCGGATGCGCTCCGAGATCCGGGCCGACAACTGCTCGGTGAGCGACTGGGTGGAGGATTTCATCAGCATGGCAAGGCCCCGGGTGGTGTACTGTCTTCGCAACCAATACAGATTCAATACTGCGCTGAATGACTGTACTGGTCCTGTATTGGTTTGCAAGATTACATTGAACCCACGCCACCGACAAGAACCCCTCTGCAATTCCCCATGAGCGTCGCCGAACTCACCGCCCTGCTGCTGTTTTGCACCGCCATGAGCTTTTCGCCGGGGCCGAACACCACCCTGTCCACCGCGCTGGCCGCCAACCTCGGACTCAAGCGCGCACTGCGCTTTTGCTTTGCGGTGCCTGCGGGCTGGACGCTGCTCATGCTGGGCAGCGGGCTGGGCCTGGGTGCCCTCATCACCGGCGTGCCCGCCCTGCGCTGGGCGGTGACGCTGCTGGGCGTGGCCTACATGCTCTGGCTGGCTTTCAAGCTCAGCCGCGCAGGCCAGATGACCGCCATCGACACATCGCGCCTGAACGTGACGTTCTGGCAAGGCGTAGGCCTGCAGTTTGTCAACATCAAGGCCTGGATGCTGGCCCTCACGCTCAGCGCAGGCTGGGTGGTCAATGCCGCAGGGCAGCCCGCCGCCAACCCGGGTGAGCGCCTGGCCATCATTTGCGGCGTGATGATGGTGTTCGCCTTCACCAGCAACTTTGTCTATGCGCTGGTGGGCTCGCTGCTGCGCCAGTGGCTGGCGCAGGGCGCGCGGCTGCTGTGGTTCAACCGCGCGCTGGCACTCGTGCTGGTGCTCACTGCGTACTGGATGCTCACCCTATGAACCGCGCACAGGAAAAAGAAGCCCTGCTCTGGGGCCTGGTCGGCGTCACGCTGTTTGCGGCCACGCTGCCCATGACGCGGCTGGCAGTGGGCTCTACCGATGCACCCCAGCTGTCCCCCTGGTTCGTCACGTTCGGGCGTGCCGCCGTGGCGGGGCTGCTGTCCATCGGCTACCAGCTATGGCAACGCGCACAGGGGCGCCTGAACCTGCCGGTGCGGGCCGAGTGGCCACTGCTGGGCATCACGGCGTTTGGCGTGATTGTCGGCTTCCCGCTGTTCCTTGCGCTGGCATTGCGCCATGTGCCCAGCACCCATGGCGCCGTGGTCACGGCCCTGCTGCCGCTGTCCACCGCCCTGCTGGGTGCACTGTGGTACCGGCAGCGGCCCTCGGCAGGCTTCTGGGCCTGTGCGGTGCTGGGTAGCGGGCTGGTGCTGGGCTTCATGGTGTGGCGTGCGGGCGGGCTGTACCTGGGGGCGGCCAACGTCTACCTGCTGATTGCCATGACCACAGGCGCCCTGGGCTACATCGGCGGCGCCCGCCTCACGCCCCGGCTGGGGGCCGAGCAGGTCATCTGCTGGGTGCTGGTGTGCAGCCTGCCACTCACGCTGCCCGTGGCCTGGTGGTTTGCGCCCGCCGTGCCCTCCAGCATTGGCGCGATGAGCTGGGCGGGCTTTCTGTACGTGGCCCTGTTCTCGATGTGGATCGGCTTCTTTGCGTGGTACCGCGCCCTGGCGCTGGGTGCCGTGCGGGTCAGCCAGATCCAGCTCATCCAGCCCTTTTTGAGCCTGCTGTTTGCGGTGCCGCTGCTGGGTGAACACCTCGATACCGTCACCCTGGTGTTCGCAGTGGCCGTGATCGCCACCGTCTTCATGGGCAAACGGATGCCCATTCAACAACAAGGAGCCCCCGCATGAGTGCCATCACCCCGGAGCAGCGACTGCAACAGCTGGGCCTGGCGCTGCCCACCGTGTCCGCCCCGCGCGGCAACTTCGATGCCTATGTGCTGGACGGCCACACGCTGTACCTGTCGGGCAAGGGATCGCCCCTGCGCAACGACATTGCGGTGGTACCCAAGGTGGGCCGCGAGATCAGCACGGACGAGGCTCGCCAGCACGCCCGCGACGTAGGCCTGCACCTGATTGCCACGATGCAGGCAGCCCTCGGAGACTTGTCGCGCGTGCGCCGCGTGGTCAAGCTGCTGGGCATGGTGAATGCGGTGCCCGACTTCATGCAACACACCGAGGTCATCAACGGCTGCTCCGACCTGCTGGTGGAAGTGTTTGGTGATGCGGGACGGCACGCGCGCTCGGCCGTGGGTGTCGGCTCCTTGCCGCGCGGCTTCGCGGTCGAGATCGAGGCCGTGGTGTCGATCAAGGACTGAAACCATGCATTTGCAGAACATCCCCTTTGCCACCACCGACTGGGCCAGCATTCCGCGCGAAGAAAAAAGCGCCGAAGCGGGCCAGGCCTTCTGGCGCACCCAGACATTTGGCGGGGTGCGCGTGCGCATGGTCGAGTACACCCCTGGCTATGTGTCCGACCACTGGTGCACCAAGGGCCATGTGCTGTTGTGCCTGAGCGGCGAGCTGCACACCGAGCTGGCCGACGGCCGCCAATACACCCTGACGCCGGGCATGAGTTACCAGGTGGCGGACAATGCAGAACCTCACCGGTCCACCTCCCCACAGGGCGCCACCCTGTTCATCGTGGACTAAGAAGATATGAACGCACCCGCCAGGGCTGCTGCTCCCATTTTTTGACAACAACTTTGCAACCGTAGCGGCCCAGGCGGCCACCCGCAGGAGACGAGAGTGAAACTGAACGACCTTCCCACCACCAGCACGTGGACCCTGGCACGCCGTGCCGAGCGCATGAACCCCTCGGTCATCCGCGAAATCCTGAAGGTCACCGAAAAGCCCGGCATCATCAGCCTGGCAGGCGGCCTGCCCTCGCCCAAGACCTTCCCGGTGTCCGCGTTTGCCGCCGCCTCTGCCGCGGTGCTGGCCAATGACGGCCCCGGCGCCCTGCAATATGCCGCCAGCGAAGGCTACGGCCCGCTGCGCCAGGCGATTGCCGACTTCCTGCCCTGGGACGTGAGCCCCGACCAGATCCTGATCACCACCGGCTCGCAGCAGGCGCTGGACCTGATCGCCAAAATCCTCATCGACGAAAACAGCCGCGTGCTGGTGGAAACCCCCACCTACCTGGGCGCGCTGCAAGCCTTCACGCCCATGGAGCCCAACGTGGTGTCCGTGGCCAGCGACGACCAGGGCGTGCTGATGGACGACCTGCGCGCCAAGGTGGGCACGGGTGCGGACAAGGCGCGTTTCCTGTACGTGCTGCCCAACTTCCAGAACCCCACGGGCCGCACCATGAGCGACGCACGACGCGCCGAGCTGGTGGCCGCCGCCGCCGAGCTGAACCTGCCCCTGGTGGAAGACAACCCCTACGGCGACCTGTGGTTCGACGCCCCACCGCCCGCCCCGCTCACGGCCCGCAACCCCGAGGGCTGCATCTACATGGGCTCGTTCTCCAAGGTGCTGGCCCCCGGCCTGCGCCTGGGCTACATCGTGGCGCCCAAGGCCGTATACCCCAAGCTGCTGCAAGCCAAGCAGGCGGCCGACCTGCACACCCCCGGCTACAACCAGCGCCTGGTGGCCGAGGTGATGAAGGACGGCTTCCTGGACCGCCACGTGCCCACCATCCGCGCGCTGTACAAGCAGCAGTGCGAGGCCATGCTGGCCGCGCTCGACAAGGAAATGCAGGGCCTGGGCGTGCACTGGAACCGCCCCGACGGCGGCATGTTCCTGTGGGTGCGCCTGCCCGAAGGCATGAGCGCCATCGAGCTGCTGCCCAAGGCCGTGGAGCGCAATGTGGCCTTTGTGCCCGGGGCAGCCTTCTATGCCGACAACGCCGACCACCGCACCCTGCGCCTGTCGTTCGTCACCTCCACCGTGGAGCAGATCGCCACCGGCATCGCCGCCCTGGCTGCGGCGATCCGCGAGAGCAAGGGCTGATTCACCATGCTGAGGCTCTGGGGGCGCCTGTCGTCCATCAACGTGCGCAAGGTCGTGTGGGCCGTGCAAGAGCTGGGCCTGCCCTCGGTGCAGCGCACCGACGCGGGCGGCCAGTTCGGCATCGTGCGCGAGGCACGCTACCTGGGCCTCAACCCCAACGGTCTGGTGCCGCTGATTGAGGACGAGGACACGGGCGTCACGCTGTGGGAGTCCAACGCCATCGTGCGCTATCTGTGCGCCCGGCATTCGCTGGGCAACCTGTACCCCGAAGACCTGCCCACGCGCTTTGTGGCCGAACAGTGGATGGACTGGCAACAGACCACGCTGAACCCCGCAGGGCGTGATGCGTTCCTCCAGTGGATTCGCACCCCCGCAGCGCAGCGCAATGAGGCGCTCATCGCTGCATCGGTCGCACTGACCGAGCCGCTGATGGCGATGCTCGATGCCCACCTGGCGCGCCAGCCCTTCATGGCGGGTGAGCGGTTCACCATGGCCGACATCCCGGTGGGCTGTGAGATCCACCGCTGGTGGGGCCTGCCGCAAGATCGCGCCGCACACCCCCACTTGGAGCGGTGGTACAACACGGTCAGCACCCGCCCCGGCGCCCGGGGCGTGTTGGATCAGCCTCTCGCGTGAGCCTCTCCATGCACCAGCGCCCCTTCAAGCAGATCGACGTGTTCAGCGACCGCCCCGGCTACGGCAACCCCGTGGCCGTGGTGCTGGATGCCGACGGCCTGAGCGACAGCGACATGCGCCGCTTTGCGGCCTGGACCAACCTGTCGGAAACCACCTTTCTGATGCCGCCCACCGACGCCGGGCGCGCGGCCGGGGCCGACTACCGCCTGCGCATCTTCAGCCCCAATGGCGAGCTGCCTTTTGCGGGCCACCCCACACTGGGCACCTGCCACGCCTGGCTGCAGGCGGGCCACCGCCCGCAACAAGACGGCATGGTGATCCAGGAATGTGCGCTGGGCCTGGTGCGCATTGCCCTGAGCGGCGACACCCTGGCGTTTGCCGCGCCCCCGCTCAAGCGCAGCGCCCCCAGCCCCGCGCTGGTGCCACTGATCGCGAGCGCCCTGGGCCTGCGCCCGCAGCAGATTCTGGGCGCGCAGATGCTGGATAACGGCCCCGTGTGGCTGGGCCTGCTGCTCGACAGCGCCGACACAGTGCTGGGCCTGCACCCCGACCACGCCCGCCTGAAGGACCTGGGCCAGGACGTGGGCGTGATCCATGTGGGCCCTGCCGCCAGCAACACCGCCCAGCCCGGCGTGGTGGTGCGCGCGTTTGCCGCGCCCATGGGTAACCCTGAAGACCCGGTCACGGGCACCCTTAACGCCAGCCTGGCCGAATGGCTGATTGCCGACGGCCTCGCCCCCCGCAGCTACCTGGTGGCCCAGGGCGAATGCCTGGGCCGCGCGGGCCGCGTGCACATCCGCCAGGACGATGACCACCAGCTATGGGTGGGCGGTCGCGCCGTCACCTGCATTGAAGGCACGGTGCTGCTATGACCCCGTACCGCACCGCCCTACGCCCCAGCGGCTGATTGCCCCCTCGGCCGCACCAGGGCGCCGAGCCCCAACCAACTGTTTGCACACCGGGCCCCACCCCGGTGAGCCCCCGGCGTGCCCGGCCTACCCCGCTTCACTGTTTTTTGCTCTCAAGGACCTGCCCCATGCACCAACGCCCCTTCCAGCAAGTCGACGTATTCACCGCCACGCCCTACCGTGGCAACCCCCTGGCCGTGGTGCTGGACGGCTCCAGCCTCAGCACCGAAGCCATGCAGGACTTCACCAACTGGACCAACCTGTCCGAAGCCACCTTCCTGCTGCCCCCCACCCCGGAAGGCCGTGCCGCCGGAGCCGACTACCGCGTACGCATCTTCTGCCCAGGACGCGAGCTGCCTTTTGCAGGCCACCCCACACTGGGCAGCTGCCATGCCTGGCTGAAGGCTGGTGGGCAGCCCCAGGTCGCGGGCCAGGTGGTGCAGGAATGTGGCGTGGGCCTGGTCACGCTGCGCCAGGATGGCGAGCGCCTGGCCTTCGCTGCGCCGCCCCTCATCAAGAGCGGCCCGCTGGCCGAAGAGGACGTGGCGCTGATTGCCCGGGGCCTGGGCGTGGCACGCAGCGACATCCTGCACCACGCCTGGTGCGACAACGGCCCCAACTGGCGCGGGGTGATGCTGCGCAGCAGCGAGCAGGTGCTGGCGCTGAAGCCCGACGCCAGCATCCTGGGCCAGCTGGACGTGGGCGTCGTGGGCCCGCGTGGAAAAGTCGGCGTCATCGGCAGCACCGACGCCGAAGGCATCGCCTTTGAAGTGCGCGCCTTCTTCCCCGGCAACAACGGCCTGGCCGAAGACCCCGTGACTGGCAGCCTCAACGCCGCGCTGGCCCAGTGGCTCATCGGCGCCGGGCTGGCCCCCACGCAGTATGTGGCCGCCCAGGGCACCTGCCTGGGCCGCGCAGGGCGGGTGTACGTGCAGCAGGACGGCGACACCATCTGGGTCGGCGGCAGCTCGGTCACCTGCATGTCCGGTGAGGTGCTGCTGTGACCGCCACCTCCACCCAGCAACCCCCCTGCGTGGACCACCTTGTCGTGCTGGCGGCCGACCTGGCCAGTGGTGTGGCCTGGTGCGAACGCACGCTGGGCATCACCCCCACGGCGGGCGGCGAACACCCGCTGATGGGCACCCACAACCGCATCTTCAACGTCTCCAGCCCGGCGCATCCACGCGCCTACCTGGAGATCATTGCTATCAACCCAGGAGCACCCAAGGCAATATCCACTAGCGCAAGACGCTGGTTTGACATGGATGACGCCAATCTGCAGGCCCAGGTGGCGCAACACGGCCCCCAGCTCATCCACTGGGTGGCGAGCGTGCCCGACGTGGCGGCCACGTGCACCGCGTTGTCGGCGCTGGACATGGATCGCGGCGCCGTCATCACCGCCAGCCGCCCCACGCCCCATGGCCTGCTGCAGTGGCAGATCACCGTGCGGGACGACGGCCTGCGCCTGATGGACGGATGCCTGCCCACCCTCATCCAGTGGGGCGCCGTGCACCCCTGCGACAGCCTGCCCGCGAGCGGCGTGCAGCTGGAACAACTCGCACTGCAGCACCCGCAGGTCTCCACGCTGCAGGCGGCATGTGACGCCATCGGTGTCGGCCCCCAGGTCGCCGTCGCCGCAGGCAACGCGCCTGGCCTCACGGCACACCTCTCCACGCCGCTGGGCCCCGTCACCCTGTGGTCCTCTACCGAAAAGAAAGCCGCCGCATGAACACCCGCCTCGACCCCACCGCCCTGCTGCCCACCCTGGCCGACATCGAAGCCGCTGCCGAGGTGGTGTACCGCGACTTCGCCGCCACGCCCCAGTACCGCTGGGGCCTGCTCAGCCAGCGCCTGGGCACCGACTGCTGGCTCAAGCACGAGAACCACACGCCCGTGGGAGCGTTCAAGATCCGCGGTGGCCTCACTTACTTCGACCAGCTCGCCCAGCGCGGCGCGCTGCCCCAAGAGGTCATCAGCGCCACGCGCGGCAACCACGGCCAAAGCATGGGCTGGGCCGCGCGCCGCCACGGCGTGGCCTGCACCATCGTCGTGCCGCGTGGCAACTCGGTGGAGAAGAACGCTGCCATGCGCGCCCTGGGCGTCACGCTCATCGAACACGGCGACGACTTTCAGGAAGCGCGCGAACACGCTATCCAGCTCGCGGCCCAGCGCGGCGCCCACATGGTTCCCAGCTTCCACCCCGACCTGCTGCGCGGTGTCAGCACCTACTGGTGGGAGTTCTTGCGCGCCGTGCCGCAGCTCGATGTGGTGTACGTGCCCATCGGCCAGGGCTCGGGCGCGTGCTCGGCCATCGCAGCCAAGCTTGCGCTGCAGCACCCCGTGCGCGTGGTCGGCGTGGTCAGCAGCCATGCCACCACCTACGCCGATTCGCTGGCCGCCGGCCGCGTAGTCGAGGCACCCGTCACCACCCAGCTCGCCGACGGCATGGCCTGCCGCGTGGCCGACGCCGAGGCCCTGGCCGTGATGGCGCCCCACATCGACCACATCGTGCAGGTGAGCGACGCCGAAGTGGCCGCTGCCATGCGCGCCTTGTTCACCGACACGCACAACGTGGCCGAAGGCGCAGGTGCGGCGGCACTGGCGGCAGCGCTGCAGGAACGCGACCAGCTACAGGGTTTGCAAGTGGGCCTGGCGTTGACGGGCGGCAACGTGGATGCGCCCATGTTCGGCAACGTTCTGGCGGACTGAAGCCCTCGCGGATTCAACCGAAAAAGCTACACATTTAATAGCATCGGTCGCTTTTGCGACAAACGCCTGCAGCTGGTTCTGATCACAATCCGCCGCATGGGAACCCTCTACCTTGTGCGCCACGGCCAGGCCTCGTTTGGCGCGGAAGACTACGACCAGCTCAGCGCGCTGGGCCGCCAGCAGGCGGTGCGACTGGGCGAACACTGGCGCGCACGCGGCCTGGGGTTTGACGCCGTCATCACCGGCACGCTGCGCCGCCACACACAGACGCTGGAAGGCATTGCCGAGGGCCTGCAGACCACGCCCAATGCGCTGCAGTTGCTAGGCCTCAACGAATACGACAGCCACGCACTCATCGCCGCCATCCACCCCCAACCATTGGGCCCGGCCGACACGCCCGAGCGTTATCGCGCGCACTTCCGCATCCTGTGCGACGCACTGGCGCAGTGGATGGCGGGTGTCATCAGCCCCCAGGGCATGCCCAGCTGGAACGAATTTTCGGCCGGCGTGCGCAGCGCACTCGACCATGTGCGCCACCACCACGCAGGCCAGAACGTGCTGCTGGTGAGCAGCGGCGGCCCCATCTCCACGGCCGTGGGCGAGGTGCTGGGCACGGCGCCCGAGGTCACCATTGCGCTGAACATGCGCATCCGCAACAGCGCGGTGACGGAGTTCTCCATCTCGCCCAAGCGATTGATGCTGCAGACCTTCAACACGCTGCCGCACCTGAATGAGCTGGAGCATGCGCAGTGGGTCACGCACGCCTGAGCACCGAGATTTCGGCTTTTTGAGCCTTTCAGGCTGCTTGCGTTAGTGGATCATGCGCCAGTAGCTATCAATAAGATAGCAAATCGATTCAACCCAGGTCAGGCCCGCTCGCCAGGGTAGATAGCGGCAGCGCCTGCAGCTCCTGCAGCAGCGCCACCAGTTGCTGCGCTGCAGCGTCTACCACCGCTTGCCCCTTGTCGGCCGTGGCTGCGGCCGCGTCACCCACGGCACCCGCCGGGTGGTAGTCCTGCATCTGCCAGCCCAGCTTGGCGCTTTTGCCGTTGCCCAGGATGGCGTAGCGCTCCGACCGGTCTTGTGAAGTGGAGCGGAAGTTCTGCGCCTGTTCCATGCGCACCGTGGCGGGCGCCAGGTGCAGCATCATCGATGTCTCGATCTCGCCTGCGTGGATGCCAAAGCGGTGCTCCTGGGCGCTGAACTGGCCCGCTACCGCGTCTGGCAGCGGCAGGCTGAACCAGCTGGCGCTGTAGACGATGAGATCGCATCGCGTGCGCAGCTCGCGCGCCACGATGTCCATCACGCTCACCTGGCCGCCGTGGCCGTTGAACAGCAGCAGTTTCTGGATGCCCGCGCGCGCCACGCATTCACCGATCTCGGTCCACAGCGCAATCACCGTAGCGGGCGACAAGGTGAGCGTGCCGGGAAAGCGAATGTGCTCCGGGCTCAGGCCCACGTTCTGTGGCGGCAAGAACAGCACGGGCAACTCGGCGGGCAGCTGCGGCAGCGCGGCATCGATCACGCCCTGCAGCAGCGTCGCATCCACCGACAGCGGCAGGTGTGGCCCATGCTGCTCGACAGCCGCCACCGGCAGCACGGCCACCACCTGTTCAGCCTGCCCGCTAGCCTTTAGCGCCGCGAAATCACGGGTGGACAAGTCGGCCCAGAAGCGGGAGGGCAAGGGAGTCAATGCGGCAGAAGTCATGTGTGCATGGTAGCGGCGCTGTTGATGCCTGGGAAACGGCCAGCGCCGCCGCTAACATGCCACCATGACCCAAGACCTCTTCCGCCAAGACGCCTACCTGCGCGAATGCAGCGCCCACATCACCGCCGTCACCGATGCTGGCATCGTGCTGGACCAGACCGTGTTCTACCCTCTGGGCGGCGGCCAGGCCGGTGACAGCGGCGTGCTGGTGCTGGCAGACGGCACGCAGATCACCATTGCCGACACCCGCAAGGGCAAAGATGCCGATGGCAACCCCACCAGCGACATCGTCCACGCCCCTGCCCCCGGGCAAGAAGACCGCGTGGCGCAGCTCACGCCCGGTACGACTGTCACCGCCCGCATCGACTGGGAGCGCCGCCACCGCATGATGCGCCTGCACACCACCAGCCACCTGCTGTGCCATGTGGTGCCGCAGCTGGTCAACGGCTGCTCGATCACGCCCGACTACGCGCGGCTGGACTTTGCGATGACCGACCCGCTGGACAAGGAGCAGCTGACCGCCGCCATCGCCACCCTGGTGGCCGCTGCGCACCCGCTCACCGTGGCCTCGATCAGCGACGAAGAACTGGACGCCAACCCCGCGCTGGTCAAAAGCATGAGCGTGCAGCCCCCGCGCGGCACCGGGCGCATCCG
This sequence comes from Acidovorax sp. DMC1, assembly GCF_056314325.1. Classification (NCBI taxonomy): domain Bacteria; kingdom Pseudomonadati; phylum Pseudomonadota; class Betaproteobacteria; order Burkholderiales; family Comamonadaceae; genus Acidovorax; species Acidovorax sp. DMC1. The sequence goes on along the minus strand of NZ_JBQUYO010000008.1, from coordinate 211,777 downwards.
CACCATCCGCATCGGTGGCGAAGACAACGCGCCGCTGATCGACCTGCAGCCCTGTGGCGGCACGCATGTGGCCAACACGTCGGAGATCGGCGCCATCGTGGTGACCAAAATCGAGAAAAAGAGCGCAACGACTCGACGGGTGGTACTGGGCTTTGCTCCGTGAGCGCAGCGACGAGCGCGCCCCTCAAATGTCAACAATCTTGAGCCGCCGCAGCCCCCGGTTGCAATGGCTTACCCCGCCAGACCCACAACGGGGACAATAGCGGCCCGCGCGCGCGGCCTTTTTTGGACTTCTTGCACCCGGCGTCCTGGGGCTGCGGCGCTCACTTTTGCCTGCCGCCATGCCGATCTCCCTGCGCTCCGTCTCGTTTGCCTCCCTGCGCCAGCACCGCTGGTTCCGCCCCGCCGTCCGCGCGCTGGCGGGTTTGATCGTCCTGTGGCTGGTCACCTGGCAGGCCATTCCGCCGCTGGTCAAGGGGCCGCTGGAGCGCATTGCGTCCGAACAACTGGGCCGCACCGTCACCGTGGGGGGCATCGACTTTGAGCCCTGGAGCCTGGAATTCGCGCTGCGCGACGTGGCCGTGGCGGGTGCCAACGGCGCACCCCCACAGCTGACCATTGGCCGCGTCTATGCCGATGGCGAGTTGCAGTCGCTGCTGCGCCTGGCGCCCGTGGTGGACGCCTTCACCATCGAAAACCCGGTGCTGCGCATCACCCACCTGGGCGACGGCCGCTATGACGTGGACGACATCATCGCCAAGGTCACCGCGCCCACCACCGAACCCGAGCCCGACAAAGGCCCCGCACGGGTGGCGCTGTACAACCTGGCACTGACGGGTGGCAGCATCGACTTCTCGGACACCGCCGTGGATAAAACCCACGAGGTGCGCGACCTGGCCCTCAAGGTGCCTTTCATCAGCACCTTGCCGTCGCAACGCGAGGTGAAGGTCGAGCCCCACCTTGCGTTCACGCTCAATGGCAGCCGGTTTGACTCGTCCGCCCAGGGCACGCCGTTTGCGCAGACCGGCCAGGCTGACGCGCAGATTCGGCTGGACGGGCTGGACCTCGCGCCCTACTTGGGCTATTTGCCAGCCAACCTGCCCGTCAAGGTGCAGGGCGCCACGCTGGATGCGGATGTGAAGGTGGCCTTTGAGCAGCACCCGCGCATGGCCGTGAAGCTGACCGGCACCGTGCAAGCCAGCGGCGTACGCATCGCAGACCGCCAGGGCGCCGACCTTCTGAGCTATGAGCGCCTGAAAGTCGACATGGCCGATGTGCGCCCGCTGGACCAGGTGGTGCGACTGCAGCATGTGGAGCTGACCGCGCCCGTGGTCACCGCCACGCGCGATGCAGCAGGCCAGATCAACCTGGCGCAACTGGCACCGCCTGCACCGCCGCCATCGGCGGTCAAGGGCAAGACCCCCGCACCTGCGGCACCTGCATCTGCTGAACCGGCGTCTTCGCCACTGGCCAGCGCCAGCTCAGCATCGGCCTCTGCCTCGCCCGCTTCCTCCAGCAAAGCCAAGGCCAAGGCCGCACCCGCCTGGGTAGTAGAAGTCGCCACCGCCGCAGTGCGCGGCGGCACCCTGCGCTGGGCCGACCAGACCACGCGCCCCGCAGCGGCCCTGCAGGCCACAGAGGTCACACTGGATGCGGCCGACGTCGCCGTCCCCTTCGCCAAACCCTTTACCTTCAAAGGCGGGCTCAACCTGCAGGGCAGCACACTCAGCTTCACCGGTGAAGCCACGGACCAGAAGGCCCAGGTCAACGCCACCCTGAACGCCCTGGCCCTGCAACTGGCGGCACCCTACCTGGCCCAGACGCTCGAGCCCACGGTGACCGGCCAGCTCAGCGGCGATGTGGGTGTGGCGTGGCAAGCGCCCACGCCACAGGCCGCGCAGGCGGGCGCCACCGGCGTCACCCTCAAGGCAGGCCCCCTGGCGCTGGAGCAACTGGCCGTCAAGCAGGGCAAGACTACCTTGGCCAGCCTGGGCAAGCTCGACATAGCGGGCGCCGAGGTGCCCCTGGATGCGCGCACTGCCACGCTGGAGCGCCTGGCCATCAGCCAGCCGCAACTGGCGGTGGAACGGGGCGCGGACGGGCGCTGGATGTTCGAGCGCTGGCTGAAGGCAGCGCCAGGCAGCACCACGGCCCCGGCGGCAACGGCTGACGCAGCACCCGCCAGCACCAGCACACCCTGGAAGCTGCGCGTGGCCGATTTCTCGCTGCAGGGCGGCACCGTCTCGCTGGCCGACGACGCCCAGCCGCGCCCCGTGGCGCTGGACGTGACGGCCCTGGGCATCACCGCCCGCAACCTGGCCAGCGACGGCAGCAAGCCCGAAGCCTTCACGCTCACCGCCCGCGCCGCCGCACCGGGCAAGGGCAGCAAGGCCGCGCCGGGCAAGCTCGACTACCAGGGCACGCTGGCCCTGCAGCCGCTGACCACCCAGGGCAAGCTCGACGCCACCCGCCTGCCGCTGCACGCACTCGACGGCTACCTGGCCAGCCAGCTGTCGGTAGAACTGCTGCGCGCCGATGTGGGCTACCGGGGCCAAGTGGCCCTGGCGCAGACCGACAAAGGAGTCAGCCTGCGTCTGAGCGGTGATGCCGTGGTGGAAGACCTGCAGGCCAACAGCACCGCCGCCTTCACCCCCAAGACCGAGGCCCAGGTGGGTGAGGAACTGCTGGCCTGGAAGAGCTTGAACCTGCGCGGCCTGGCCGTGGCCACCGCCCCCGGCACCGCGCCGCGCGTGGAGGTCAAAGAAACCAGCCTGGTGGACTTTTTTGCCCGGGTCACCATCAACGAGGCCGGCCGCATCAACCTGAGCGACATTGCCAAGACCCCGGCCGAGGCACGAGCGGCCAATGCGGCCAGCGCTGCGGCCAGCACGGCCGCCCCCACGGCATCAGCCCCCGCCTCAGCCGCATCGGCAACTCCCACCGCCCCTGCCCCTGCCCCTGCCCCTGCCCCTGCGGCTGTGGCCCAGGCCGACCCGCTGGCCCCTGTGGTGGTCTTTGGCCCCGTGAGCCTGGTCAACGGCAAGGTGCTGTTTTCGGACTTTTTCATCAAGCCCAACTACTCGGCCGACCTGTCGGAGCTGACTGGCAAGCTCAGCGCGTTCTCGTCCGAAGCCTCGGGCGGCGAGCCCGTGCTGGCCGACCTGGAGCTGCGCGGCCGCGCCGAGGGCTCGGCGTCGCTCGAAGTGACCGGCAAACTCAACCCGCTGGCCAAACCGCTGGCCCTCGACATCGTGGGCAAGGTGCGCGACCTGGAGCTGCCCCCGCTCACGCCCTATTCCGTCAAATACGCGGGCCATGGCATCGAGCGCGGCAAACTCAGCGTGGACGTGAACTACAAGGTGCTGCCGAACGGCCAGCTCACCGCCAGCAACCGGCTGGTGCTCAACCAGCTGACCTTTGGCGAGCCCGTGGAGGGCGCGCCCAACAGCCTGCCCGTGAAGCTGGCCGTGGCCCTGCTGGCTGACCGCCAGGGCGTGATCGACCTGGACCTGCCCATCAGCGGCTCGCTCAACGACCCGCAGTTCCGCATTGGCCCGGTGATCTTCAAGATCATCGTCAACCTCATCGGCAAGGCGCTGACCTCGCCCTTCAGCCTGCTGGCCAGCGCCTTCGGCGGTGGCGACGAGATGAGCCACGTGCCCTTTGCCCCTGGCAGCGCCACCCTCACACCCGAGGCGCAGCAGAACCTGGACAAGGTGGCCAAGGCCCTGGCCGACCGCCCCGCGCTCAAGATCACTGTGACCGGCACGGCCAGCCTGCAGGACGAGCGCGAAGGCCTGCGGCGCGAGAGCCTGCAACAACGGGTGCTGGCCGAAAAACGCCGCGCCAATCCGGGCGATACCGCCCCCGTATCGGCCGCCGAATACCCCGCCCTGCTCAAGGAGGTGTACCGCCGCGCCGACATCCCCAAGCCGCGCAACCTGGTCGGCCTGACCAAGGAGCTCACGGTGCCCGAGATGGAAGCCCTGCTGCTGGCCAACCAGCCCGCCACCGAGGCCATGGCCGCCGAACTGGCCACGCAGCGCGGCCAGGCGATCCGCGCGTACCTGGTGGCGCAAAAGCTGCCGGTAGAACGGCTGTTCGTGGCCGCGCCCAAATCGGGCAAGCAGCCCGAAAAGTGGACCCCGCGTGCGGATTTGAGCCTGGCGACACAGTGAGCAACACCCCCTGAGTCGCCTACGGCGCCTTCCCCCCTCTCTCGCTACGCGGGAGGGGGACGCCCCCAGCGCAAAAGGCTGGATACGCCGCTTTCGCGGCGGGGCGGCCCTTGCGCGGGGGCCCCTGGTACTGGCCGCGCCCGTTTTCACGGACATGGACGGCTCCAAGCACAATGGTGGATCGAGAATCGAAACGGCGACTGCGCCGGAACCAATCCCGCCCCGCCCGCTCCCACACTGCACCATGCCTTCACGCCTGTTCCACCGCCTTGCAGCCACTCTCTTTTTTATAGCTGCCAGCGCTTTATGGACTAGCGCTAGCGCCCAATTGGGCACCAAAACCAGCGGACAGGGCACCAGCGTGGTCACCACGCCCTATGTGCGTGCCGAGCTGCTGGCCCATGCGCCCCAGGGCGTGGCGCCCGGCCAGCCGCTGTGGCTGGGCCTGCAAATCACCCACCAGCCCGAGTGGCACACCTACTGGAAGAACCCTGGCGACTCCGGCCTGCCCACCGACCTGGCCTGGACGCTGCCCGCCGGTCTGGACGCGGGCGAGATTGCCTGGCCCCTGCCCAAGAAGATCCCCATCGGCACGTTGGCCAACTATGGCTACGAAGGCACGGTGCTGCTGCCCGTGCCCGTCACCGTGGCCAGCACCTATGCCCCCGGCCCGCTGGCCAAGGACGCGACCATCAAGCTGCGCGCCTCGTGGCTGGTGTGCCGCAAGGAGTGCATTCCCGAAGAAGGTGAATTCACGCTGCAGCTGCCCATCCAGAGCACCACGGCACTGAGCAGTGCTGCCTTTGAGGCGGCCGCCAAGGCCCATCCCCGCGCCGTGGTGGCAGGCACCAGCGGCATCGTGCCCGACAGCCAGGCGCAGATCGCGGACGGCAACCTGCTGAACGTCAGCGTGCAGGGCCTGCCCGTGGCGCTGCGTGGCAAGACACTGGACCTGTTCCCCGAAACCGCCGAGGTCATCGACAACGCGGCGAGCTGGAAGCAGAGCTGGAACGGCAGCGTCTGGACCGCGCAAATTCCCCTGTCGGCCCAGCGCAGCGCCAGCCCCAGCCTGATGCCCGTGGTGCTGGCCGAGCAGGCGGCCCCGGGCCATGGCACCGGCCCCGACACCCGCACCGGCTACCGCGCCGAACTGAAGGTGCTGGGCACCTGGCCGCAGGGCGCATCGGTGGCCAGCGTGTCGCCCGCGCTGGAGGCCGCGCTCAAAGCCAATGCGGCGCAGGCTGGCGGCTCGGCAACGCCTGCCGCAGCCTCCGGCGCATCGTCCCTCACCCTCACGGCCGCGCTGCTCGGCGCCTTGCTCGGGGGCCTCATCCTCAACCTCATGCCCTGCGTGTTCCCGGTGCTGGCGATCAAGGTGGTGGGCTTCACACAGCATGCGCAAGACCGGCGCGCGCACCGCATCAGCGGCATCGCCTACACAGCGGGCGTGGTGCTGTCGTTCATCGCCCTGGGCGCGCTCATGCTGGGCCTGCGCGCGGCGGGTGAGGCGGTGGGTTGGGGCTTTCAGCTGCAGTCGCCCGCCGTGGTGGCATCGCTGGCGGCGCTGTTCACGCTGATCGCGCTGAACCTGGCGGGCGTGTTCGAGTTCGGGCATTTCCTGCCGTCCTCGGTGGCCAGCCTGCAGGCACGCCACCCGGTGGCCGACAGTTTTCTCACTGGCGTGCTGGCCGTGGCCGTGGCCTCACCGTGCACGGCGCCGTTCATGGGCGCATCCCTGGGCCTCACCGCCACGCTGCCTGCGCCCCAGGCGCTGGCCGTGTTTGCGGCGCTGGGGCTGGGGCTGGCGCTGCCGTACCTGGCGGCCAGCTTTGTGCCCGCCGTGGCGCGCGCCCTGCCGCGCCCCGGCGCGTGGATGGACACCTTCCGCAAGCTCATGGCCTTCCCCATGCTGGCCACCGTGGTCTGGCTGGTGTGGGTGCTGGGCCAGCAAAGCGGCATCGACGGCGCGGGGGCGCTGCTGATCCTGCTGGTGGGCCTGTCGCTGGTGGTGTGGGCCCTGTCGCTGGCCGGGCGGGCGCGGGTGTGGATGGCCACGGTGTCCATCGCGGCCATGGCCTTGCTGGTCTGGGCCTTTGCGCCGCACGTCACCAACATGCCTGCCGCGCAGGCGGCCACGTCGTCCCCGCAAGTCTCCGCCACCGGCTGGCAGCCCTGGGCACCCGGCGCGGCCGAGCAGATCGTGGCCGGTGGCCGCCCCGTGTTTGTGGACTTCACCGCCGCCTGGTGCGTGACCTGCCAATACAACAAGAAGACCACGTTGGCGGATGCCAACGTGGTCGCCGACCTGCAAACCAAGAACGTGGCTCTGCTGCGCGCCGACTGGACGCGCCGCGACCCTGCCATCACCGCCGCCCTGGCGTCGCTGGGCCGCAGCGGCGTGCCGGTGTACGTGTTCTACCGCCCCGGCAAGCCGCCGGTGGTGCTGACCGAGGTGCTCAGCGTGGACGAGGTGCGCGCCACCATCGCCCAGCTGTAGCCCTCCCTGCTTTCGACCACCCGCCAACCCTTCAGGAGACCCCGCCATGAAGCTGCTTCGCCGTACGTTGATTGCCACCGCCGCCCTGGTTGCCCTGGGCGCACAGGCCGCCGCCACCGTGGGCCAGCCCGCGCCCGACTTCATGCTCAAGGACACCAACGGAAAAACCGTGCGCCTGTCGGACTTCAAGGGCAAGCATGTGGTGCTGGAGTGGACCAACCCCGGCTGCCCCTTCGTGCGCAAACACTACGACAGCGGCAACATGCCCGCCACACAGAAAGACGCCACCAGCCAAGGCGTGGTGTGGCTGTCCATCAACTCCACCGAAAGAGCCAGCAGCGACTACCTGGAGCCCGCCAAGCTGATGGCCTGGAAGCAGGAGCGCAAGGCCGCCCCCACCGCCGTGCTGATGGACGAGGAAGGCACCGTGGGCAGGAGCTACGGCGCACGCACCACGCCGCACCTGTACATCGTCAACCCGCAGGGCCAGCTGATCTACGCGGGCGGCATCGACAGCATTCCCTCGGCCCGCCCGGCCGACATCGAGAAGGCCACCAACTACGTGAAGGTGGGGCTGGGCGAAGCGCTGGCGGGCAAGCCGATCTCGGCGGCGACGACTGCGCCGTACGGGTGCAGCATCAAGTACAAGTCGCCTGCCTAAGAACGTCACGATGACTTGTCACGAATGCGCCAAGCTTCTGATTTGCGCAAGCCATGCGGAAAAGAAGGCGCATTCAGCTTCGATCGTGGTTAACCCGATCTTTTGGGCCGCGATAGGACCGTGCCTTCGCTTGTGATAACTGGGGTTTCTCAGTTCACGCTCTAGATGTGCTGCCGGTTTGGTTTCTGGTCGCTCGTTGATGTGCTCGGGCGATTCAGCTGCTGCGCGTGCTTTCGCCAGCGCATCGCTTGCTGCCCGCCAACCCGGCTCCACGCGTACCAAGGTTGCCACATCGCTGAAGAGCAAGGCTTCAAACTCGTACGGCTGAACATAAGGAATGAAACGCCCAGGCTGGCAACCAGCTTCAGCTACCACATCTGCGTGCAACGCTCGATTTATCGCATCCAACCTCTGAGTCAAATTGGGCATTGCTCGTGAAACATCAAAACCGGGGAATCCATTATCTAGGCGGTACAGATCAAAAAGCGTGGTAACCACCGGCGCACTGTTCTGCCTAAGCGTGTTGCGCAAATGACGCTTGACCCTGTCGTACTTCAGAGCGCCGCCCTTGTGACCTGGAGACGTCCCAACCATCTCAGGAATCAGATTCAGCCCCAAATCGTAGAAGGCTGGAGCCAACACATCCCGCACGAACGTCTCCTCGGTCTGACCTTCGCAGACGATACAAACACGCCTCATCGAGTCGGCCTCCCGCCCAGTACATTCCGTTTCCAAAGATCCCCAAGGTTGTAGTCCTCCAGCCAGTCTTTCAACTCCTCCTGATCAAGCCGCTTGAGCATCGTGGCGCCGCTTTCGCGTTCCACAACAACCACATCTTGCGGCTCAAAAGCGTTGAGTAATTCCACCGACTGGGTTGAAACAATCACCTGCTTGGTTTCGGCCACCTGCTTGAGCATGTCCGCGAGCAAGTTAATGGCATAGGGGTGCAAACCCAGCTCCGGCTCATCAATCAGTACCGTGTCAGGCAACAGATGAGTAGGCTGCATCAGCAGCGTGGTGAGACAAATGAAGCGCAAGGTGCCATCCGAAAGCACATGCGCTTTGTAGGGCGTATCCGGATCTGTCTGCTCAAACCACTCCAGCTCAATGCTCTCGGGCAATGGATCGCGGATAACAAAGCCACCAAAGAATGGAGCAGCAAGCTTGATAGTGTCCACAACTCGCTGATAGGCGTCAGGATAAATTTTTTTGAGTTTGGCCAGATAGGCCGCTAGGTTATCCGCTGCGGGCTTCAACCTCAGATTGTCATTGCTGCCATGCGGACGCTTCACAGCCGCCGAGTCCCCGGTGTCGTGAAAGTGATATTGCCGCCAACTTTGCAAAGCTGGCCGTACATATTTACTCACTGCTTGTTGGTCATCGAGCAGTTTGGCCTCATCGTGCGCTTTGCCTAGTGAAATGGCCTTAGCCGTGTAATGGCCATCAATCCACGTCTCTTCGCGGCCAAAAATGAGGCGGTTATCCGCTGTGGGTGTAAGGCTGATGCGATAGCCGTTGCTGATGCCCTGGTACTGCGGCTCAAAGTAGATTTCCGCGTCGATCTGCTGGGTGCGCTTGCGACTGCCATGCAGCAAAGCATCCGGCCCGCCCTGCTTCTGGACAAAAGTCTGTAAATTGCCATCGGCCAACGCCGCCAGCAGCTTAAAGATGCCGATGAAATTGCTTTTGCCCGCTCCATTGGCACCAATCAGCACGTTCAGGTTGCGCAGTTCAAAGGCTTCCACCTTGGCGATGGATTTGTAGCCCCGCAGGGTCACTGTTTTGAGTTTCATTCGACACTGCCTCCATCAGGCCAGAGTATCTGCTCCAGATAGTTGAGAAATTGCAGTTCTATGTTGTTCATGAATTCATTCGCGAGCTTACGCCCACCATTCTGGCCCATGCTTACACTGGTCCCCATGCTCCACACCCCCGACACCATCAGCACCCTGCGCCACCTGCTCACCGCCTGCCGCACCATCGCGGTGGTGGGGCTCTCGCCGCAGTGGCACCGTCCCAGCTACTTTGCGGCCAAGTACATGCAGGCGCATGGCTATCGCATCGTGCCGGTCAACCCGCTGGTAGCGCGTGAGGGCGGGCAGATCCTGGGCGAGACGGCCTACGCCAGCGTGACCGAGGCGGCTGCCGCGCTGGCAGCGCAGGGCCAGAAGATCGACATGGTGGACTGCTTTCGCAAGAGTGAGGACATCCCGCCGCTGGCCGATGAGGCCGTCGCCATCGGCGCAAAGTGCCTGTGGCTGCAGCTGGGCGTGTTCAACGAGGCCGCAGGCCTCCGCGCTGAAGCGGCCGGGCTGCAAGTCATCCAGAACCGCTGCGTGAAGATCGAACACGCACGGCTGTTTGGGGGCCTGGGCTGGATGGGCGTGAACACGCGCGTGATCAGCGCCAAGCGCCTGCGGCAGCTTCCTTACTTGCAAATTGATAGCTGCCAGCGCATATCGCACTAGCGCTTGCGGCCTATTTCATTCAAATTCCTTCACACAACCCCCTGCGCAGCACTGCGGGCTGCGCCACCGCCATGACAGAGCCCACATCCAACGGCGCCGACCGCCACTTTGGCTTTGGCACCCGCGCCATCCACGCCGGCGCCCAGCCCGACCCGGTGACCGGCGCGCGCGCCACGCCCATCCATCAGACGACCAGCTTCGTTTTCGACAACGCCGAGCACGCGAGCAGCCTGTTCAACCTGCAGACCTTTGGCAACGTCTACAGCCGCATCAGCAACCCCACGGTGGCTGTTTTTGAAGAGCGCATCGCCAGCCTGGAGAACGGCCGCGCCGCGCTGGCCTGCGCCAGCGGCATGGCGGCGCAGATGGCGGCGCTGCTGGCCATTTTGAAAACCGGTGATCACATCGTGGCGGCCAGCACGCTCTACGGCGGCACCGTGGGGCAGCTGGGCGTGGGCTTCAGCCGTCTGGGCATCGAGACCACGTTTGTGGACCCGGCCGACCCCGAGAACTTTGTGCGCGCCATGCGCCCCAACACCCGCGCCGTGTACGGCGAGACCATCGGCAACCCGCTGGTCAACGTGCTCGACATCGCGGCCGTGGCCGAGGTGGCGCATGCGCACGGCGTGCCGCTCGTCATCGACAACACGGTGGCCAGCCCCTACCTGTGCAACCCCTTGCAGCTCGGCGCCGACATCGTGGTGCACAGCGCCACCAAGTACATCGGCGGCCACGGCACCACCATGGGCGGTGTGGTGGTGGAAGGCGGCAAGTTCCCGTGGGACAACGGCAAGTTCCCCGAGATGGTGGAGCCCAGCCGCGCCTACCACGGCGTGAAGTTCTACGAGACCTTTGGCGACTTCGGCTACACCATGAAGGCACGCATGGAGGTCAACCGTACCATCGGCGGCGTGCTCTCGCCCATGAACGCGTGGCTGCTGTTGCAGGGCGCCGAAACCCTGCAACTGCGCATGCGCGAGCACTGCCGCAATGCGCTGGCCGTGGCGAAGTTTCTGCAAAGTCACCCGCAGGTGGCGTGGGTCAACTATCCGGGTCTGGCGGACTCGCCGTACTACGACCTGGCGCAAAAGCAGTTCCGCGCGGTGGACGGCACACCGGGCGCCTCGGGCATCCTCACGTTTGGCGTGAAGGGAGGCGCAGCAGCGGGTGAGAAGTTCATCGACGCCTGCGAGTTTTTAAGCCACCTCGCCAACATCGGCGACGCGAAGACGCTGGTAATTCACCCTGCATCGACCACGCACCGGCAGCTCAATGAAGAAGAGCTGGCCCGCGCGGGGGTGAGCGCGGACATGGTGCGGCTGTCGGTAGGCATTGAAGACCTGGATGACATCCTGTGGGACGTCGACCAGGCGCTGGGGCGCACCTGAAAGGCAACCCAGCGATGAACCTGATCCTGGAAGATTGCCCGCAGGTTCCTTACTACACCAATATGCGATGGGTGCTGGATGCATTGGGGCTCAACGCCAACGAATTCGACTGGTTTGTGAGCGATATCGAGCATACGGCTGGTGATGCCTTTCGCACGGAGGACCATTGGATATCTGGTGCAGATCTAGAGCGAGCCCTTCGCTACAACGACATTCAATTTATCTGGGCCGTTTTCAGCGCAGTCTCCAAGGGCAGCTCTCGACCGCCCATCCACGCTTCCCCGTATGCAGATGGCAATGCATCTTTTTGGACCAATCCGCCTGTACGTCCCCAACTCAGTGGCGCGAGCTTTGAGATCGTGTGCTGGGATAGCAGCGCAACCATCTTGATAGAACTTCCAGAACCGGCTGCGCGACGGTTTTGCCAAAGGTTCCCAGGCGCTAAGGCGCTAGACAACGCGCGCAGCTAGTCAATCCATCAGCGGGCTACCGGCGCCCCCAGCCGCTGCGACAAGCTCCGCGCCGCCTCCCGCAGGTGCTGCGCTGCCGGGCTCGCGGGCCTAGTCTGCAACGTGGCGCTGGGGCCAATCACAGCGATGCACAGCACCAGCTGCCCAAACCCATCGAACACCGGCGTGGCCAGCGCGCTGATGCCGGGCAGGAGCTGGTCCGTTACCTCGCTGATCTGGTGCTGGCGCACAGCCTCCAGTTCGGCCGCAAAGGCGGGCTCATCCAGCGCACCCGCAAACCCTTCGGCCGCCAGCGCGGCGGCAGCGCGCTCGCGCGGGCCGAAGGCTGCAAACACCTTGCCCGTGGCCGTGTGCCGCACCGAGGCCGTGGTGCCGTGGCGCATGGCCACGTACACGGCGGTGGGGCCTTCTTCCACCCGGATGATGGTGGGGCCGTTGTCGCCCCAGACCGAGGCCGACACGGTGTAGCCGATGCGCTGGGCCAGCGCGGGCAGCTCGGCAATGGCCAGGCGCACCGGGTCCACCTGCTGCAGGCTGATCAGGCCCAGCTGCATGGCCAAGGGGCCCAGGCCGTAGTGGCCGCTCACGGCGTCCTGCTCGATCAGGCCCAGCTTGCCAAAGCTCACCAGGTAGGGATGCGCCTTGGCGGCCGTCATGTCCGCCGCGCGGGCCAGGTCCTTGAGCGCCATGCGCCGGCCGGTGCGCGCCAGCACCTTCAGCAGCTGGCCGCCCACCTCCACGCTCTGAATGCCGCGCGGGCTGCGGGGCGTGTCTTCGTCGTCGGCGGGGGGCAGGTCGGGGGTCGTGGTGGGCATGGGGCGATTGTCCACGCAGCGCAGCATCCATTCGCACCTCGGGTTTACACCTAAACAAATGCGTTAGACATGAACGAATTTCTTGCCTAACATCAACGCATTCCGTTTAGATAAACGCATTCACCATTAACAAATCACTACCATGAGCACCGTCAAAACCTTTGCCTCCGCCGCCGACCTCGAAGTGAAGAAGGTGAGCTTCGACAAGCTCTCCGACCACGCCTATGCCTACACGGCCGAGGGCGACCCCAACACCGGCATCATCATTGGCGACGACGCGGTGATGGTCATCGACACCCAGGCCACGCCGGTGATGGCGCAGGACGTGATCCGCCGCATCCGCGAGGTGACGGACAAGCCTATCAAGTACGTCCTGCTCTCCCACTACCACGCGGTGCGCGTGCTGGGCGCAAGCGCTTACGGCGCTGAGCACATCATTGCCAGCGAGGACACGCGCGACCTGATCGTGGAGCGCGGCCAGTTCGACAAGGACAGCGAGATCGGCCGCTTTCCGCGCCTGTTCCAGAACGTGGAGAGCGTGCCGGACGGCCTGACCTGGCCGACCATGACCTTCAACCAAAAGATGACCCTGTGGCTGGGCAAGCTGGAGGTGCAGATCCTGCAACTGGGTCGGGGCCACACCAAGGGCGATACGGTCGCCTGGCTGCCGCAGGAAAAGATCCTGTTCAGCGGCGACCTGGTGGAGTTCGACGCCACGCCGTATGCGGGCGACGCTTATTTCCAGGACTGGCCGCAGACCCTGGACAACATCGCGGCTCTGAAGCCCGAAAAGCTGGTGCCCGGCCGTGGCGCCGCGCTGCAGACGCCCGAGCAGGTGCAGGCGGGCCTGGCGGGCACGCGCGCCTTCATCAGCGACCTGTACGAGAGCGTGAAGGCCAGTGCGGCCCAGGGCGAAGACCTGCGCAAGGTGTACGAGGCCACGTTTGCCCAACTGCAACCCAAGTACGGGCACTGGGTCATCTTCAACCACTGCATGCCGTTTGACGTGACCCGGGCGTACGACGAGGCCACGCAGTACCCCGACCCGCGCATCTGGACCGCCGAGCGCGACATCCAAATGTGGAAGGCTCTGGAAGGCTAGGCCGCTGAGGTTGGAGGAGACAAAAAATGAACCCTAGAGACATCCCCCAAGAGGCCTTCCACGCCAGCGGCGCCGAAGTGCAGGCCCTCGATTTTGGTTACGTACGCTCGCCCGACCAGGACCGCGCGACGCCTGCGCAGCACCCCATCGTGATCATCGGCGCGGGCCCTGTGGGCCTGTCGCTCGCCATCGACCTGGCCCAGCGCGGACAGCGCGTGGTGGTGCTGGACAACGACCACAAGCTCTCCATCGGCTCGCGCGCCATCTGCTTTGCCAAGCGCACGCTGGAGATCTGGGACCGCCTGGGTGTGGGCCAGCGCATGGTGGACAAGGGCGTGTCGTGGAACCTGGGCAAGGTGTTCCTCAAAGACGAGCAGCTCTATGAATTCAACCTGCTGCCCGAAGAAGGCCACGAGCGCCCCGCCTTCATCAACCTGCAGCAGTACTACGCCGAGGCCTACCTGGTGGAGCGTGCGCTGCAGCTGCCGGGCATCGACATCCGCTGGCTCAACAAGGTGACGGCCGTGCAAAGCCGCGCAGACGGCGCACTGCTGAGCATCGACACGCCCGAGGGCGCTTACCAGATCGACGCGCAATGGCTGGTGGCCTGCGACGGCGCGCGCTCGCCCACGCGGCAGATGTTGGGGCTGGAGAGCAAGGGGCGCATTTTTCAGGACCGCTTCTTGATCGCCGATGTGAAGCTGGCGGATGAGGCGAACTTCCCCACCGAGCGCTGGTTCTGGTTCGACCCACCCTTTCATCCCAACCAGAGCGTGCTGCTGCACCGCCAGCCCGACAACGTCTGGCGCATCGACTTCCAGCTGGGCTGGGACGCCGACCCCGAAGAAGAAAAGAAGCCCGAGAACATCATCCCGCGCGTGAAAGCGTTGCTGGGCGCGGAGGCGCAGTTTGAGCTGGACTGGGCCAGCGTCTACACCTTTGCCTGCCTGCGCATGGACCAGTTCGTGCACGGCCGCGTCATCTTTGCGGGCGACAGCGCCCACGGCGTTTCGCCCTTTGGTGCACGGGGCGCCAACAGCGGCGTGCAGGACGCGGAGAACCTGGCCTGGAAGCTCGATTGGGTGCTCCAGGGCCGCGCCAGCCCCGCGCTGGTGAGCACCTATGGCCCCGAGCGTGAATACGCGGCGGACGAGAACCTGTGCAACTCCACCCGCGCCACCGACTTCATCACGCCCAAGAGCGAGGTGAGCCGCCTGTTCCGCGACGCGGCCCTGCACCTGGCGCGTGAGCACGCGTTTGCGCGCCGCATCGTCAACAGCGGCCGCCTGTCGGTGCCGGCCACGCTGCATGCATCGCCATTGAACACGCCCGACACCGATGCGTTTGCGGGCACACAGGTGCCCGGCGCCGTGCTGCTGGATGCACCGTTGACGAAGCAGGGCCAGCCCACCTGGCTGCTGCGCGAGCTGGGGCCGGACTTCACGCTGCTGGTGTTTGGCCCCGCCCCTGCATGGGCCCATGGCCTGCTCGGTGTGAAGGTGCTGCAGATCGGCATCGACGTGCTCGACCACCAGGCGCTGGCCGCCCAGCGGCTGGACGCGCTACCGCGCACCGTGTACCTGGTGCGGCCCGACCAGCATGTGTGCGCACGCTGGCGCACGCCCACCGAAGCCGCGGTGCGCAGCGCGCTGGCCCGTGCCACGGCCGCAGCAGTCTGACCAGGAAGACGACAAGGAACATGCCCATGCTGAACACCCAACCGAACCTGCAGGCCTGCGACGATTTTTATGAAGCGCTGATTGCGGCGCACCAGGGCCTGTCCACGCCCGAGAGCCACGCCATGAACGCACGCCTGGTGCTGCTGCTGGCCAACCACATTGGCGACCAGGCCACGCTGCAGCACGCGCTGCAACTGGCGCGCGGCAGTGCCGTGCCGATGGCCGACCGGCGCACCATCCCAGCCATCACGCCGGTGGTGCCCACCCACGCGGTGGCGGCCTAGCCGCAGCCCCTTCTCATCCCCACGGCTTCAGCACCGCGCAGACGGTGCAGGGCCCGACTCGCCTTGAACCTTGACCAAAACGGAGACATCACCACCATGCAGCGCAAACATTTCCTCGCCACCCTTGCGGGCCTGGCACTGGCCACCACACTGCCCCTGGCCCACGCCCAGGATTCCAAGCCGCTCGAATGGGTGGTGGGCTACGCCGCAGGCGGCGGCTCGGACATCGTGGCGCGCACCATTGCCGAGTCGATGTCGGCCACGCTGGGCCGCACCATCATCGTCAACAACAAGCCCGGCGCGGGCACCAACATTGCCGCCGAGTACAGCGCACGCAACAAGGACTACGGCAACCTGATGTTCTCGGCCGACTTCGCCACGCTGGCGGCCAACCCGTTCTTGTTCAGCAAGCTCAGCTACAACGCCGAAAAGGACTTCCAGCCCGTGGGCCTGCTGGTGCGCTTTCCGATGTTCCTGGTGGTGTCCAACAGCGTGCCCGCCAAGAACCTCAAGGAGTTCATGGCCTGGGCCAAGGGCATGCCCGATGGGGTGAACTGGGCATCGGCCGGCCCCGGCAGCCCGCACCACCTGGTGGGCGAGCTGTTCCGCGAGCAAAGCGGTCTCAAGCTCACGCATGTGCCCTATCGCGGCGCAGCCCCAGCCATCCAGGACGTGATCGGCGGCCAGGTGCCTGCGATGTGGATCGACAGCGCCACGGTGTACCCGTTCCTCACAGGCAACAAGGTGCGCGCCATTGGTGTGGCCAGCCCGCAGCGCGTGGCGACCATGCCCGATGTGCCCACGATTTCCGAACAAGGTCTGCAGGGGTTTGAAGGCTTTGCATGGCAGGGCCTGGTGGTGCCCACCGGCGCACCGGCCGATGTGGTGGCCAGCTTCAGCAAGGCACTGCAGACGGCCCTGGCCGACACGCGCACCAAGGCGCGCCTGCAGGCCCTAGGGGTGGAGCCCATGCCCGGCACCGCTGCCCAGATGGGCAGCTTTGCGCGCACCGAACGGGAGAAGTGGGGGCGAGTCATCACCAAGGTGGGCGTAAAACTCGACTGACCCCCCTCAGCGGCTGCGCGCCAGCCTTCGCTTGCGGTGCAAGGCGGGCGCGAGCCACAGCAGCTGCATCGTCACATAACCCAGCACCGCCAGCAGCAGGCCCAGCGTGGGCAGGCCGATCAAAAGCGGCGTGCCCAGCGCCTGCATCCAGGTGCCCAGTGCCTGCACCGTGAACTCCCCACCCGGCGCCACGCTGCTCCAGGCGGGCAGGGTCTGCGCGCCAGGCATCACCAGCGCCCCGAGGTAGAAGGCCATCACATACAGCGGCACGGTGGTGAGCGGGTTGGTATAGAAGGTGGCCACGCCCCCGGCCACCACGTTGCCGCGCAGCCAGGCGCACACCAGCAGCGTGCCCGGGATCTGCAGCGGCCCGGGGATCAGGCCGCAGAACATGCCCGCCGCCACCCCGCGCGCCAGCGGCTGGCGCTGAAAGCGGAACAGCGCGCGCTGCTCCAGCCAGGGCTGGAACTGCGCCAGCCAGCTGCGGTCCAGCAGCTGCCGGGCCCGGGGCTCCAGGGCCCGCAGCCAGCGGCGCAGGCGACACAGCGGCTGCATCATGCGACGAACGCTACTGCGGTGCCAGCGCCCCACAAGGTGGTCAGGCCCACCAGCAGGCGCACGTCGCGCGGCTCATTCTCCGCACGGTAGGCCATCGCGGTGGCCCCCACCAGGCCCAACAACATGCACAGCATCACCGATTCGATCAGATCCATGGCTCGGGTCTCCCGGTTCGGCAGCGATCAGGCCTTGGGGGGCAGTGCGGGTGGGGCGCCCTTGGCCGCCTCGCCCGAATTGCGCAGCGACAGGAAGATCGACCCGGCGATCAGCGTGGCCGTGACCAGCAACGCATAGCCAATCGGAATCTTCACAAAGTCGATGAGCAACATCTTGCCGCCGATGAAGACCAGGACCAGCGCCAGACCATAGGCCAGCAGGTGGAAGCGGTCGGCCAGGTCAGCCAGCAGGAAGTACAGCGCACGCAGGCCCAGGATGGCAAAGATGTTGGCTGTGAGCACGATGAACGGGTCGCTGGTGATGGCGAAGATGGCCGGGATGCTATCCACCGCAAAGATGATGTCGGTCGTGCCGATCAGGATCAGCACCACGAACAAGGGCGTGTAGTGCTTGACGCCGTTGATCATGGTGGAGAGCTTTTCACCATCGAACTGGTCGGTGATGCGGATGCGCTTTTTCAGGAACTTGAGCACCGGGTTGGTGGCGATGTCAGGCTCCTGCCCGGCGGCAAACCACATCTTCACGCCCGTGACGACCAGGAACGCACCGAACACATACAGCAGCCAGTGGAAGGTGGCCAGCAGCCAGGCGCCTGCCAGGATCAGCAGCGTGCGCAGCACGATGGCGCCGATGATGCCGATGATGAGCGCGCGCTTCTGGTACTGCGGTGGCACGGCAAAGTAGCTGAACAGCATCAGGAAGACGAAGATGTTGTCCACCGACAGGCTCTTCTCCACCAGGTAGCCGGTGATGAACTGCATGGACACCGTGTTGGCGACCTCGCGGCCCTGGCTGCTGTCCAGGTACCACCACAGAATGGCCACGAACACAAAGGCCAGCGAGAACCACAACAGGCTCCAGCGCGCGGCCTCGCCCATGGTGACCTTGTGCGCGCCCTGGCGCTCCATGACCAGCAGGTCCACGCCAATGGCGATGACCACGAAGACGGCAAATCCCGCCCACATCCACCACGTTCCGATTGTTTCCATCGAGTTTCTCCAAAGATGCCCTCATACGCCCAGACCAGCCGGGCGCCCAAGCCCCGCACTGTAGGGGTCGGGGTACTTCTTTAAAACCTGTGATCACAGTAGTATTAGTTCGGTTTTTACGAACCAAACCCCTTCCCTCGACTTCTCCCCCCGGAAAACCCCATGAGCCAGAGCTTCAACTACCGCCATCTTTTCTACTTCTGGGTGGTGGCCAAGGAGGGCGGCATTGCCCGCGCCGCCGAGCGGCTGGACATGGCCGTGCAGACCATCAGCGCCCAGGTGCGCGAGCTGGAGAAGTCGCTGGGCGTGAGCCTGCTGCGCACCGAGGGCCGCAACCTGGTGCTGACCGACGCGGGCGTGGCTGCGCTGCACGAGGCCGACCACATCTTTGCGCTGGGCGAGCTGCTGCCCGTGCGCGTGCGCGAGGCCGCCAGCGGTCAAACGCTGCGGCTGAACCTGGGCATATCCGACGGCATTGCCAAGCTGGCCGTGCACCGGCTGCTGACGCCCGTGCTGGACGAGCCCCACCTGCGCCTGCTGTGCCACGAGGGCGAGTTCCAGCCCCTCTTAGGCGAGCTGGCGCTGCACAAGCTCGACGCCGTGCTCGCCGACCGCGCCGCGCCCCCCAACCCCGCCCTGCGCACCACCAGCCAGCTGCTGGGCACGAGCGCGATTGCCTGGTACGCGCCCCCGCTGTGGGCCGAGGCGGCGGCCAACAACTTTCCGCACAGCCTGGCCGTGGTGCCCGTGCTGCTGCCCACCGACCACGCCGCCATGCGCGCACGCATCGACCACTGGCTGGAGCGCGAACGCATCCGCCCGCACATTGCCGGGGAGTTCGAAGACAGCGCCCTCTTGAGCACCTTTGCCGCCACCGGCATGGGCGTGATGCCTGCACCGGTCTCGCTGGGCGAGCACCTGGCCCAGACCCACGGGCTGGTGCAGGTGGGCACCGCGCCCGACGTGCAGGAGCAGTTCCACCTGATCTACAGCGCGCGCAAGGTGATGCACCCGCTGCTCACGCGGCTGTTGGAGGCGGGCCAGGGCGGGACGCTATTGAATTAATAGCTGCCAGCGCATATTCATCTAACGCTTGAGGCCAAAAACACTCAAAAACCGACGCATACCCCCTGCGCAGGGCCCGTCAGTCGCGCCCGGCCCGCTCGATGTGAAGCGCCGCCGATGCCGGGTCGGAAAAGCACAGCTCGTGGCTGCCCGGGCACTCCACCAGGCGGAACAGGCCCAGCCGCTCCGACAGGCGCGGGTGCCAGGGCAGGCTGTGGGGCAGCGCGGTGTCCTGCTGCGCGTTCAGGTAGCTCTTGCCCACCTCCAGCGCGGCCAGCGGCACCGGTAGCTGCGCCGGTTCGGTGAAGGTGCGGTAGGGATGGGGGTTGAGCAGCGCGTAGGTGCTTTGCGCCAGGGCCTCGTCGGCATCGTTGATGAAGGCCTCGCGCCAGATGGGGTACGGCAGCATCACGGCATTGCCGCTGCTGGCCGCCACCTGGTCGAACAGCGCGCGGTAGTGTGGCGGCACCAGGTCGTTCAGGCACTCGCCCGGCTGCGGCACAAAGGCGTTCCAGTACACCAGGCGGCGAATGCGCCCGGGCAGGCGCGCAGGCATGTGGCTGATGACCATGCCGCCATAGCTGTGGCCCACCAGGCGCACGTCGGTCAGGCCATGGCTGTCGATGAAGGCCGCCAGCGAATCCACCGCATCGGCCAGGCCCGTGGCCGCGCGGTCGTCGCCGGGGTGGTTGCCCGCGAGCGTGGGGCAGTGCACCGTGTGGCCCCGCGCGCGCAGGTGGGTGGCGGTGGCTTCCATCTCGGCACCGGTGTGCCAGGCGCCATGGACCAGGACATAGGTATCCGGCATGTGTGTGTCTCCTTGGGGTTGTATTGCAGGACCGGGCAAACCGCCCTGCCGCTACCTTAGGAACACCGGACGGGGCTGAATGGCCCGCGCGTGCCAGCCGGCTGTGCTGGGTGTGCCAAAAGCTCCACCACCGGGCAGCACGGCAAGCCGAAGCCACAACGACCCGGAGGATCGGGAGACGGAATCAGCCGCCGCGCCGCCACTGCGCGGGCGACACACCCATGGTGCGCTGGAAGGCGCGTGCGAAATGCGAAGGGTCGGCAAAGCCGCAGCGCCGCCCGATCTCGCCCACGGCCACATGGGCCAGCTGGGGGCGGCGCAGCAACTCGCCCGCCCGCGCGAGGCGCAGTTCGCGCAAGGTGCCCGCAAAGGTGTGGCCCTGGGCCGCAAACGCCCGATGCAGGGTGCGCAGCGACACGCCCGCCTCCTGCGCCAGCACTGAGGCCGAGAGGCTGGGCTGGTCGATGCGCGCCCGCAGCAGCGCGCACAGGTGGGCATGCAGGCTGCCTGCCGCCGTAGGGGCGTGTGGCTGGGGCGGCTCCAGCGCCGCGCACAACAGCGCACCTAGGTGATCGGACAGCAAGGCGGGTGGCAGGGCCTGCGCCGAGGCCGGGTCGCGCGCCAACTGCACGGCCAGCGCCCCCAGGCTCTGGCCCCAGCCCTGGTCGCGCCAGGCCACACGCGGCCCGGGTGCCTCGGCCTGCTGCAGCCACTGCCCCACCCAGGCGCGCGGCAGCTGCAGCGACACGCAGTGCACGCCTTCTGGGAAGTGCAGTTCGTACGGCCGGGCCGAATCCAGCAGCACCACATCGCCCGGTCGCAGGTGGGCCACATGGCCGTCCTGGCGCACATGCCACGCGGTCTCGGCCTGGCCGATCAGGTAGAAGGGCAGCTGGCGGCTGCGCGCAATGCCGGCGGGCGTGCGAAACACATCCTGGGTAGAGGCCCGCACGCGGTTGATAGAGAGCGTCTCCACCGGCAGGCTTTGCAGCTCGCCGCCAAACAGCGGTGCCTCGCGGGAACTGCAGTCCATCTCCAGAAACGCCTCGCAGATCGCGCCCACCCAGTAGTCCAGTCGCGCGGGCGGCGCCACCACGTCGGTGGTCCACTGGCGCAGAGCAGTGGGGGACAAAGGCGCGTGGGCAACAGCGGGCATGGTGCCCAATCTACCGGCAAGGGTGCCGGGCGGGCAACAGGGCAAGCCCTGCCGTCCGCCCGCTGACCTACCTGCCCGCCAGGACTCAGCGCTGCGGCATGTCCTTGACGGAGTACCCCAGGCTCACCGTGGCATCGTCAGGAATGGCGGGCATGGACGCATTCCACGCCTCCCACGCGGCGCGCATGGCCTGCAGGCGGTCGGGCTCCACAGGCGCACGGTTGGCGCGCTCGCGTTCGTCGTCGGCCAGGTTGAACAGGTAATCGTTGCCGTCCACCCGCAGGTACTTCCACACGCCCTGGCGCATGGCGCGCTGGCCCCGGTGGTTCATGCGCCAGAACAGCGGGGGCTCGTCGATCACGTTGGCATCGCGCAGCAGCGGCATCAGCGAGCGGCCGTCCAGCGGGTAGTCCGCATGTGCGGCGGCGCCTGCGGCGTCGAGCATGGTGGCCGACCAGTCCATGGTCATGCAGGTCTGCGCGCTCACGCCGCCCGGGGCAATCACCGCAGGCCAGTGCGCGATCCAGGGCACGCGGATGCCGCCTTCGGTCAGGTCCATCTTGCCGCCCACCAGGGGCCAGTTGTCCGAGAAGCGCTCGCCGCCGTTGTCGCTGGTGAACACCACCAGCGTGTCGCGCGCCAGGCCCTTTGCCTCCAGCAGCGCCATGATGCGGCCGATGCCCTCGTCCATGTGGTGGATCATGCGGCGGTAAGTCTCGATGTTGCCGCCGTGCAGGTGGAACAGGTTCGTCTTCACCTCCTGCGCCAGCGCCTCATCGTCGCGCGTCTCCCAGGGCCAGTGGGGCGCGGTGTAGTGCAGGCTCAGAAAGAACGGCGTGCCGGCCTGCGCGCCCGGCGCCATGCGCTGCACATAGTCGAGCGCGTGGTCGGTGATGAGGTCAGTCAGGTAGCCGTCCTGCTGCTTTTCCTCCTCGCCCAGGTACAGGTCGTGGGCGCCATTGGAGCTGCAGTGGGTGAAGTAATCCACCCCGCCCGACATGGGCCCGAAGAACTCGTCATACCCCGAGCGCAGGGGCCCGAACGCAGGTGGATAGCCCAGGTGCCACTTGCCCATCAGCGCCGTGCGGTAGCCCGATGCGCGCAGCAGCGACGGCAACGTGGGATGCTCGGGCGGCAGTCCCAGGGTGGTGCTGCCCCGGCTTTTGCTGTTGATGGGCTCCTCGGCCGCGCCGCGCAGGCGGTACTGGTAACGCGCCGTCATCAGCGCAAAGCGCGTGGGCGAGCAGACGGGCGAATTGGAATAGCCCTGCGTGAGCTTGAGTCCGTTGGCCGCCAGCTGGTCGAGCACCGGCGACACGGGGCCAAAGGCTGCGTCGCGCCCGCCATAGCAGCCCAGGTCGGCATAGCCGAGGTCGTCGGCAACGATGAAGATGATGTTGGGGCGTGGATGGCTCATGGTGATGTCTTGAGAAGAGGACTGCGAAAGGCAACACTGAATGAGTCTTCGCGATGGCGCGTGCCCCGATTTGGGATGGGCGGCTAGGCGCAAAGCGCAGCCATAGCCCGTGCTACGGCGAGCATTTGCAACGACGCAGACCGCCCAAAGCGGGGTGCGCGGCGCGCGACGGACTCGTTCAGTGTTGCCTTAGGGCTTGAAGCCCGAGCGCTGTACGACTGGCGCCCACTGCGCGCGGTAAGCCTTGAGCATGGCTTCGGTCTGCGCCATGGTCGCCACCACGGGCTCCATCTTGGCGGTTGCGAACTTGCGCTGGGTGTCGGGGTCCTTCATCACCTCATGGATCAGGCCGGCCAGTCGCTCGGCCTGCGCTTTGGGCATGCTCATGGGCGCGAAGAAGGTGTTCCAGCCAGTGGCGGCCAGGTCCATGCCACTTTCCTTGAAGGTGGGGATCTGGGGCGCCAGCGCGCTGCGCTTGGCGCTCGACACGGCCAGGATGCGGATCTTGCCGGCCTCGTGCTGGGGCAGCAGGGTGTCAAACGTATCGAAAGCTACGGGCACCTGGCCGCCCAGCAAGTCGTTGAGCAGGGGGGCCGAACCCCGGTAGCCCACCACCTCGGCGCGCACCTTGGCGGCGTCGCCCACCATCAGGCCAAAAAAGTGCGGCAGGCTGCCCGTGGCGGGCACGCCGAAGTTGGCCTTGTCCGGGTTGGCCTTGAGCCAGGCCATGAGGTGCGGCAGCTCCTTGACCGGCACGGCACTGCCCACGGCCACGCCGAATTCATAGCTGTTGACATGGCTCACAGGGCGGAAGTCGCGCTCAGGGTCATAGCCCGCATCGGGGAAGACCAGCGGCGCCACCAGCATCACGGCGGGGTTGGCCAGCAGCAGCGTGGGCTGGTTGGCGGGCGCGGCCTTCACGGCCTGGGCCGACAGGCGGCCGCCCGCGCCGGTCTTGTTCTCCACGATCACGGGCGTGCCAAGCTTGCTGCCCAGCTTGTCGGCCACGATGCGGGCGACGCGGTCGGTCGCACCACCGGGGGCGTAGCCCACCACGATGCGCAGCGGAGTGTCCTGCGCCTGGGCCAGGGTGGCGCACAGGGCGAGTGCGGCAGTCAGCACAAAAGCAAGGGGTTTGCGCATGGTCGAAATCTCCAGGGGCGATGGCAGGGCCTGCGCAGCCGCGCAGGGGGTGGATGGCCGGACTGTATTGGCCACACAATCAATTGATCTAATCAATCATTGCCCGGAAATACCCTGATGCCTGCCCCGGCCCCCAAATCACCCGCCGCGCCCGGTCACCGGCTGGCCCACCCGCAGGCTGCCAACGACCTGCTGATGTACCGCCTCAACCGCCTGATCGCGGTGGCGGGCAGCCTGGTGGTGCGGCTGTGCGAAGGCGGCTACGGCATCACCCGCCGCGAGTGGGGGCTGATGATGATGCTGGCGCAGCACCCCGGCATGCCCCCGGCCGAGCTGGCCCAGCGCCTGGGGCTGGACCGGGCCCGCACCTCGCGCGCCATCACCTCGCTGCTGACCAAGAAGCTCATCACCCGCGACGCCATGCCCGGCGACCGGCGCCAGGCCCGGCTGTCGCTCACTACGGCGGGCCAGGCCGTGCACGACGAGCTGTTTCCGCAGGTCAAGGCGCTCAACCAGGAGCTGCTGGCCGGGCTGGGTGCCGAGGCGGTGGCAGGCCTGGACCAGGCCCTGGCCGACATGCAGCGGCGCGCCGAGGCGCTGGTTGCCACCCGCACCGACGTGCCACGCACCTACCGGCTGCGCGGTGGACGGCATGTGGATTGAGGGGGTTTGCAGGATGGAGTTGCCCCAAAACGGGGAACCGGCGATATCCTCAAACCCGCCCTGAGCCACCCGCCCACGGCACGCACGCGCTCCCCTTGTCCCACAACGACCCACGCACACCCAACGCCACCCTCCATGTCCCAGCACTCGACCTCTTTGTGGAGCCCCCTGCGCCAACCCGCGTTCCGGGGCCTGTGGATTTGTGGCGGCATCTTTTTTGTGGGCAGTGGCATGCAGACCATGGCAGCTGCCTGGCTCATGGTGGAGCTGACGGGGTCCTCCTTCCTGGCCGCGCTGGTGCAGACCGCCGTGTTCATGCCCATGTTCTTGCTGGCTCTGCCCGCCGGGGTGCTGGCCGACACCACCGACCGGCGGCGCCTGATCTCTGGCGCACTGCTGGCGCAGGCGGGGGCCAGCGCACTGCTCACGCTGCTGGTGCTGGGCGGCTGGGGCGGGTCGGCCTCGGTGCTGTTCCTGGTGTTTGTGTGTGGCTGCTGCACGGCGGTGCTCACACCCGCGTGGAACTCGTCGGTCATCGACCCCGTGCCGCGCGACGAGTGGCCCCAGGCCATCACCGCGGTGAGCATTGCCTACAACGCGGCGCGCGCCGTTGGGCCCACGCTGGCGGGCCTGGTGTTTGCGCAGCTGGGCGCGGGCTGGGTGTTTGCGATCACCGTGACCACCACGCTGGTGATGTGGGAGTCCATCCGCCGCTGGCCGCCCAAGGCGCACCCGCCTTCCAAGCTGCCCGCCGAGCGCCTGTGGGGCGGCACCCTGAGCGGTCTGCGTTTTGCCTGGCACTCTCGCATGATCCTGGCGCAACTGGTGCGCGTGATGGCCTTCAGCGCCGCGGGCTCGGCCCTGTGGGCGCTGCTGCCGGTGATTGCGCAGCGCCTGGGCACGGGGGCGCCGGGTTTTGGTTTGCTGATGGGCTGCCTGGGCACGGGCGCCGTGGGCGTGGGCCTGGTGCTGGGGCGGCTGCGCGCACGCTTTGGCATGGAGGTCATCGTGGGCGTGGGCGGCGTCGTGTTTGGCATCGCCATGCTGGTGGCGGCACTCACCCACATTACCTGGGTGGTCTACATCGCCATGCTGTTTGCGGGCGCGGCGTGGATGTCGGCCATGTCCACCTTCAACACCGCCACCCAGGCCAGCGCGCCGCAGTGGGTGCGCTCGCGCGCCGTGGCCATGCACATGGTGGCGGCGCTGGGTGCGTTTGCGATGGGCTCGGCCTTCTGGGGCGCGGCGTCGGACATCCTGGGCCTCACGCCCACGCTCTGCGTCGCCGCCGCGTTGATGGGCGTGGGCCTGCTGCTGGCCCGCCCCATGCCGCTGCGCATGGGTGCGCTGCACGAGGTGACCCAGGCCACGCCCTGGGATGAACTGTTCATCGAAGCCGAGCCCCTGCCCGAAGCAGGCCCCGTGGCCGTGGAGGTGGGCTACCGCATCGCCCCCGGCACCGACGCCGCCTTCCTCGACACCATCAGCCGCATGAAGGCCCCACGCCGCCGCGACGGCGCCACCTTCTGGCGCGTGTACAAGGACCTGGGCGAGCCCTCGCGTTATGTGGAGCGCTTCATCGTCGAGTCCTGGGCCGACTACCTACACCAGCGCGCCCGCGCCACGATGGCCGACCAGGCGCTGGAGACGGAAGTACGAGCGTTTTTGGCACCGGGCGAGGTGGTGCGGATGTCGCACTACATCGCGGAGCGGTAGGCGCCCTTGAGCCGACCCGCCGTGGTTCCGGCTTGATGCGCGTCAATTTCCGCAGCCGGATCGGGTACCGACACCGGCGGTCGGCCTGCGACAATCGCAGCATGACCTTCGCCCCCCTTGCCAACGACACCTTCCTGCGCGCCTGCCGCCGCCAGGCCACCGACTACACGCCCCTATGGCTCATGCGCCAGGCGGGGCGCTATCTGCCGGAGTACAAGGCCACGCGTGCCCAGGCGGGCAGCTTCATGGGCCTGGCCACCAATGTCCAGTACGCCACCGAAGTGACCTTGCAGCCGCTGGAGCGTTTTCCGCTCGACGCGGCCATCCTGTTCAGCGACATCCTCACCGTGCCCGACGCCATGGGCCTGGGCCTGTCGTTTGCCGAGGGGGAAGGCCCGCGCTTTGCCAAGGTGGTGCGCGATGAAGCCGCCGTGGCCGGG
This sequence comes from Acidovorax sp. DMC1, assembly GCF_056314325.1. Classification (NCBI taxonomy): domain Bacteria; kingdom Pseudomonadati; phylum Pseudomonadota; class Betaproteobacteria; order Burkholderiales; family Comamonadaceae; genus Acidovorax; species Acidovorax sp. DMC1. The sequence continues at coordinate 185,038 of NZ_JBQUYO010000008.1, read as the reverse complement.
CTGGCCGTGCCCGACATGGACAAGCTGCGCTACGTGTTCGATGCGGTCACCAGCATCCGCAAGGCGCTCAACGGCCGCGTGCCGCTCATCGGCTTCTCGGGCAGCCCCTGGACGCTGGCCTGCTACATGGTCGAGGGCAAGGGATCGGACGACTACCGTCTCGTCAAGACGCTGATGTACAGCCGCCCCGACCTGATGCACCGCATCCTGGCCGTGAATGCCGACAGCGTGGCCGCGTACCTCAACGCCCAGATCGACGCCGGAGCCCAGGCCGTGATGATTTTTGACAGCTGGGGCGGCGTGCTGGCCGATGGCGCCTTCCAGGAATTCAGCCTGGCCTACACCAAGCGTGTGCTGGCCCAGCTCAAACGCACCGGCGTGGATGGCACCGACGTGCCGCGCATCGTCTTCACCAAGGGCGGCGGCATCTGGCTCGAAGACATGAAGGACATCGACTGCGAGGTGCTGGGCCTGGACTGGACGGCCAACCTGGGCAAGGCGCGCGCCATCGTCGGCGGGCAGGTGGGCGGCCCCGGCAAGGCACTGCAGGGCAACATCGACCCCAACGTGCTGTTTGCGCCGCCTGCGCAGATCGTCACCCAAGTGCATGCCGTGCTCGACAGCTTTGGCAAGCCCCACACCGACCGCAGCACCACCGGCCCCACGCACATCTTCAACCTGGGCCACGGCATCAGCCAGTTCACCCCGCCCGAGCATGTGGCGGCGCTGGTGGAGGCGGTGCATAGCCACTCGCGCGCGCAGCGCCAGGGCTGATCGCCCGGGCGAGTGCTCCAGACCGCGCGGCGCACCCGGCAGGGACCAGGTGATGGCAATGGAACATCCCGCACCGCCGCCAGCGGAGCCACCCACCGGCCCGCAGGCGCTGCCCGCCTCGGCCCTGCAAGCCCCACCCGGCGCGCTCGCGGACTGCGTGCGCGCCTTTTTCTGGCGCGACCTCGGCCGCCAGCCGCCCCACACCCCGGCGGACACGCGCGTGCCGCCCAGCCCCTACCCCGGCATCATCTGGCTCACGCGGGGCACGGCCCAGCTTGTGGAGTGTGCAGGTACGGCCACGGCAGCGGCCCTACCGGCCATCACGCTGTCGGGCGCACACCGCCATCCTTACCACTCGATCTCTTCCCGCGATGGCGATTCGTTCTGCCTGGCTTTCCAGCCCGGCGCGCTGGGGCTGCTGACAGGGCAGGACCTGGCGCCGCTGACCGACCGCATCACGGACGCGGTGACCTGGCTGCCCGAGGAGTGGCACCCCTTCCTGGCGGCCGTCCACACGGCGCCCGACCATGGCGCGCGCCAGGCGCTGTGCGTGGACTTTCTGGCCCCGCGCTGGGCGGCAGTGGCCGACCGGCACGCCGCCTGGCTGCAGGTTCTGCACCAGGCATGGCGGCGCGGCGCACGCCAGGCCCTGGCCTCCACGCTGGACTGGACGCCCCGGCACCTGCAGCGCCGCACCCGGCAACTGGCGGGCCTGCGGCCTGGCGAGATAGAACGCATGCTGCGCGCCGAACATGCACTGCTGGCCATGCGCGATGGCAACGCCGGGGCCCTCGATGCCGCACTGCGCCACGGCTACGCCGACCAGGCGCATTTCAGCCGCGAGGCGCGTGCGCTGTTCGAGAGGCCCCCCGCCGCACTCAAGGCCCACACCCAGCGGCCGGGCGACGATGCAGACTGGCTGCTGCGGCGCAGTTAAACCACCCGCCGTTTACCGCTGGATCACCCGGGGCCGCTTGATCTTGGCCTGCAACTGCAGGATGCCGTAGAGCAGCGCCTCGGCCGTGGGCGGGCAGCCGGGCACATACACATCCACCGGCACGATGCGGTCGCAACCCCGCACCACCGAGTAGCTGTAGTGGTAGTAGCCACCGCCGTTGGCGCACGAGCCCATGGAGATCACATAGCGCGGCTCGGGCATCTGGTCGTAGACCTTGCGGATGGCGGGCGCCATCTTGTTGGTGAGGGTGCCCGCCACGATCATCAGGTCGCTGTGGCGCGGGCTGGAGCGCGGGATGATGCCGAAGCGGTCCAGGTCGTAGCGCGCCATGGCGGCGTGCATCATCTCGACCGCGCAGCACGCCAGGCCGAAGGTCATGAACCACAGGCTGTCGGTGCGCGCCGCTTGCACCACCTCGTCCAGCCGGGCCAGCACAAAACCGTCGCGCTCCATGGTGGGCGCCTCTGTCATGGGGGAAGAAGAGTAAGTAGCCATGGCGGCATCGTCGCCACAAGCCGCTGCGCCGTCTTGAAGCAAAGCGACATGGAGCGCTGTGACACCCGGGACGCCAGAGACTCCGGGCCCTGCGACAATCCCCGGGCATTTCGTCGCAGATCCAGGCGCCTCGCCAGCGCACTTATGCACAAAAATGGAGCATCCTCACGCCCGGCATGACAGCAGACTGCAACTTGCCAAAAAACCTTGCCAACGCACTAAGTCGTTGATTCATAAGGATTTAAATCCCCTGCTTTTTTGACAGGCAATCCAGCCAAAGCACGATTTGACAAGGACTTGCGGGGCAAACCCAAGGGATATCAACAAAGTTATCCACAGGAATTCTGGATTTCTTACAAATACCCTGTCAAATCAACCACTTGCAGCCCAAACCGAAGAAATGCATGAACATCTGATGACGGCACTAGCACAAAAAGGGGGCTGCCTGTCCTCTTGACGAACCCATGCTGTCCGACTTATGCACACAAAACGTGATGCAGCGCAACATCGAGACGCCGAATGGGCTTAGCACAAAAATCGAAGCTAAATTTCTTCAGATGATTGATTCATAAGGATTTTTTTGGAGTGCCGCATTTCCGGGCAATCTGTTCGCAGCCAGTATTCATGCGGCTTGGGCGGGGGTCCAGGCGGGATGTCAACAAAGTTATCCACAGAAATCCGGGATTACTCACACACCCTCGGCAAATCAAGCACTTAGCCGCCAAAGCTCCAGATCACATCCACAACGCGCACTAAGCTCGCCAGCCACCCCATAGCCCGTGTCTATGCCCACCCACATCGTCCACGTTGCCCTGCAAACGCCCTCGCACAGCGGGGTCGGCGACTTGCTGAGCTACGCCAGTGAGCGCCCGCTCTCACCCGGAACGCTGGTGCGTGTGCCCCTGGGCACGCGCGAGGTGCTGGGCGTGGTGTGGGATGCCGACGAGGCCCCTGGCGAGCTGCCCGATGGCGCCACCCTGCGCCCCATTGCCGGCGTGCTGGAGGGTGTGGCGCCCCTGGATGCGCCGTGGCGCCGACTAGTGGGGTTTGCGGCGCGCTACTACCAGCGCGCCTTGGGCGAGGTGGCGCTGGCCGCCCTGCCCCCCCAGCTGCGCGACCTGCGCCCCGAGCAGTTGGCGCGGCGGCTGCGGCGCCCGGCCAAGGGCGCTGGAGACGCCTCAGGCACTATTGAAAACATAGCACTCACCGCAGAGCAGGAAAGCGCTAGGGCCCGAATTTCTGCAGAAAAAGGACCCTTCCTGCTGTTTGGCAGCACGGGCAGCGGCAAGACCGAGGTGTACCTGCGCTGCGTGCAGGAGATGCTGGAGGCCGACCCCACCGCCCAGGCGCTGGTGATGGTGCCCGAGATCAACCTCACGCCCCAGCTGGAGGAGCGGTTTGCAGGCCGCTTTGCGCCGCGCTTCGGCCCCGGCGCCGTGGTGTCGCTGCACAGCGGCATGACCAACCCGCAACGCCTGGCCAGCTGGCTGGCCGCCCATGGCGGCAGCGCACGCATCGTGCTGGGCACGCGCATGGCGGTGTTCGCCAGCCTGCCGGGATTGAAACTCATCGTGGTCGATGAAGAGCACGACCCCAGCTACAAGCAGCAAGAAGGCGCGCGCTACTCGGCCCGCGACCTGGCCATCTGGCGCGGACGCGAGCAGGGCGCGAAGGTGATCCTGGGCTCGGCCACCCCGTCGCTGGAAAGCTGGCACGCCAGCCGCCCGCCCACGGCCGAGGACCCCGAGGGCGGCCGCTACGTGCGCCTGCACATGCCCAGCCGCATCGGCGCCGGAGCCCTGGCCCGTGTGCGCCGGGTGGACATGAACCAGCAGCCCCGCCGCACCGTGTTCAGCGCGCCGCTGCTGCAGGCCATCACCGAACGCGTGGCGCGCGGCGAGCAGAGCATGATCCTGCTGAACCGCCGGGGCTACGCGCCCGTGCTGCACTGCGTGGACTGCGGCTGGAAGAGCGACTGCCCGCACTGCAGCGCGCACCAGGTGTTCCACAAGACCGACCGCACCCTGCGTTGCCACCACTGCGGCTACACCGTGCGCGTGCCGTTTCACTGCCCGACCTGCGGCAGCCCCGACATCCACCCCATGGGCAAGGGCACCGAGCAGCTGGAGGAGCAGCTGGGCACGCTGCTGCGGGAGGTGCTGCGGCCCGACCGCACGCCCGCCCGCATCGCCCGCATCGACGCTGACACCACCAAAGCCAAAGGCGCGCTGGAGGCGCAACTGGCGCAGGTGCATTCGGGCGAGGTGGATGTGCTGGTGGGCACCCAGATGATTGCCAAGGGGCACGACTTTCGGCGCATCACGCTGGTGGCCGCCGTGCAGCCCGATGGCGCACTCTTCAGCAGCGACTTCCGCGCCGCCGAGCGGCTGTTTGCCCTGCTGATGCAGGCTGCAGGCCGCGCCGGGCGCGACGCTGCCTACATGGCCGCCCAAGCGGTGCACGGCACGCAGCCCGAGATGTGGGTGCAGAGCTTTCACCCCCAGCATGCGGTGTTCGAGGCGCTGCGCAAGCACGACTACGAAGCCTTTGCCGCCCAGCAGCTCAAGGAGCGCGAAGAGGCGGCCATGCCGCCGTTCTCGTACCAGGCGCTGGTGCGGGCCGATGCGCGCACGCAGGAGGTGGCGCAGGGCTTTCTGACCGCGGCCACCGCCGCCGCCCACGCCGCGCAGTTGCCCGGTTTGCCCGACGGCACGGTGATCCTGTTCCCGCCAGTGCCGCTCACGATCCAGCGCGTTGCCAATGTGGAGCGCGCCCAGATGCTGATGGAGAGCAGCAGCCGCGCCACCCTGCAGCGCTTTCTGGCCGCATGGCAGCCGATATTGCAAGCCACGCGCAGCCAGCCGGAGCACAAGGGGTTGATCCGCTGGCTGGTGGACGTGGACCCACTAGCCATCTAAGTCCGCCCGGCAGGCCCACACAGCGGCCTCAATACAAAGCAACGGGGGCTGCGCTTTTCAACGCAGCCCCCGTCTCGTCAGAGCGTGGTTCGCCGGTTACAGCGCGCCGTCACCCAGCACGATGCCTTCACGGCGGGGGTCCACCCCGCCTTCCAGCCGGGTCTGGCCGTTGCGGTTGACCCGCATGATGGTGGACACGCCGCTCGACTGCGCGGCGTTGTTCACCGTGTGGCCCTTGGCCTTGAGGCCGTCGATCAGCCCGGTGAGGTCCAGCGCCGTGTTGGCGCCGTCCACGTTGGTGGTGGGGCTGTTGGTGGCGCCAAAGTTCACCAGCGACGTGGCTTGCTGGGCATCGAGGTTCCAGTCCACCGCGCCGACCACGGTCTTGAGCACGTACTGGATGATGGTGCCGCCGCCGGGCGAGCCCGTGGCCATCACGAAATCACCCGGCTCCGTGCCCTTGAACACCAGCGTGGGCGCCATGGTGCTGCGGGGGCGCTTGCCGGGCGCCACGCGGTTGGCAATGGGCACACCGGCGCCGTCAGCCGGCTGGGCCGAGAAGTCGGTGAGCTGGTTGGTCAGCAGGAAGCCGCCCACCATGTGGAACGAGCCCATGCTGGACTCGACCGTGGAGGTCATCGACACCACGTTGCCGTAGGCGTCCACGATGGAGAAGTGCGTCGTGCCGCGCTCCACCGTCTTGTCCACGCCCAGAGGCACATCGCCCAGCGCCCCTGCCGACGCCGTTCCCAGCGACTTGCCGTCCGGCTGGATCAGTGCCGCGCGCTGCTTGAGGTAGGCCTTGTCCAGCATGGTGGACACGCCCTTGCCGGGCAGCGGGATGAAGTCGGTGTCGGCCACGTACTTGTCGCGGTCGGCATAAGCCAGGCGCTCTGCCTCGGACACCAGGTGCACGCCCATCACGCTCGGTACGCCGCCTTCGTTGGTCGGGTTGGTGGGGCCGTATTTGGAAAGGTCGAAGTTCTCCAGAATGCCCAGCGCCTGCGCAATGGCGATACCGCCCGACGACGGGGGCGACATGGTGCAGACGTAGTAGCTTGCGCGGTAGGTGGTGCACACCGGTTCGCGCTTCTTGGCCTGGTAGTTCTTGAGGTCGTTCACCGTCATCAGGCTGGGGGTGATGGGCGTCTTGGCCGCATCGTCACCCACCGACTGGGCCGCCTTGGCCACGATCGCTTCGGCCAGAGGGCCGGAGTACAGGGCGTTGGCGCCGCCGCTGGCCAGCGTGCGCAGCGTCTGTGCATACGGCAGGTTGGTCGTCACGGTGCCGGTGGCCTTGGGTGTGCCGTCGGCATTGAAGAAGGCGGCGACCGCATTCGCGTCCAGCGCCAGGCTGGCGGCGTTGCCCTTGATGGCGTCGCCCATGCGGCCCGGAATGCGGTAGCCGTTGGTGGCCAGCTGGATGCCTTCGTCGAACAGCTTGTCCCAACCCAGCTTGCCGTGTTCCTTGTGGGCCATGTCCAGCATGCGCATCACGCCGGGCACGCCAATGGAGCGGCCGCTGCGCCGGGCGCTGGGCACGGGCGCGGGGGACGAGGCATCGCCCTGGTCCTGGCGCACCAGGTAGTAGCCATTGGCGGCAGCAGGGGCGGTCTCGCGGCCGTCGTACGCCACGACCTTTTTGGTGTTGGCGTCGTAATACATCATGAAGGCGCTGCCCGCCAGAGTGCTGGACTGCGGCTCCACCAGGCCCAGCACGGCCTGCACGGCCACGGCAGCGTCCACCGCCGTGCCGCCGGCCTTGAGCACGTCACAGCCGGCCTTGGTGGCCAGCGGGGTGTTGGCCACCACCATGTATTTGCTCGATTGCTTGGCCTTGTAGCCCAGGCGGTAGCCCGATGCCGCCTCGGGCGCGGCCGGGTCGCCCGTCACGCCAGAGCCCACCACCACGGCCGATCCGGAGCTGGACACCACCGAGCAGCTCTGGGCATTGTTGTCCACGGCCAGGTCGTTGTCCGAGCCGCTGCCGCAACCCGACAGCACCAGCGCAACGGCCACGGGCGTGAGTGCCCACAGCGCGATATTCCTCTTCCTCATAGTGAATCTCCTGTTGTTGTCCGTTCGTGGGCATAGATTGACCACGTGGCATCGTCGGCGCAAAAAGCATGCCGTGTCGAATGTTTTTTCGTATCGTTTTCTCAAGGTAGCCATCTCAGGAAGGCAACGACAGGCAAGCCAAGGCGGCGGCATCGCAGCGGCACGGCCACATTGCCTGGGCGACGCCCACGCGCGATGCCGCATGAAAATGGAAGCAAATCCGGCGGTAGCGCTAGTGCATCATGCGCTGGTAGCTATCATTTTTGAGAGTCCGAGCCCCCACCCTGGCTTTGAGCCCGCACCTACACTGCCCCCGTACCGAAGCAGGAGACCCCATGACCCCCGAACAATTTGCAGACGAACTGGCCCGCGAGGGCTTCGAGCCCGCCGTCACCGTGACCCTCGAGGCCGGCGGCATGCTGGGCGACCACACGCACCCGTTCGAGGCCAAGGCGCTGATCCTGTCGGGCGATATCCGCATCGCCACGGCTATGTCAGAACGGGTGTACCAGGCGGGCGATGTCTTTCACCTGGCGGCCGAAGAGCCGCACTCGGAGTTCTACGGAATGCTGGGCGTGCAGTACCTGGTAGGGCGCAAGACGCCTGCAGCGGCCTGAGGCCTGAGCCCACCGCACCGCAGCGGCCTGGCGGCTCAGGTCAGCAGCGCAACGGCGGCAGAGAAGCTCAGAAACGCCAGCGCGGTGGACACTAGGATGATGCGCGCCACCCGCCCGTTGTTGGCGCCAAACTTCTCGGCCAGCAGCGACACGTTGCTGGCGCTGGGCAAGGCGGCCAGCAGCACCATCACCGTGAGCGCAAACGGCGTGAGCGGCACCCCCAGCGCCATGGCCGCCATGCCCACGCCCCACACCAGCAGCGGGTGCACCAGCAGCTTGGCCAGCGCCACCGGCACGTAGTCCCGTGCAGGGACCTGCTCGTACTGGTTCATCTGCGAGCGGGCCAGCACCGCGCCGATGGTGAACAGCGCGACGGGAGAGGCCGCGTCGGCCAGCATGGCAATGGTCTTGTCCACCGGGCCGGGCAGCTTGAATTGCAGCGCCGACGCCAGCGCCCCCAGCGCAATCGACCAGGGCATGGGGTTGGTGGCCATGCCCCTGAAAGCGTTCTTCAGCGCCACGCCCACGCCGTGGGTGCCCGCACCATCCAGGCGCGAGAGCGCGATGCACAGCGAGCTGGTGATGACCATGTCCACCACGATGGTGACGATGGCCGGGCCTGCGCTCTGCGCGCCCAGGAGGGCCACCAGCAGCGGCACGCCCATGAAGCCGGTGTTGGGGAAGGCCGCAACGAGCGCCCCAAAGGCGGCATCGTTCCAGCCGATGCGCGCGTTGCGCGTGAGCGCCACCGTGGCCCCCACCATCACGAGCGCACACAGCACATACACGCCTGCCACGGCCGGGTCCAGCAGTTGGTGGATGGGCGTGCTGGCGCCAAAGCGGTACAGCATGCAGGGCAGCGCAAAGTACAGCACGAAGGCGTTGAGCCCCGGGATGGCCGGCTGCGGCAGCACGCCGCGCCGTGCGGCAAGGTAGCCGCAGAGCACAAGCGCAAAGAAGGGGAAGGTGATGAGCAGGACGGACAGCACGGCCCGATTGTCCTTGTTGCGCCTGCAGCCAGGGCCTGCAGCGCCCGAGGTGGTCAGCGCAAAGTCAGGTGGGTGGGCTCGCGGGTGGCGAGCGCAGGCACCCGCTTTTGTTATTGCTTGCGCTGGATGATGAGGTTGCGCTTGGCATCCTCGGGGTAGGCAAAGGTGATGGCACCGTTCTTGACCATGCCCATGACCAGCATGTTGCGCGTGATCGCGTCCTTGTCCTGCGCGCTGAAGGGCTTGTCGTAGGTGGTGACCACGCCGTAGTAGGTCTTCATCTTGCCCTCCAGCGACTCCTTGATGGCCTTGCCGTTCAGGTTGCCGTCGCGGATGCCGAGGAACGAATACATCAGCAGATAGGTGGCGTCGTAAGCGTTGGCCGCCGCCATGGGCACGGCCACCTTGCCTTGGTACTTGCGGGTGTAGCTCGACAGGAACGATGCCCGGCGCTCGTTGCTGGGCTCGGCGATGAAGGTCTGCACCATGAGCGCGCCCTCGGCCGCGTCCTTGGCGCCTTCGAGGAAAAACGGGAAGGACAGTGGCCACGGCCCCACCTGCGGCACCTTCCAGCCGAGCGCCTTCTTGCCGTTGGCAATGGTGGCGTTCTCCGGCCCCACGGTGTAGCTGTAGACCACGTTGGCACCCGCGTTGCGCGCTGCAGTCAGCTCGGCCGTCAGGTCCTTCACCCCCAGGTCAAAGCGCGCCACATGCACGGGTTTGAGGTTCTTGGCCGCCAGCGCAGCCACCACGTCGTTGTAGCCGCCTTCGCCATAGCCGGTCTTGTCGGCAAAGATGGCGACCTTGTCCCAGCCGCGTTTGACGATGTCGTCCACCAGGAAGGGCGCCTGGATCGCGTCGCGCGCCTGCACGCGGAAGATGTAGCTGTCGGGCGCAGGGTATTTGGCCGTGACGGCCGTGCCCGTGGCGCAGGGCACGATGAGCGGGCTTTTGGCGTCCTGGAACAGGTCGATGGCCTTGAGCGCCACGCCGGTGTTGCAAAAGCCAATGGTGGCGACTACCTTCTCGGCCAGCAGCTCCTGCGACACCTTGCGGCCCTGGTCGGGGTCGGCCCTGTCGTCCTTGATGACCAGCTCCAGGGGGCGGCCCAGGTAGCCGCCCACGGCATTGATCTCGTCCACCGCCAGCTTGATGCCATTGAGCATGGGCACACCAAAGTCGGCCGACGGCCCGGTGAAAGGCCCCACCACGCCGATGCGCGCGGGGGCGTTGCCCCCCACCTGCGCATGCGCCGCCCGTGGCAGCAGCGCCGCGCTCGCCAGCACACCGGCAGCCGCCAGGGCGGCGCATGCGGTCCATAAAGGCAGGGGCAACCGACCGTGGACAGCGCGGGGCGTGGCGGCGGTCAAAGCGATGGGAGGCGGGGTCACAGGGTTCATGGCGGTGCTCGGTTCACAACACTCCTCTCCCGGTGGGGGAGGGACTCGCCAACCAGTATCAAATTGTGAAAACAAAGCCCCTAGCGGGGTTTCCCGGAGCACAGGGCCTGCCCCATGGGCTGCGGGGCGCTCCTGTCAGCCGACCGTCAGGCACCGGTCGCGCGTGGGCGACCAGGGCATGCCGGGGGGTACGCCGGTATCATTGCGCCCTTGCGCTGCACGTCCCTTCGGCGTGCACCCCACGCCCGTGGCACCCACCGCCCCGCGCCTGTCCAGTTCCCCCTTCGCCTCTTTCTGCAAGTTCCTTCTCCTCCATGTCTGCCGGTCTCAATCTCGCCCAGCTCCAGGCCGTTCACTACACCGACGGGGCCTGCCTCGTCCTGGCAGGGGCTGGCTCGGGCAAGACGCGGGTGATCACCATGAAGATCGCCCACATGATCGAAAAAGGCATGGACCCCAAGCGCATCGCGGCCATCACCTTCACGAACAAGGCGGCGTCTGAAATGCGCGAGCGCGCGGGCCACCTGATCGGCCGGCGTGCCAAGGATGTGCTGATCTGCACCTTCCACGCGCTGGGCGTGCGCATGGTGCGCGAAGACGGCCATGTGCTGGGCCTCAAGCCCCAGTTCAGCATCCTCGACGCTGACGACGTCACAGGCATCCTGAAGGAAGCCTCGGGCGGCACCACCGACATGGCCACGGCGCGCCAGTGGCAGTGGGTGATCAGCAAGTGGAAGAACATGGGCCTGACCTCCGAACAGGCCCTGGCCCAGGCGGCGGACGACAACGAACGCATCATCGCCACGCTGATGGCGCGCTATGAAGAGCGCCTGGCGGCCTACCAGAGCGTGGACTTTGACGACCTGATCGGCATGCCGCTGCGCCTGCTGCGCGACTTCCCCGAAGTGCGCGCCAAGTGGCAGGCGGCGCTGGGCCATGTGCTGGTGGACGAATACCAGGACACCAACGCCACGCAGTACGAGCTGCTCAAGCTGCTGGTGGGCGAAAAAGGGCACTTCACGGCCGTGGGCGACGATGACCAGTCCATCTACGGCTGGCGTGGCGCCACGCTGGACAACCTCAAGAAACTGCCGGTGGACTACCCCCACCTCAAGGTCATCAAGCTGGAGCAGAACTACCGCTCCACAAGCGCCATCCTGCGCGCCGCCAACAACGTGATCGGCCCCAACCCCAAGCTGTTCCCCAAAACGCTGTTCAGCGAGCTGGGCGAAGGCGAGCCGGTGCGCGTGGTCGATGCCGACAACGAGGAGCACGAAGCCGAGCGCGCCGTAGCCCGCATCCAGAGCCTGCGCGCCGCCAGCAACCCGCCGCCGGACTGGAAGAGCTTTGCCATCCTGTACCGCGCCAACCACCAGGCCAAGCCGTTTGAAAAGGCGCTGCGCAAGGCCAACATTCCGTACAAGGTCTCGGGCGGCACCAGCTTTTTTGACCGGGCGGAAATCAAGGACCTGTGCGCCTGGTTCCGTCTGTGGATCAACAACGACGACGACCCGGCGTTCCTGCGCGCCATCACCACACCCAAGCGCGGCATTGGCCACACCACGCTCGCGGCGCTGGGCGCGTTTGCCACGCAGCACAAGCAGAGCATGTTCGGTGCGCTGTTCAACGGCATGCTGCCGGCCGCCGTGCCCAAGCGCGCCATGGACGGCCTGCACGAGTTTGGCCGCTACATCAACTACCTGGAGTACAGCGCCCGCCGCACCGTCGGCGCCGAAGACGCCCGCGCCTTTCTGAACGAATGGCTCAAGGAAATCGGCTACGAGCAGCACCTGTACGACAACGAAGACAGCGAGAAGGTGGCCGCCGCCCGCTGGAGCAACGTGATGGAGTTCTGCGACTGGATGGCCCAGCGCGCGGGCGGGCAGATTGACGACACCGCAGGCGCCGTGGTGGCCAAGGAGACCAAGAGCTTGCTGGAAGTTTCGCAGACCATTGCGCTGCTCTCCACCATCAGCGAGCGCGAGCAGGAGCAGGACATGGTCACGCTTTCGACCCTGCACGCCAGCAAGGGGCTGGAGTGGCCGCATGTGGTGCTGGTGGGCGTGACCGAAGGCATGCTGCCCTTCAAGCTGGACGACGACGAAGGCCGCCAGCAGAAGGTGACCGACGACGTGCTGCAGCGCCTGCAGGAAGAGCGCCGCCTGATGTATGTGGGCATCACCCGCGCCCAGCGCACCTTGGCCGTGAGCTGGACCAAGCGCCGCAAGAAGGGCCGCGAAATGGTGGCCGCACAGCCCAGCCGCTTCATCGCCGAAATGGGCCTGGACAAGACCACCGCCCGCGAAGACCCGCGCGAAAAGCTCAAGGCCCTGCGCGCCGAGTTTGCAGCCAAGGCCCAGGCCACCACGGCGGCCAACGCCGCTGCGGCCGCCAACCCGGCGCCCACCGCCTGAGAGCGCACACGCACCATGGCAAAACACCCCAGCACGTATCCCCATCCATGCTCGGCCCTGCCTCGTGGCCGCAGCGCCTGGAGCATTGCTGCGCTTTTGATAGCTATCAGCGCTTGTCCTACAAGCGCCATCGGCCAAAAAGTCCCACAATCCGCGTCGGCATGCCCGACGGCGGCAGACATGGACCACCAACACCTGCAGGGCCAGTGGCGCGCCGAGCTGCAGGCCCCTGCGCCGGGGGACCAGCCCACCACGGCCACGCTGCAACTAGGCCCGCACCCCGAGCTGGCACAGAGCGTGCGTGGCACCGTGGTGCGCGGCGGCACCACGGCCCAGGTCAGTGGTGACGTCGATGGCGGCGACCTGACCCTGGAAGAATCGATCAACGGCACCAACATCAGCGCCACCTGGACAGGCCAGGTGGTCGATGGAAGTTGCGGCAAGGAAATACGCGGAACATGGAACAACGCCCACCCCACCCCCACCACGCCGTCGGCACCGTTTGTGCTGCGCAAACAGGCGGCCTGGCAATGAGCGCCGTAACGCGCGTGCCCGCTGCGCCCCATCGGCACCGCTCGCTGGCCCTGCTGCTGGCCGCCCTGGCCCCGGCCGGCGCGGCGCTGGCGCAATCAGCCCCAGCCACTAGCGCAGCGGCGGGGACCGAAGCCGCCCTGCGGCGCTGCACCGCCCTGTCCAGCGACAACCAGGCGCGCCTGGCCTGCTTTGATGCCTGGGCGGCCGAGCAGGCGCAGGCAGCTCCTGCGGGTGGGCAGGCGTGGCAAGCCCCAGCGGCATCAGCCAACGCCAGCGGCGCAACGTCTTCGTCGGCCGTGCCACCCCCGGTGGACGCCACGCTGCCCGCCACGCGCATCATCGACGTGGCGCGCACTGAAGGCTGCCGCGACCCGCAGTACAGCGACCTCTCCCGCTTCTGGGAGCTGGAGACGGGCACCGACTGCGGCACGTTCAGCTTCCGCGGCTACCGCCCGATCACGGTGTCGGTGGTGGCATCGAGCAGCGTGAACCGCCAGCCCACGTCGGATGCCGACGGCAACTCGGCCACCGACTCCACGCCGTACCGCCGCACTGAAAACCGCATCCAGCTGTCCGTGCGTACCAAGATCGCCCAGGGCATGCTGACCCAGGGCCACCCCACGCTCAAGGACTCGCTGTGGTTTGGCTACACGCAGCAGTCGTACTGGCAGCTGTTCACGCCGGAGATCTCGCGCCCCTTCCGCGCCACCGACCACGAGCCCGAGCTGATGTACGTGTACCCCACCACGGCGCAGCTGCCGTTTGGCTGGAAGTGGCGCTACAGCGGCATCGGCCTGGTGCACCAGTCCAACGGCCAGAGCAAACCCCTGTCGCGCAGCTGGAACCGCGCGTACCTGATGACCGGCATCGAGTTGGACAACCGCTTCAGCGTGAACGCCCGTATCTGGAAGCGCATCCCCGAAAGCGCGGGCAGCGACGACAACCCGGGCATCAGCGACTACATCGGCCGGGGCGAGCTGTCGCTGCTGTGGAACGTGAACAAGGACAACACCCTGGGCGCCACCGTGCGCCACACGCTGGCCAGCAGCGACCGGGGCTCGGTGCGCGTGGAGTGGCTGCAGGCCCTGGGTACCGGCCTGTTTGGCAGCAAGAGCAACCTGCGCCTGCACACCTCTCTGTTCAGCGGCTACGGCGACAGCATGATCGACTACAACCGCAAGCGCACTGTGTTCAGCGTGGGGTTGAGTCTGGTGGATTTTTAATCAGGTACATCCCCCTGAGGCGCTGAGCGCCTTCACCCCTTCTCTCGAACGGCTGCGCCGTTCGGGAAGGGGGACGCAGCCCTCGCGGCGGGGCGGCCCTTGCTTGGCTGCACTGGCTTAGGCAGCGCCAGTTGCGTACACCTCCTCCGGTAGAAATGCCGAGCGCAGCCGGGAGCCAGACGGGCCAAATGCCGCGCTCACAACTCGTTACGACATCCTCCTCAAGTTTCTCTGGATGGCGCCGACGTGCGGCCACAATGTCACGCGCACAGAAACCGGCGTGGCCCTCAGTGAGAGGCGTTCAAAAAGAGCCCCTTTCCCACCGTTTTACCTGCCATTGCCTGCAGCGTGCCCCTCGACAATGCCGACAAAGAGGAACACACCCATGGACATGCAATACCAGCTCAAGGCAGGCAGCTATTACCTGTATGACATGCGCGAGGCGCCCAGCGCCGTCACGGGTGAACGCCGCTTCAAGCTCAAGACCGACACCGTGGCCATTGCGTTCGACAAGCACACGGGCGAGGTGCACCAGCATGGCAGCCCCACGCGCATCCAGTCGTGGGCCAACAACACGCGCCGACGCCTGCGCGCGGCCGGGGCGCAGGATGTGGCCAATGACATCGTGGTTGTGTCAGGCCCGCTGCCGGTGGACGAACTCAACAAATGCCTGTGGGTGCGCGGCTATGTGCGCCGCATGTTCTCCCGCCTGGCCACGCTGCCCCACGGCAAGCTGCAGCGCCCGGCGGCCGAGCCATTCCGCAAGGCGGCCTGAGCCCGACGCCTTTTCATCCCGTTCCCCATCAGGGCCGCACACAGCGGCCCTGGTCGTTTTGGGGGGCCGAAACGCTTCAGGGCCTCAGACCTCGGCGTCCTCGGCCACGTCGCTGTCCACGCCCTCCAGCACCTCGGCGTGTTTGACGATGGTCACCGGCACGGGGCTGGCGTGCGCCACCTCGTGCGACACGGAACCCAGCAGCGCACTGGTGATGGCGCCCTGGCCCTTGGCGCCGATGATGACCATGTCGCAGCCTGAACGCTCGATCATGTCCACCAGGGTGTGCGCCACATCGCCCACCCCCACATCGGTTTCGTAAGCCACACCGGCGGCATCGAGCAGCGCGCGGGCCGGTGCCATCAGGTGCTCGCCCGCCTCCAGGCTGGCGGCGGCGATCAGGTCGGGGTCGCGCGTGGTGACCAGCTCGTACAGCGTGGCGGGCTCCTGCACATTGGCCAGCACCATGGTGGCCTGCAGGCCCTGGCGCACCAGGGTCAGCGCGTGGTGCACGCCGTCCAGGGAGAGTTCAGAGCCATCCACTGCGATGAGGATCTTGAGCATGGTGTTCTCCTTGAGTGAGTCAGTGCAGACCAGTGTAGCCACGCCATCGCCCAGCGCCAGCCTATGCCCTTGCGCCATGTCAGGCAGGGCTCTTTCAGCCTGTCTGGGACAATGCGGCCCATCATGCTGCAGTTCGAACTCCTCAAAACCGACCCCTCCAGCCACGCACGCCGTGGCCAGCTCACGCTCAATCATGGCGTGGTGCAGACCCCCATCTTCATGCCTGTGGGCACCTATGGCACCGTCAAGGGCGTGATGCCGCGCAGCCTTCACGACATGGGCGCACAGATCATCCTGGGCAACACCTTCCACCTGTGGATGCGCCCGGGGCTTGACGTGATGCAGAGCTTTGGCGGCCTGCACGGCTTTGAAAAGTGGGACAAGCCCATCCTCACCGACTCGGGTGGCTTCCAGGTCTGGAGCCTGGGCGCCATGCGCAAGATCACCGAAGAAGGCGTGACCTTTGCCAGCCCCGTCAACGGCGACAAGCTCTTCATGTCGCCCGAGGTGAGCATGCAGATCCAGACCACGCTCAACTCCGACATCGTGATGCAGCTCGACGAGTGCACGCCGTACGAAACCAAGGGCCACAAGACCACCGAGGCCGAGGCGCGCAAGAGCATGGAGATGAGCCTGCGCTGGGCCAAGCGCAGCCAGGACGAGTTCCACCGCCTGAACAACCCCAACGCGCTCTTCGGCATCGTGCAGGGCGGCATGTACAAGAACCTGCGGCAAGAGTCGCTCGATGCGCTGGTGGAGATGGACTTCCCCGGCTACGCCGTGGGCGGCGTGAGCGTGGGCGAGCCCAAGGACGAGATGCTGGACATCATGGCCCACACGCCCCACCGCCTGCCCGCGCACAAGCCGCGCTATCTGATGGGCGTGGGCACGCCCGAGGACCTGGTGCAGGGCGTGGCCGACGGCGTAGACATGTTCGACTGTGTGATGCCCACCCGCAACGCGCGCAACGGCACGATGTTCACGCGCTTTGGCGACCTGAAGATCCGCAACGCCCGCCACAAGGCCGACCACCAACCCATGGACACCAGCTGCACCTGCTACGCCTGCGCGGGCAGCTCGGGCGTATCGTGGAACGATGGCGGGCGCGAAGGCTTCAGTCGTGCTTACCTGCACCACCTGGACCGCTGCGGCGAGATGCTGGGCCCCATGCTCACCACCGTGCACAACCTGCACTACTACCTGAACCTGATGCGCGAGGTGCGCGAGTCGCTGGAAGCGGGCACCTTCGCCCAGTTCCGCGCGCAGTTCAAGGCCGACCGGGCGCGCGGCGTGTGAGCTGGCCTTCATCACCGCCGACCGGCCCCAGCATGGCACCACGCCCTCCCCTGGCAACACCGTCGCGTGGTCGCGGCTTGAGCCTCCGAAGCCGCGCCGCACTGTGCGCTGTCATTGCTGCGGTGGCGACGACCAGCGGCTGCGCGACGCGCATTGCCCAAGACGCTGACAACGGCCTGCCATCGCTGCAGTTGCAAAACAGCACGCTGCTCTCGCCCACCAATGGCGGCCAGTTGATCAGCAGCCAGGACCTGCGCGCCGGGGACATCATCCTGTCGGCCACCCGTGGCATCAACTCGCTGGGCATCCGGGCCATCACCCTGTCGCCCGTGAGCCATGCTGCGCTCTACCTGGGCGACGACCAGATCATCGAGGCGGTGGGATCGGGCGTGCGCACGGGCAGCACGACGCAATTCATGGCCGACGAGGCCACCATCGTTGCCTTTCGCCAGCCCGACCTGACGCCCGCGCAGGTTGCGGCGATGCGCAGCTTTGCGCAAGCGCAGGACGGCAAGAAGTACAACACCACCGGCATCGTGCTGCAGGCGCCGTTCACGCTGCAACGCAAGGTTTGCGAGCTGCCGCTCGTGCCAGGCGTCGTGCGCGACGCCTGCATTCGCGGCATCGCCGCCGTGCAGCTGGGTGCCGCGCGCAACGACCGGTTCTTCTGCTCCCAGCTGGTACTGGAGACCTACCGCGCAGCCCATCTGCCTCTCACCGACGCCTCCTCGCTGCTGATCAGCCCGGCCGACCTGCTGCACGTGCGCGAAGGCGATGTACCGTCGGTGCAGATCAAGCAGGCGCTGCAGTACGTGGGACACCTCAAGGGCGTCCACCTGGCGACCGATGTGGCAGCCACCGGGCAGCCCAGCCCATGAGGATGCGCGTCAGCTGCCTATGTGCATCGTGAACAGCGCGCCACTGGAGAGGCGGCACGAGCCGGTGCCCAGCGACAGCGAGTTCATCGAATACTGACAGCTTAGGTAGCCACCCCGCGTGCCGGCGCCATTGGCCAGGCCCTCGCGCGATGAGCCCGCCTTGCGTGTGGCCTCACCCACAAAGTTCTCGCCCTGGATGTTGGCCTGGAAGGTGCCGCGGCCATGCAGGTCATTGGTCACCACCGCATGCACCACACCCAGCGCACTGGCCTGTTCGTTGGCCGGGTACAGACGCACGGACAGCGTGACCGGCATGGGGGGCGCCACGGCAGCCGGAGCATGCACCACGACAGGTGCGGGCTGGATGGGCGCCACATAGCACCCACTGAGGGCCGCCGCTACAGCGAATACCAACACACCGGCCCCGGCACGGCGACCGAAGGGGGACAAAGAATCGAAAGAAGACAACAAGCCCATAAGGCTCCTTGTGACCCAAGCACATGCTTGTGCCCGGATGGTTCCGCCAGCGGGCGATGCAAACGCCAGATTTGTGCGCCGGTGGCGCGGCATAAGGCCTTGGGTATCGCGAGCGGATACTTTTTTACGCGCGCCTCTGTGCAAACGGGGTCTGGGCCGCTGGGCCAAAGCCAGTTGTGGCGCGCTACCCGACCTTGGCCACACAACTGCCTTGGAAGATGCGCAGGGAAAGCACCCGCGATACATCGGAGCGCAGCACCGAAGCCTGCGCAGCCCCCACCTGCGCCAACCTGCTACCCGCCAGCGGTATGCTGCGGGCACGCACGGGTACGTCGCCATGCACCCCTCTCACAATTACTACAATTTTGATAGCTGCCTGCGCTTGCATCGCATCTGCTTGAGGGCAAAATCATTCGAAATCTCTTTCGACAGCTGCTGCGCTGGCCTTGGCGCCTGCTCACGGGCCTGGGCAGCGGCCTGCTCGCCCTGCTGATCCTCTTCGAGGAATGGGGGTGGGAGCCATTGCAGCGCCTGCTGGCGCGCATCGGCCGCTGGCCGGGCCTGCGCTGGGTGGAGGGCTGGGTACGCGCCCTGCCACCCTGGGCGGCGGTGGCCCTGTTTGCGCTGCCCACTGCCATGCTGCTGCCCATCAAGCTGCTGGCGCTCTGGGCCATCGGGCGCGGGCATGTGGTGCTGGGCATGCTGGTGATCGTGCTGGCCAAGGTGGTGGGCACGGCGGTGGTGGCGCGGCTGTTCACCCTCACGCAACCTGCGCTGATGCAACTGCGCTGGTTTGCCTGGACCCATGCGCACTGGATGCAGCTCAAGCATGCCGTGCTGGAGCGGGCCCGCGCATCATGGGCCTGGCGCGTGGCGCGGGTGATCCAGCGGCAGTGGAAGAAGCGGTGGCGCCAGCGCTGAGGACCGCCCTCGGATTCCACCCTGCGCCGCGCTGACATCTAGCATCTGTCACCTGTCACCGCTTTCGGTCACCATACGGGGACTGGGCACTCCCGATCTGATCCGCCCCACTGCCACCACACCACTGCCACGCAGCGCCATGGGTTTACAGCTTGATCTCCCCACCGTCCTCTTGCTCTACAAGACCGCCCTGGTGGCCGGCGCGCTGAGCATCTTTCATGTCAGCCGGCATTCATGCCGCCCGCAAGGACTGCGGCCGCTGGCGGCGGCCTACCTGCTTTTGGCCGTCGGCGCCGAGCTGGCGGGCCAGGGCGAGTACAAAGTGCTGCCCCAGTGGCTGTGGACGCACACCAGCCTGCTGCTGGGCACGCTGGGCTATGTGCTGTTCTGGGCCAGTGTGCGGACCCTGAGCGGGCGCCGGCGGGTGCCCCTGCCGCTGCTGGTGGCAGTGCCGGGCGGCTGGCTGGCGCTGGGCATTGCCACGCAGTTTCCGCTCGACAACCTGCTGCGCGCGGGCGCCTTCCACCTGACGGCCGCGCTGGCGCTGGCGGCGGCCGCCCACGAGGTCTGGCGCGACCGCCACACCGAGCCCCTGCCCTCACGCGGGCTGCTGGCCGGGCTGTTGCTGACCAGCGCCGGTCTGTTTGCACTGCAGCTGTTTCTCATCGCCACGCACGCCACCAGCCCGGTCGGTTTTGCCCGGGCGTTCTACGCACAGATGTTCTGCCACTTTGGCGTTGCACTCATGGTGTCGTCCTTGTCCAACGAGCGGGCCGAGGTGCGGCTGCAAAAGGTGGCCCAGACCGACACGCTCACCGGCATCGGCAACCGCCGCTGGCTCATGTCCATGCTGCCGACGCAGCTGCCGGTGGGCAGCGCCATCGCCCAACTGGACCTGGACCATTTCAAGCACATCAACGACCGCTTTGGCCATGCAGCGGGCGACCGCGTGCTGCGCGCAGCGGCCGAGGCCCTGGGCGGCGAGTTGCGGGGGTCGGACCTGCTGGCCCGCTGGGGCGGTGAAGAGTTTCTGGTGTACCTGCCCGATGCCAGGCCGAGCACGCAGCCGCCGTGGCCAAGCGCCTGTGCCGCGCGGTGCAGAGCATCCGCCTCACCGAAGCCGGGGAGGACATCTCTGTGACCATGAGCATCGGCATGGTCTGCGTGACCTCTGGCGGCGGGAGCTGGGCCGAATGGCTGGCCGCGGCCGACCAGGCGCTGTACGACGCCAAACATGCAGGCCGCAACCGCGTGGTGGTGGCCGCTGGGCGCAAGACCTGAGCCCCACCTGCCGCACAATCCCGCCCCATGCCTGCCGCCCACCAAGCCCCGTTGAATGAAGCGCTGGAACTGGCGTTCAACCTCGCCCCCGTGGGCATGTGCGTCACGCGCGAGCGCCACATCGAGATCTGCAACGAAGCCTTTGCCCGCATGTTTGGTTATGAACAGGCCGAGCTGCTGGACCAGCCGCTGGCGCCGCTGTATCCGTCGCTGGACGAATTCACCCACACCGGCAACCTGGGCCTGCCCGCCATGATGGACACCGGCAGCTACAGCGACGAGCGCGTCATGCGCCGCCGCGACGGCACCCTGTTCTGGTGCCATGTGGTGGGCCGGGCGCTGGACCGCGCCCAACCGTTTGCGCGGGCAGTGTGGATGTTTGAAGACATCTCGCACCGCCGCGTGGTCAGCACGCCGCTCACGGTGCGCGAGCGCGAGGTGGCCCAGCACATCGTGACCGGCGCCACCAGCAAACAGATTGCCCGCCACCTGAACATCAGCCACCGCACGGTGGAGGCCCACCGGGGGCGGATCATGCGCAAGCTGGGCGCCACCAGCACCGGCGAATTGGTGGCCCTGCTACTGGGCATGCCCTGACACCGGGGGCCATACGCCCCCGCACACGCCCCTGCACGCCCCCCTCGCACGCATCCGCAGCCCACATGCCGCCCGCCCTGCCCCGCCTTTTTGCCCCTGCCCGGACCGTCCCCCCGCCCGTGGGCTGGGCAGGTCTCGCGCTGCTGATCTTTGCCGCCTGCCTGGTGGGCATCTTTGCGCGGCCCATCGGCTTTTTGTCGGCGTTCTGGCCTGCCAATGCACTGCTGCTGGGGCTGCTGGTGCGCTACCCGCATCTTGCGCGGCCGCCCGCCTGGGCGGCGGCCGCAGTGGGCTATGTGGCGGCCGACCTGGTCACCGGCAGTGCCTGGGGCATGGCCCTGTGGCTCAATGCCGCCAACCTGCTGGGCGCCACTGCCGGCTGGCTGGTGCTGCGGGGGCTGGACGAGCGCATCCTGCGGCTGCAGCGCACTGTGGCGGCGCTGTATCTGCTGCTGGCAGCCCTGGCGGCCAGCGCGGTGGGTGCGCTGGCAGGCTGCGGCGCGGCACCGGTGTATTTCGACTCCCCGTGGACGGACCTGCTGTCGCTGTGGTTCAGCACCGAGCTGATGAACTACATGCTCATCGTGCCCGTGGTGCTGGCCGCACCGCGCGCGGCAGATCCCCCCTCGCACACCCAGGACACCCCCCTGTTCTGGCGCGTCGCACCCGTCAGTTCGCTGGTGCTGGCCGAGGGCATCCGCACGCTCATCGGCGGGCCCGGCATGCTGGCTTTTGTCGTGCCGGGGCTGCTGTGGTGTGCGCTGAGCTACAGCGCCTTCACCTCCAGCCTGCTGTCGCTGGTGGTGTGCCTGTGGACCATGGCGGGTGTGGCCACGGGTGTGCTCAATTTCACGCCGGCCCATGCGGGCGATGTGTTCTCGCTGCGTGTGGGCGTCACGCTGCTGGCCTTGGGGCCCCTGGCCGTGGCCTGCGCCAGCGCGGCACGCGCCGAGGCCCTGCGCCGCCTGCACCATGCCGTGCGCCATGACGACCTGACAGGCGTGCTGGCACGCCGCGCACTGCTCAAACAAGGCGATCGCCTGCTGGAGCGCTACCAGCGCGAATCCACCGGGCTGGCGGTGATGATGGTGGACGTGGACCACTTCAAACAGGTGAACGACCAGCATGGACACGGCGCAGGCGACCGGCTGCTGGTCAGCATTGCGCAGACCATGGCGCGCGCACTGCGCGCCGACGACGTGCTGGGCCGCATGGGGGGCGAAGAGTTTGCCGCCGTGCTGCCCGGCGTGTCCCCCACCGAGGCCCAGGCCATTGCCGAACGGGTGCGCAGCGCCGTGGAACGGCAGGCGCTGGACGCGACGCTGGGCGGCCCCCAGCGGGCCACCGTCAGCATCGGCCTGGTGCACAGCGCCACACTGGGCGCAGAGGCCGATATGGACACCCTGCTGCTGGCCGCCGACACGGCGCTGTACCGCGCGAAGGCCGAGGGGCGCAACCGGGTGATGGTGGGCTAGGCCAAGCCCCGCATTGGCCGCACCGCGGCCTGCCTCACTCCTGCGCCAGCTTCACACCCGCCCCGGTGCCGCAGGCGTGGCAAAACCGTGCAAACGCGCTCTTGCGGGTGTTGCAGTGGCCGCAGTGGTCGAACAGGCCGATGCCGCAGTGCGGGCAAAAGTCGATCTTCTCGTTCTTCAGGTCCACGGGCCGCTCGCAGCCGGGGCACACGCTCTTGGCCAGGCGGGCCAGGGCCACGTCATAGCTCAGCTCCTTGCGGCGCTCCTGGTCGGGCAGGGCCTCGGCCAGCTTCTGGCGCTCCAGGTAGCGGTTGAGCGCCTGGATGGCGTAGCGCCCCACCACGGCCGTCACGGCAATGCCCACCACGTAGCGCACGTAGCCGCCGTAGCTGGGCAGGTAGGGCACCAGCTCCACAAAGAAGGCAAACAGCGCAAAGAAGATGAAGCCCCACACAAACGGCCAGTAGGTGCTCTTGCGCTTCTTGACGAACAGCCAGCCGGCGGCGGCCAGCAGCGGCAGCGTGAGGGCCAGGCGGTACAGGAACACGCGCAGCTCGACCTTGCGGCGCTCGGCCGCGAGCTTCACATAGCCGTCAGACTCCATCTGGTTGAGCTGCTCCTGCCGGGCGGCTGCCGCCTGCCGGGCATCGAGTGCGGCCTGCTGCTGCGTCTCCACCGCCTGCTGGGCCTTGCGCTCCACCAGCTTGAGGGCATCGAGCGCCTGGGTGCGCGCGATCACCTCGGGGTCCTGGTCGGCGCGCTGCGTGGCGCTGCGCGTGGACAGCCAGTTGTTGAAGCTCTCCCGCTCAGCCTGCACCTCGCTGCGCACCTTGCTGCGCTGCAGCTGGGCCTGCTCCAGCGCGGTCTGCGCGTCCTGCTCGGCCTGGCGCGCCGTTTTGACCTCGGCGCGCAGCTTGTCGGCAGCGGCCTTGTCCAGAAAGTCGTCCACCCGCAGCGGGGTCTCGACCTTGGGCAGATCGCCCACGATGGTGCCGCCCAGCCCGATGAGGAAGCTGGCAAACACCAGCGCTACCAGCCACAGGCCACGACGGAACCATTTTTCGGACAGTCTCAGGGACTTGCTCATGTTCTTCTCCTCGGTGGCGCTGTGCGCCGGGTTGGGTGCGCGCGGTAGCGCACCGGCAAATGCTCTTCTTTTTATAGCTGCTAGCGCATATATTGATTGCGCCTGCTGGCATTTTGATTCAATTTTTGATCGCCAGCACCACCGGTGCGGCTGCCAGCTGGGTGCGCTGCATCCAGGCCAGCACCGAGTCAACGGTCACGGTCTCGATGCGGTCCGAGAACCGCTTTTCGTTCGGATGGTCGTCAAACGCAATGTTGGCCGACCCGACCCGCCCGCCCATGCGCGTGAGCGGCCCCAGCCTGAGAGTCGTGGGCTCGTAGCCCTTGAACTGCAGCCAAGCCTGCGCCTGGTCGCGCGAGCGCACGGTGGCGGGCTCCATGGCCATCGCCAGGGTCTCCAGCGCCCACTGGTTGGACTGCTGGTATTTGCGCCCCCACGCGTAGCTGACCATGCTGTAGGGCAGGTGCTGCAGCGTCTTGGTGCGGCCCTTGTCCTGCAGCACCGCCAGCAGGCGCTGCTGCACCTCGGGCGTGGGCACTGCGTACACGGCCTCGTAGCGCCACAGGTCGTCCAGAAAGAACTCGCCCAGGCCCTGGCGATACAGGTGGCCCACGGCTGTGCCACATTCGTTGAGCTTGTGCGCCACGCGCCAGGGGCCTTCGGCCGTCTTGTAGGCCCAGCCAAAGTGCGAATAGCGCAGGCCGTATTTGGAGAGGTCCTGCCCCGCACGGGCCAGGGCCACCACCTGCACGCCCGACTTGGCGTGCTCGGCATCGAGCGCGGCCAACGTCTGCTCGGCCAGCTTCATGCCGCGCTCGATCACCTGCGGCGGCACGGGCTTGCGCGATTCGCACGAGCGGCCCGCGTGGGCCGGGGTGGCTGCCAGCAGCGCGACCCCTGCGAATAACACCATGCCCACCACGGCAGGGATGCGCTGCGCGGGGTCGCGGCCAAGGTTCAGGGCTTTCACCATCGTGCTACTCCTCATAGCCGCTCGTTGTGCAACAAAGCGCGGCCAATGGCATTGGGTACGAAGGCAATGGCCTCGCCCGCCGCCGACAAGATCACGCCCGTACCGATCACGCTGCAGGTGACCACTGTGCCCACCGCGTAGGCCGAGCCCGCCACACCGCGGCCGACCACCTCCACACTGACCTGGGCGCCGTCCGAGGCGCGCTCCAGCAAATACACCGTACCCACGGCCGAGGCTTCCACCGCCCGCACCGTCAGCACCGCGCCGCCCACCGACAGCGCCGCCGGCACTGTCACCACCGCACCGGCGGCCGCCGAGGCCACCGACGCTGTGCCCACCACCGAGGCCACCGGCAACATCGACAGCGCGGCAGAAGCCTCGCTCTGCGCCCGGGCCGGTGCAGCGGCCACCAGGGCCGCACACACCACACCGGCCGCCAGCAGGGCGCGGGGCAGGCGCGCCGCAGAGCCCCACGAAGAAAACACGGCATTCATCATCATTCACTCCTCAGGGTACGGCCCGCCCACACACCCCAGGTGCGGGACAGACCGGGTCGAAAGACCAGAAAGAACCAGAAAGAAACTCGTCCAGAAGGGTGGCGGGTTGCCACCTGTGCCCACCGGGTGCGATCAGTTCGCGCTGCTGTTCTGGGCGGCAACTTGGGCCGCTTCGCGGCGGCCTTGCAGGCGGGCTTCGAGCAGGTCGGCCTCATGGCGGTCGCGCAGCATCTTGGCCAGCGTGAAGGCGGTGGTGATGAGGTACAGCCAGCTCACGCCCAGAAACGCCTTGTAGGTCACGTTGATGTCCATGCTCAGCAGGCCCCAGCCTGTCAGGCCCATGGCCACCGCAAAGCCACCCCACACCACCAGCTTCCACATGGGGGTGTCGCCACCGCCACGGCGCGAAGCGCTTTCGTTGTCCCGCACAAACTTGGCCAGCACAAACGCGGCCGAGAGGCAGAACACGTAGCCCATCACCATGAACGCCTGCTCCAGTTGCTCGCCGGGCAACCATGCCAGGCCCACGGCGCACAGAAAAACCGCGATGCCGAACGAGACCCACACCTGCAGCTGCCAGGCCTTGGTGTCACGCTGAACAACGATGGGAGAAGAAGACATTGCTGTGGTGCCCGAAGGGCGTTGGTTGAACACGGAGCGAATGGTGCCCAGACGTAACTTGCGTGTCTGCATTGAACCGTAACAGTGGCCACCGGCAGGCCAACCGGTATCGTTTTGCGATACTTTTTCTCAGAAAATGGGGAGCAAGCCGTTGTTCAGGCCCTACGCGGCCCTCGCCATGCACCTGCGCGACAGAGGCAGCAGGCAGGGCCACAGAGAATGGCGGCCTCTCCGGGCAAGGCAGCTTCTGCCTGCCCCAGGACCTTGCACTTTTGACGGACGGAGCTCCCACCATGACCAAACCTTTTGACCTCGTCGTCCACGGCGCCACCGGCTTCACCGGCCGCCTGGTGGTCGAGTACCTGCTGCAACGCTACCCCGCCGGCAGCGGCCTGCGCTGGGCCATGGGGGGCCGCAATGCCGACAAACTCGCCGCCGTGCGCGACGAAGTGGGCGCCCCGGCCGACACCCCGCTGGTCGTGACCGACACCAGCAACCCCGCCAGCCTGCAGGCGCTGATGGACGCCACGCGCCTCGTGCTGACCACGGTGGGCCCGTACCAGCTGTATGGCAACGAACTGGTGGCCGCCTGCGCAAAGGCCGGGGTGGACTATGTGGACCTGTGCGGCGAGCCCGCCTGGATGCGCCAGATGATTGACGCGCACGAAGCCGCCGCCAAAGCCAGCGGCGCGCGCATCGTGTTCTCGTGCGGGTTCGACTCCATTCCGTTCGACCTGGGCGTGTTCCTGCTGCAAAAGGAATTCCGCCACCGCTTCGGCCACCCGGCGCCCCGCGTGCGCGGCCGGGTGCGCAAGATGAAGGGCACCTTCTCCGGCGGCACGGCCGCGAGCCTCAAGGCCACCATGGCGGCCGCTGCCAGTCAGCCCGGCGTGCTGGACCTGCTGAAAAACCCCTTCTCGCTCACCCCCGGTTTTGAAGGCCCACGCCAGCCCTCGGGCAACAAGCCCATGGTGGACGAAGCATTGGGCGATGGGGTGTGGGTCGCACCTTTCGTGATGGCCGCCATCAACACGCGCAACGTACACCGCTCCAACTTCCTGCTGCAGCACGCCTACGGCACCGACTTTGTCTATGACGAAATGCTCATCACCGGCCCCGGCGAAAAGGGCGAGGCCATCGCCAATGCGGTGGCGGGCGACAAGTCGCTGGGCTCGGACAAAGGCCCCAAGCCGGGCGAAGGCCCTTCGCGCGAGGAGCGCGAGAACGGCTTTTACGACGTGCTTTTTTTGGGCACCGACGACGCAGGCCGCACCCTGCGCGTGGGCGTGAAGGGCGACCGTGACCCGGGCTACGGCTCCACCTCCAAGATGATCACCGAAGCGGCCGTGTGCCTGCTGCAGGAAGCCACGGAAACGCCTGGCGGCATCTGGACCACCGCCCCGGCGATGGGCGACCGGCTCATCGCGCGGCTGCAAGCGAATGCGGGCCTGGACTTCGCGGTGGAGACGCCTTGAACGCACCCCAGGCCGACGCCCGCATCGGCTGAGGGCGCGGCGCGTCACGGGAGCGCTGCAGCACGCGGCGCCGCCCACCAGTCCGGCGCCTGCCCCGCAGCGCGTCCCGTGGCGCGCCCTTTTTTGTCGCCCCCTACTTCACGCCCCCACCGCCCTGCAACCCGCCCAGCACGCGTGTGACCAGGGACTGCAGCGAGCCGTCGTTCTGAAAACCGGCAGCCTCCGCGCGCGGCGTGTGCAAGGCGGGCAGGCGGCCGAACAGCGTTTCGATGGGGGTCTCGGGCGCGTACCCAATCCACTCGGCCGGATCGGCATCCACCGCGCGGGCAATTGCCTGCACGACCTCCTCCACCGACGCGCGCAGCACCGGGGGTTGCCAGCACCGTTCGGCCGGCATGCCCTCTGTGGGCAAGCGTGCGGCATGCACCAGGTTGTCCAGGCAGCACTCCAGCGACATCCACCACGCCGTGGCCCGCGCCGACACGGGGCAGGTGTACGCCTGCCGTGCCCGCAGGGCATGGAAGATCTGGCTCATGAATGCGGAGCCATGGCCCGTTTCTGCCGGGGGCCGCGCCACGATGCCGGGCAGCCGCAGGCTGCGGCCATCGATGTCGCCGCGCCGGGCGTAGTCGGCCAGCAGCAGCTCCACCATCCACTTGTGCACCCCGTAGCTGAGCGTGGGCTGCGGCCACTGGCCCTCATCGACCGCCTGAGCGCCCAGCGCGCCATACACCGCCACCGAGCTGGCAAACACCAGCCGCGGGACGGGCGCCCGGCCTGCGCGCACCGGGCGCGCAAGCCCTTCGCACAGGGCCACGGTATCCAGCAAATTCGCCTGCACGCCCAGCGCCGGCTCACGCTCGGCCAGCGATCCCGGGACACTGGCCAGGTGGAATACGCAGTCGGGCGGATGGTCTTTCAGAGCGTCGAACAATGCGCAGTCGGCAAAGCTACCGATGTGCCAATGTACGCCCGGTGCGCAAGGCGCAACAGGCCCGACGCGGTCCACCAGCGTCAGGCGCAAGGGCGTGCCGGGCACGAGCGGGGCGGACTGCAAGCGCTCGGCCAGGGCGGCACCAATGAACCCGCCAGCGCCGGTGACGACCACATGCATCAACGTGCCCCCGTGCCTGCAGCCACCACACGCTGGTGCACCACACCAAAAGGCCCCTCACGCCCATCGGGCCAGCGCGCCTGCATACGCACGGTATCGCCGTAGCGGATGAAGGGCGTCTTGGCGGTGCCCTCGTCCAGGATTTCGATCACACGCCGCTCGGCCAGGCAGGCAGAGCCCGCATCGCGCGCCTGGTTGGACACGGTGCCCGAGCCGATGATGGTGCCTGCCGTGAGCCGCCGTGTGCGGGCCGCGTGGGCAATGAGCTGACCAAAGCTGAAATTCATTTCGCCGCCATGGGGGTGACCAAACCACTGGCCGTTGGACTCCACATGCAGCCGCAGATGCACCCGCCCACCCTGCCAAGCATCGCCCAGTTCGTCGGGGGTAACTGCCAGCGGCGCAAAGCTGGTGGAAGGCTTGGCCTGCAAGAAGCCAAAGCCCGTCTTCATCTCGTGCGGGCCCAGCGCGCGCAGGCTCCAGTCGTTGATCTGCACCACCAGGCGCACGCTGTGGATTGCCCCTTCAGGCGTCACGCCCATGGGCACCGGTCCACAGACGACGCCGAACTCGCCTTCAAAATCGATGCCGTCGGCCTCGCTGGGCATCGGAACGTCGTCGTGCGGGCCCAGAAAGTCGTCGCTCGCGCCCTGGTACATGACCGGGATGGTGTCGAAGTGCGGAATGGGAGGGGTGTTGAACGCGCGCTCCATCAAGCGGCCATGGTTGAGGAAGGCTGATGCATCCAGCCACTGCGGGCTGCGCGGCAAAGGGGCGCTGCAGGCCACAGGGTCGAACGCCAAGACACCGGCCGCCGTGCCTGCCTCCAGCGCTGCAGCGCGCTCGCGCAAGGCGGGCTCAACAACCTCCCAGTTCTGCAAGGCTGCCAGCAAGTTGGTTGCTATCGGGGCGGCATCGACGGCCTGCAAGCCGGTGGAAGAAACCAGTACCAGGCGGCCGTCCAGGCTGCCATCTTTCAACGTTGCAAATCGCATCGCCAGTCCTATCAAGAAGAAGGGGTTTCCAGTCGCAGCCCCGCCGCCCGGATCACGCGGGCATAGCGGTCGGTCTCTGCCGTCAGAAATGCGCCGAACTCGCGCGCACTCTGGGTGGGGGCATCGGCACTGCCCAGCAGGGCCAGCTTTTCGCGCAGCTCGGGCTGGGCCAGGATGCGAACGCATTCGGCGTTGAGCCGCGCGATCGCCTCGGCGGGCAGGGCAGCAGGCGCCAGCAGGCCAAACCAGCCGGTGACCTGAAAGCCTGCCAGGCCCGGTGTTTCGGTCACCGTGGGCAGATCGGCGGGCAAGGCGGGCGAGCGCTGTGCGCCCGTCTGGGCCAGCAGGCGAATGCGCCCATCCTTGACCATCGGGGCCACAGACAGGGCGCTGTTGAACATGAGGTTGACCTGCCCGGCCGCCAGATCATTGAGGGCGGGCGCCGCGCCTTTGTAGGGGACATGCAGCAACTGCACACCGGCCTGCTGCGCCAGCATCTCGCCCGCCAGGTGCAGCACATTGCCAACCCCGGCCGATGCGTAGCTGACCTGCCCGGGCTTGCGCCGGGCCAGATCCATCAGATCGGGCAGACTGCGCACCGGCAGAGCTGCTGGCACCGCAATCACCATGGGTCCGGGGCTGGCCACCAGGGCTACGGGGGCAAAGTCGCGCTGGCTGTCATACGGCAGCCGGGGGTAGAGGCTGGCGTTGATGGCGTGAGCGGCGCTGACCCACAGCAGCGAATGCCCGTCGGTGCTACGGCCCACGGCCTCCGAGGCAATGATGCCGTTGGCACCCGCGCGCGACTCCACCACCACCGGGCTGCCCAGGGCCTGGCCCAGCTTGTCGGCCAGCAGGCGAGCCACCAGGTCGGAGCTGCCTCCGGCCGCGAAGGGCAGCACGATGCGCAGCGGCCGCGTGGGCCAGGTGGCGGCCCAGGTGCTCATGGGCAGTGCCAAGGCACTGGCCACCAGGGTTCTTCGGTTCAGGATGCCGTGCATGGTGTCAACTCCCATCGCTGATGGTGGTGCCGCCATCCACCACCAGGTTGTGTCCGGTCACAACAGCCCCGGTGGGGCTGGCCAAAGAGACTCATTCGACCTTGATCCCCGCTTGGCGAATGGCCAAGCCCCACCGCTGCGATTCGCTCTGGATGAACTCGCCGAATGCAGCGGGCGCCAGCGGCGCAGGCTCCAGGCCCAGCGGGCGGTAGCGGCCCAGCACCTCGGGGGACTCCAGCGCGGCCACCACCGCCTTGTGCAGCAATTCGACCACCGGCGCAGGCGTGCCCGCGCGCACCATCACACCGTTCCAGCCCGGGATGTCGAGGTCCGCATGCCCGGCTTCGGTCAGCGTGGGCACCTGGGGCAGCACCTGCAAGCGCTGCTCGCTGCCCACGCTGACCAGCGCGCGCAGCTTGCCTTCGCGCACCAGCGGCAGGCTGGATGCCACCACATCGCACATGAAGTCCAGGCGCCCGGCCATCAGGTCCTGCAGCGCGGGCGATGCGCCCTGGTAGGGCACATGGGTCATGCGCGAACGCGTCTTGATGCGCAGCTGCTCGGTCCACACGTGGGGCTGGCTGCCCTGCCCGTATGAGCCATAGTTGAGCCCATCACCCGCAGCCGCCACGCGCAGCAGGTCGGCCAGTGTCTGGAACGGACTGCCCGCAGGCACAACCACGACCAGCGGCGACTTGAACAAGCGCGTCAGCGGCGCAAAGTCCTTGAGGGGGCTGAAGCTCAGCTTGGCGTACAGCGCCGGGTACATGGCCAGCGGGCCGATGTCGGCATACAGCAAGGTGTGGCCATCGGCAGGCTGCTGCTTGACGTATTGGGCCGCCAGTTGCGCGGCGCCGCCGGGCTTGTTTTCCACCACCACGGCTTGCTGCATGCGCTCGCCCAGCTTCTGCACCATCAGGCGCGACATCGCGTCGCCAAAGCCCCCGGCCGGGTAAGGCACCACCCAGCTCAACGGTCGCGCGGGATACGGGGCCTGCGCCCAAGCCCAAGGGGCCACCGCTGCGGACACTGCAGCGCCCAGCCATTGACGGCGCGTGCTCATGAATGCTCCTTGGCAGGTGCGGCCACCGACGCATCAAAGCGCCCGTCCACCAGCACAAACAGCATGCGACATGGCGCGCCCGAACGGTTGGCCCAGGCGTGGTTGGTGCCACGCTGCACCACCACGCTGCCAGGGCGTAGCTGCACTTCGCCTTCGTCCAGCACCAGCGTCAGCTCACCTTCGATCACCACGCCGTAGTCCACCGATTCGGTGCGGTGCATCAGCGGGTGGGGGGAATCGGCCTGCACCGTGGAGGCCGCCGCATCGCCAATCTGGCTGAAGGCGTCGTGCATGTGCTCGGCACCCCGCGCGAGGAACTCTGGCGTATCGGGCGGAATGTCCACGAACCGGATGCGTGTGCCGCTCTGCGGGGGCGGCAGCACGAGGGGCCCAAGCGTCGGGTCCGGGCCGTTGTCCACGACAGCGGGCGACTGTGCGGTGCTCCAGACCTCATGGAACACCGTACCGGGAATGGCCGCAATCTCGACCACGGTGGGCAGCGGCCCCTCGCTGGAGACCACGGCACGGCCTTGGGCGTTGTGGCCAGTGACCACGCGGTGGATGGATGGAAAACCCATGAACGGACTCCTCAGTCTTCAAAAATGGCGACCGCGCGCGTCCAGCCTGCCGAGGCGCCGCGGATCTTGTGCGGAAAGCAGCTGATGGTGAAACCCGTGGGCGGCAGCGCCTCCAGGTTGTGCAGTTTTTCCAGGTGGCAGTAGCCAATGTCGCGGCCCGCCTTGTGGCCCTCCCAGATCAGGGCCTTGTTGCCCGTTTCGGCCACGCGCTGGGCGGTGTACGAAAACGGCGCATCCCAACTCCAAGCGTCGGTGCCCGTGAGGCGCACACCGCGCTCCAGCAGGTACATGGTGGCCTCGTAGCCCATGCCACACCCGGCGCCCAGGTAGTCCTTGTGCCCATAGCGCGAACCTGCGCGGGTGTTGACCACCACGATGTCGAGCGGCTGCAGCGTGTGGCCGATGCGGGCCAGCTCGGCCTCCACATCGGCGGCGGTGGCGACATAGCCATCGGGCAGGTGGCGAAAGTCCAGCTTCACACCCGGCTGAAAGCACCATTCCAGCGGCACCTCGTCAATGGTGATGGAGGGGCGGGCACCGCCATTCTTAGCATCCTGCGTGGAGTGGAAATGCCACGGCGCATCCAGGTGGGTGCCGTTGTGTGTGGTCAGCGTGACCCATTCGGCGGCCGCTGCTTCGCCGTCGGGGTAGTCCTCGGGCTGGGTGCCCGGGATCATGGCCATGAATTCGGGCAGCGTGTCGGCGTGCTTCTGGTAGGTGATCTTGGGCGCCAGGGGCGGTGGATCGGAGAGGACATCGTTTTCCAGGTAGATGGAAAGGTCCACAAAGCGGCGTTGGGGTTTGGTCATGGCAGTGGGTGCACAGCTCACTCGGGCACCACACCCACGGTGCGGGCGAGGGCCTGGTGGATCTGGATTTCGGATTGGTAGAACTGGTCCAGGGCGGGCAGCGACAGCGGCTCCTGGGGCTCGGTGCCATTGGCACGCAGAAAGCTCTGGACCTCGGCGTCGCGCAGGGCCACACCGAAGGCCTGGTGCAGGCGATGCACCGCCGCATCGGGGGTATGGCGCGCCACCAGCAGCGCACCCCAGGCGGTGTATTCAAAGCCTTTGAGCGCCGCAGACTGCTGGCTCAAGGGGGCAACGTGCGGCAGCAGCACAGGCGCTTTGGCGGCGGTGCTGCTGAAGGCGCGCAGCTTGCCAGCCTCCAGCATATTCAGCGCGGCGCCGCCCAGCGGCACAAAGGACAGATCGATCTGATTGCCCATGAGGTCTTGCACGACCGGCGGCACGCCCCGGTATGGCACATGCACCAGCGGCACGCCACACAGGCGAGCCCACTGCGTCCCCATCAGGTGAATCATCGAGCCTTGCCCGATGTGCCCAAAGGTCAGCGGCTTGCCAGCGGCCGCCGCTTGCCGCGCCATGTCCAGCAGCTGCGCATGGGTGGTGGCGGGCATGTCAGCCCGGCCTGCCAGCACGTAGCTGGTTCGCCCCAGCGTGCCGATGGCGCGCATCTGCTCGGGCTTGTAGCGCGCGCTGGCCAGTGCCAAGGGGGTGAGGATAGGCTCGGTCTGCGACGCCACGACCAGCGTTGCACCATCGGCAGGCGCGCTGAGCATGCGCTGCACACCGATGGAGCCCCCAGCGCCCGGCAGGTTCTCGATGACGATGGTCTGGCCCAGTTCCCGCTGCATCACCGTCTGGAGCTTGCGGGCGAACACATCGCTGGGGTTGCCCGCAGGTTGGGGCACGATGAAGGTGATGTGCCGCCCAGACTGCGCTCGGGCCCACGGCGCCGCCATGCCCGCTGCAGCCGCTACCAGGCAGGCCCGGCGGCTGAGCCCGGGCTGTGGCTGCAAGGGGGAAACTAGGCGGCTCATGCCATGCCTTTCGCTGTGGCTGCAATACCCGGAGCACGGTAAATGCGTGCGAATGCGTAGACCGCCACTGCGTCAATCACCAAAGCCGCCACACCCAGACTGCCATAGCCCCAGGCCTTGACCAGGGTACCCCCAAGGATGGGCCCAATGGCCGCACCGAACATGAGCATGGCAGGAGTCGCGGCCAGGGCACGGCCACTGGGGTCCAGCCGCGCCAGCACGCCAAAGGCAAAAGTGTGCGTGAAGATCATCACGGCCGCAAACACGGCGGCAGCCGCCGCATAGGGCGCGAACACGGGCGAGTTCATGATCACCACCACCATGAAAGCCTGCAGCGCAGGTCCCGCCAGCAGCACGTTGCGGGCTGCCCAGCGCTTTTCCAGCACCGCCGCCAGGGCCGCAGGGAAGAGGTTGACCACCCCCAGGGCAATGAGCACCCCGGTGACCGCCTGCATGCCATAACCACGGTCGCTGCCCACGCGCTCCAGAAAGCTGAAGGTCATGGACTGCACCAATCCCAGGGCCGCGATGCCTGCCACACCCCACCAGACGGCGGCAGGCAAGGGCGTGACAGGTGTCCGAGAAAGCGCCGCACCGCCCGCCATGTCAGGCGCAGGAAACGCCACTGCCGCAACCACCGCCCCCACGGCCATGACACCGGCAAATACATGGAACAGCGCCAGCCCGCCCTGCTGCGCCACCAGCACTGGCGTGCCGCCTAGGAACACGATGGCAAATACGCCCAGTGCCATGCCCACCAGCGCGAACAGGCCGTGGGGGTTCTGGCTGCGGGCAATGGTGCCGTGCGTCACGCTCAGGGCCGCGCCCGCCGCCACCCCGGCAACGCCGTGCAACAGTGCCAGCAAGGCAAACTGTTGCGTGGTGGAGGCTGCGGCAAAGGCCACGGCAGCGCAGGCAAACCCTGCGGTAGCCACGCTGCGCCCGCGCAGCAGCTGGAAGAACGGCGCTAGCACCAGGCTGGCCGCAACCGCCCCGGCCAGAAACAACGTGGCCAGCAGGCCCGCCTGCTGCGGGTCGAAGCGGTACACCGAGATCAGCGTGCCCACCCACACCGGCAACGCGACCAGATCGACCATGCCCGCGCAATGGCCCACCATCAGGGCCACACGGCCCCGCAGCGAATTGGTTGTGATCATGGCGACCTCGCTTCAGATGGGCTGGGCCAACGCCATGAGGGACTCCCGCATGATGCGCGAGTGCTCTTCCTTGTCGCCGCCGTCGATCTCGATCTCGCCCAGGCGCGCCGAGTTCTCCACCACCATGCGGCAGCGCTCCCAGCGGCGGCTTTCAAAGGCCGCCAACGCAGCCGGCACGTCGCCCGCTGACTGCGCCAGTTCATCGGCCAGCACCAGCGCATCCTCGATGCCGATGCAGGCGCCCGATGCCAGGTGGGGCGTGGTGGCGTGCACCGTGTCGCCGATCAGCACCACACGGCCACGCGACCAGGGGCGGGGCATGAGCAAGCCTTCCAGGGGCCGGTACACGATCTGCGAATCCGGGCCAATCTGGCTGCGGATGGCCTGCAACGTGGGGGCAGTAAAGCCCTCCAGCAGCGCACGCAAGGTGTCCACAAACGTTGCTGGATCGACATGGTCGTTGGTGGGTCGCGGCTCGGTGACGAAGAGGTACATCTCTGTCTTGGAGACCGGGTTCACGCCGGGCTTGATCTTCGGACCGAGCCACATCGTGGCCGTCTCGATCTCTGGCGGCCGGGGCAGCACGGCGCGCCACACCGCTTGGCCGCTGTAGCGCGGCCGAGCGGCGCTTTCAAACACGGCTTCGCGCACCTTGGAGTAGAGCCCGTCCGCGCCGATCACCAGGTCATAGAGCTGGCGCTGACCGTCGGTGAAAGTCACCTGCACCCCGTCGGCCTGCTGGTCGATGGCAGAGAAGGTGCAGCCCAGACGGACATTGGCGCCCGCTGCGCGGGTGGCCTCGGCGAGGATGCGGGCCAGCACCGGGCGCAGGATGGCGCCGCCGCCCGGCACATCGTCGCCCGCAATGCGGGGCGTGGGCAGCGTGGCCACCAGGGGGCCATGGGGCAGGTGCAGGTTGACGCCGTCCGAGGCGTTGCCCTGGGCCAGAAAGGCCTCCAGAACGCCCAGGCGCCGCAGCGCCCGCAGCGTAGCGCCGCCCAGGCTGATGCCGGCGCCATAGCTGCGCCAGCCGGGGTCGATCTCGACCAGGTCTACCTGGGCGCCTTGCTTGCGCAGCTCAATGGCCGCAGCCATGCCGGAAAATCCGCCGCCGATGACCAGGATGCGTTGGGAAGAAAGGCTCATGGGTTTGTCTCCTTATTCATTTTTTGGATTCGCCAGATGAACGTCGCCATTGGCTTGCAGGACCAGGGGTACGGGGGTGAGCGCATCGCCCAGGCACGGCCCCAGGGTGCACTCCCCGGTGGCGATGTCAAACAGTGCGCCATGGGCCGCACAGACGATGCGGTCACCGGCCGCGTTCAGATACCGGTCCTTGCGCCATGCCATCGGGACGCCATCGTGGGGGCAGACGTTGGCATAGGCATGCAAACGCAGGCCCTGCCGCACGACGATGACCGTGTCCTGGCCGTGGCCTGCGGGGTCAAAGCCCCGCGATGCACCGTCGGGCAGGTCGCTCCAGTGGCACAGCTTCATGGTGCCAGCTCAATGGTGCGCCTGCGCTGGCGGCGGGCCCGAGGGCGCCCACTTCTCGCGGTGCTGAAACAGGAACAGCTGCGAGGCATCGGCGCTCATCGGCACCTCCCGCGGCGCCCAGGTGTTGTCGTGCTGGTCCATGTCTGCGTCGTATTCGACATGGCAGCCCAGGGGCGAGTTGAAGTACCAGAACCAGTTGCTGCCGAACCGGTGGCGCCCGGGGCCCCAGAAGCTCTGGTAGCCCTTCTCCACAAAGCGGGTGCCGGCCAGCAGCAACTCGGTGGGGCCGCCCATGTGGAAGGTGAAGTGCTCGCAACCTTTCATGAACGGGGGCGTCTGGATCATGAACAGCGTGTGGTGGTCTTGCGTGCCAGCAGGGCGCAGGAAGGGGCCGACACCTGTGAACCGGTCTGTGCAGACAAAACCCAGGCGGGCATAAAACGCCTCAGCCTTGGCCGCGTCCGGAACGAAGTACACGACATGCGACAGCGAGCGGGGTCGCGCCACCAGGTCTGGCGGCAGACCCAGCGCGTTGGGAGCCCGCTGCGGCGCGGCCCCGGGGGCGTTGACGGATTCGGCAGGCAACGACAGAGGCTTGCGCACGGTGACCTGGAACGCGAGGGCAAAGCCCAGGTCGTCCGTGGTGCGCAGCACGTCGCCCTGGCGCACCACCACGCGGTCGCGGGTCAGTTCGGCCTCGATGGCATCGAGCGTGGCCGCGTCGGCTACGCCGTAGACGGTTTCGCGCAGCAGGCTGGCTGTGCCCAGCGAAGGCGGCAACGCCGGGTCGTCCTGAGCGCGTATCTCCACGGCTGTCCCGTCCAGTGCCTCGAAGCGCCCGCCCTGTGCCGTCACCCCGACCGGGGTCAGCCCGTAGTCCACCAGGTACTGCGCGCAGGCGGCGATATCGTCCACGCCAAAAACCAGCGCGTCGGGTCCAATGATGTTCATCTCTTGATCCTTTTTGTGGTGTCGGTGGTGCGGTGGGGCTTCAAGCCCTGCAGGCGGTGTGTCCGCCCAGGACTTCTGCCACCCAATCCGCGATGTAGTGGCCCGCATTGATGCTGTTGTCAAAGCTCGCGTGCTGCGAGCCGCCTTCGCGGTCGGTGAACACCTTGAGTTCTCGCCGGGGGCTGTTGACCAGCTGCTCGTAGGTGCGGTGCGCCCACTTCAGCGGGATTTGCGAATCACGCTCGCCGTGCGTGACCAGGAAAGGCACGCGGATCTTCTCGACCACGCCGTCCAGGTGCACGTTCTGCGCGATCCGCATGAAGTCGTCGATGTCCTTGGCACCCCATACCCAGCACACGTGGGCCCAGTAGTGCGGCACCGGGAAGTCGCCTTCTTTCTGCAAGCGGCGCTCTTGCACATCGCGCCAGTCGTGGTTCGCGCCCCAGGCCACGCCGCAAGCAAAGCGCGGCTCCATCGCCACGCTACGCGGGCAGTAGTAACCCCCCAGGGACACGCCTTCGCAGCCGATGCGTTTCGGGTCCACGGCGGGGTGTTGCTCCAGCCAGTCCACCACGCGGCTGGCCCAGTGCTCGGTGTCGTACCGCGCGGTCAGTCCGTGCAGGCGCAGGGCTTCGCCGGTCCCTGGCTGATCCACCACCAGGGAGGACACGCCACGGTGGGCCAGCCACGCAGGCAGTCCGACCAGGTGCTTCATTTCCTTGGTCGAGTCCAGCCCGTTGAGCTGCACCAGAATCGGCGCCCGCTGGCCCGGCCGGAGCCCCTTGGCCGGGTAATAGAGGGCAGAGAGGTGGGTTCTCTCGTACGGAATTTCCACGCGCTCCACCGGATCGCCCAGCAGGGCCGAGCCTTTGAGGAACAGCTCCAGTTCGCGGCGGTAGATGGCCAGGCGGCCCGGTGCGTTGTGCGCCTGCAGCCGCTCAGCGGTGATCAGGTAGCTCGCAGCGCGCCGGTACTTCTCACCGGCCGAAAGCATGCGACCCCGGGTTTCGTCTTCTTCAGCCAGTCCGCAGAGCTTGTCGGCCATGCGCACCCAGGTCTCGCGAAAAGCCTGCGTGCCAGCAGCATCCGGGGCCTTGGCGGCCTCTTGCAGGGGGGCGCACATCTCCTCGATTTCGCCAATGCGCGCGCCCATTTCAATGGCGAGATCAACGGACAGGTTCCAGACGTAGTTGGTGGGGAAATACTTGAACATCTATTTCAGACTCAGGGTTGGGAACTGCGGGGGCGCGGCGTGATGCCGATGCTGGCGAAGAAGCGGGCCGTGGCGGGGTCTGCGAAGTCGGGCACAAAGCGGAAGGCCCGGATTTGGCCGCCTTCGATGCGCAGCACATCGCTGCCGACGATGCGCTCCACGCCCGCCTTCTCGTACAGCGGGCTGCGCACCTCCAGCCGGGCGGTCAACTCACTGGCGCGCACCTCCACCGAAAGCACGGTGAGCCGTGCGCGCGGCTGCACCACGGTCTGGTCGATGTAGAGCGCCAGGCAGGCCGGGTTGTCCATCGGCGCAGTGCAAGCCGGGTAGTCCGATCGATCTACATCCGGGGCGATCAGCGCACGCACCGCACCCATGTCTGCCGCGTGCACGGCCTGCACATAGCGGTCGAAAACCGCCTGCGGCTCAGCGGGCGCGGCGGCACGGGCCAGCGCGCAGGCAGCAAGCAGGGGCAACGCCATCAGAGATTTGTGGGTCATTGTGCGCAATGCGAATGTGCGAGGTCAGTGCTTGATCCACAGCGGAATGGCGATCCCGATGCCCAGCACGTTGTTCTTGGTGGTATTGGCGGCGTAGATGCCCCGCTGGTAGCTCAGGCTCACGCTGAAGGGGCCGGCGTTGTAGTTGAGCGAGGGCCCCAGCGCAAAGCTGCGTGCGCGGTTGTCCTGGATGGTGGCGCCGCCTTGCTTGTCGTCCGTGAACTGGTGAAGGTACGAACCCACCATGCCCATCTTCCAGGGGCCGACGTTCCAGCCAGCGATGAATTCGCCCACATAGCCGCTGCCCGAGCGGTAATGGGTGGTGCTGTTTTCACGGTTCACCATCAGGCGGTTGATGAGGCCAATATCCAGGCCACTCGGATCGGTGTGACGAATCCCGAGCACCGGCTTGACCGAGGTGTAGCCGGTGGACACGCTGGGCCGGTGCGGGTCGTAGGAGCCATTGGGCAGCGCGATGTCCAGGCCCGCCACGGCATAGGTCTTGTCTGTCAGGCTCCAGCGCAGCACGGCGGGCGAGACGGTGATGTTGGCCACCCCGCTGTGCCGCTCGCTGTGGCCGGCGACGTCGGTGCGCAAGGAGACGGCAGGAATCACCAGCTGCGAATACAGCCGTGCGCCCAGCACCGTCATGTCGTAGGCCGCCAGCAGCCGCGTGGTGGCCGAGGTTGCGCTCAGCTTGAACGGGATGGGTCGCGTGTCGCCGTGGTTGTCATACAGACCGCTGGAGGTGGTGTGGTGCACCTGCTCCAACACAAACAACCCGGGAATGGGCGGCAGGCCAGCCACGTATTCGCCGGTCGATCCGACCGGGAAGGGCGACACGCCCCCTTCGAAAGCCTGGGCCTGGGGTGCGCTGAGCAGGCTCAGCAACATGCAGCCCGCCGCCTGCCCGGCGCGGGAAAGTACCGTCTTCATCGTTGTCTCCTTGTTCTACGCATCCAGCCAGGCTGGGCGTTTTTTCGCTTTGCTCGACAGGGCCTCGGTAGCACGGGTGGGCCCCTCATCGGGTCTGCCAGTTGGCAGGACGGGAGCGAGATTAAGATCGGCCTTAACTTAGATCAAATGGATTGATTCCATTCGCAGTATTGATCCCATGAATAGTTCAGGGACTCTGCGGGCCCCTGTTGCATCTGGCTGGGAGCGCGGAAGAAACCACATACCGTCATCGATGCCTGCTGCCCATGCGCTTTAACAAACTGGACCTGAACCTGCTCGTGGCACTGGACGCCCTGCTCACCGAACGCAGCATCAGCCGCGCCGGGGAGCGCCTGCACCTGAGCCAGCCCGCCACCAGCAACGCACTGGCGCGCCTGCGCACCTATTTCGACGATGAGCTGCTGGTGCAGCAAGGCCGCACCATGGTGCTGACGCCGCGTGCCGAGGGGCTGCTGGACCCCGTGCGCGAGGTCCTGATGCGCATCGACAGCACCATCGCAGAAAAGCCCCGGTTCGACCCCGCCACATCCACCCGCAGCTTCACCCTGCTCGTGTCGGATTTCACGACCACGGTGCTCATGCAACCGCTGATCGAGCAGCTGTTTCAGGAAGCGCCCGGGGTGCAACTGCACCTGCGTGCGCAGAACAACCGGCCGGTGGAGCAGTTGGAGGAATACGGGGCCGACGTCCTCATCATTCCGGAGCAATACGCCTCGCCCAGGCACCCGAGCGTCACGCTGTTCGAGGAAACCTACCTGTGCATCACCTGGGAGGGGAACCCCCACATCTCCGAAGCGCTGAGCTTTGAAGACTACTTGGCCGCCGGCCATGTGGTGGCCGACTATTCGGGCGCGCGGCACATCCCGGCGTTTGACGGCTGGTTTCTCGAACGCTTTGGCGTCAAGCGCCGCATCGAGATCTCGGCCCCCACCATGGCCGCCCTGCCCAGCCTGGTGATTGGCACCCACCGTGTGGCCACGGTGCACAAACGCATCGCCCTGCGTGCCGTTCAGCTCGGCCTGCCCGTGCGCATCTGGGAGCCGCCCCTGGAGATTCCGCCCATGCGCCAGAAGCTGCAGTGGCACCGGCACCGCGACAAGGACCCTGGGCTGGAGTGGCTGCGCGAGCGGGCCATGGCCGTGGCCGCGCGCATCTAGCCCACGCATGCCGCTGCGCTGCAGTGCGGTGCGTGGGGGGGGTGCGCAAAATGTCCCGTTTTGATCGGAAACCTGGCCGAACACCGCCGCCATAGCCGAGGTGTGCAAGCCACAATCGGAGCCCGTCCACGGCCACTTCCGCAACACCATGCCCTCTTCCCTGCGCCCCCGCGACCTCGCCCTGGCCCTGCTCGTCATCGTGGTCTGGGGCCTCAATTTCGCCGTCATCAAGGTGGGCGTGGCCGGTGTGCCGCCCCTGCTGCTGGGAGCGCTGCGCTACCTGCTCGCAGCCTTCCCCGCACTGCTGTTTGTCAAGCCGCCCAAGGTGCCGCTGAGGCTGTACCTGCTGTACGGCATGACCATGGCGGTGGGGCAGTTTGCGCTGCTGTTCACCGCCATCCACATCGGCATGCCCTCGGGCCTGGCGTCGCTGGTGTTGCAGTCGCAGTCGTTCTTCACCCTGCTGCTGGCCGCGTGGTGGCTGCGCGAGAAATGGCACGGCAACCAGGTGGCAGGCCTGGCGCTGGCGGGCTGCGGGCTGGTGCTGATCGGCAGCGCGCATGGCGCCTCCATGCCCCTGGCAGGCTTTGCGCTGACCGTGGCGGCGGCGGCGATGTGGGGCTGCGGCAATATCGTCACGCGTGCCGTGGGGCGGTATGGGCCAATGAACCAGTTTGCATTCATCGTCTGGTCCAGCGTAGTGGCGCCGCTGCCTTTTGTGGCGCTGTCGCTGTGGCTGGACGGGCCCGCCACGGTGTGGGCGGCCGTGCAGCACCTGTCCTTCCAATCGATGGCCGCCGTGGCCTATATCGCGTGGATTTCGACGCTGCTGGGCTTCGGGCTGTGGACCTACCTCATGTCGCGCTACCCCGTGAACCGCGTGGCGCCCTTCACGCTGCTGGTGCCCGTGGTGGGCCTGACCACGGGCTGGGTGGCGTTTGGCGAGCAGTTGCTGCCCGTGCACTTTGCAGGCGCCGGGCTCTTGATGGCGGGCTTGGTGGTCAACGTGTTTGGCGGCCCGGCCTGGGCGGCCATGATGGGACGGCTGCGCGGCGCCCAGTAGACGGTCGGTCGGACGCAGGCCGCTACACCGCCAGCGGCAACTCGGTGGTCGAGAGCACGTTGCGCAACACCATGAACGAGCGCACCTGACGCACGCCCGGCAGATAGAGCAACTGCTCTGCATGCAGGCGGTTGAAACTGTCGTTGTCGCGCGTGCGCACCAGCATGAAGTAGTCGAACTCGCCGGTGACCACATGGCATTCCATGCAGCCGGATACCTTGGCAGCCGCCTTTTCAAACTCGGCAAACGACTCGGGCGTCGAGCGGTCCAGCACCACCCCAATCATCACCAGCATGCCCGCACCCACCGCCTGGGGGTTGAGCAGCGCCACCACCTTGTCGATGAGTCCCAGGCGCCTGAGGCGCTCCACCCTGCGCAGGCAGGCGGGCGGGCTCAGATGCACCTTCTCGGCCAGCGCGACGTTGGACAACGACGCATCACGCTGCAGCTGGCGCAGGATGGCTTTGTCGGTACGGTCCAGCTCGGCCGAGACATCAGCCTGCGGCGCATTCTTGGGACGAACTTTTGTTGCGCTCATAGGTCACCCAGAGAAATATTTATCCCTGACATTCTGATCCATCAACCTGAAACACTGAAATTTGGGAAAATTTTGCAACCACTTGACGCGCGTGTTTTTCTACGATGAAGGCACTGCAAGCCCCCCCCGCTTGCGCCCCCTCTTCATCGACCGGAACACCGCCATGAACCTGCAGAAATTTGCCCGCCACCCGCTCACCTTCGGCCCCTCTCCCATCACGGCGCTGCCGCGCCTGTCGACCCACCTCGGCGGCAAGGTGCACCTGTACGCCAAGCGCGAGGACTGCAACTCGGGCCTCGCCTTCGGCGGCAACAAGACGCGCAAGCTCGAATACCTGATCCCCGAGGCCATCGCAGGCGGCTACGACACGCTGGTCTCCATCGGCGGCATCCAGTCCAACCAGACGCGCCAGGTGGCCGCCGTGGCTGCACACCTGGGCATGAAGTGCGTGCTGGTGCAAGAGAACTGGGTGAACTACTCCGACGCGGTGTACGACCGCGTGGGCAACATCGAGATGAGCCGCATCATGGGCGCCGACGTGCGCCTGGACGCAGCGGGCTTTGACATCGGCATCCGCCCCAGCTGGGAGCAGGCCATGGAGGACGTGAAGAAGGCCGGTGGCAAGCCCTTCCCCATCCCCGCAGGCTGCTCCGAGCACCCGTACGGTGGCCTGGGCTTTGTGGGCTTTGCCGAGGAGGTGCGCCAGCAAGAGAAGGAGCTGGGCTTCCAGTTCGACTACATCGTCGTGTGCTCGGTCACGGGCAGTACGCAGGCGGGCATGGTGGTGGGCTTTGCCGCCGATGGCCGTGCGCGCAAGGTGATCGGTATCGACGCCTCCGCCAAGCCCGAAAAAACCCATGCCCAGGTGCTGCGCATCGCGCAGAACACCGCCAAGCTGGTGGAGCTGGGCCAGGAGATCACGGCCGAGGACGTGATCCTGGACACCCGCTACGGCGGCCCCGAATACGGCCTGCCCAACGAAGGCACGCTCGAAGCCATCCGCCTGTGTGCGCGCCAGGAGGGCATGCTGACCGACCCGGTGTACGAGGGCAAGTCCATGCACGGAATGATCGATATGGTGCGCAAGGGCGAATTCCCCGAAGGCTCCCGCGTGCTCTATGCGCACCTGGGAGGGGTGCCGGCGTTGAACGCCTACAGCTTTCTTTTTCGCAACGGCTGATGCGTCCAGCGAGCAGCGACGGCTGGCACAACTGGCCGGGCTGTCGTTGATCTGAGCACCTGTTCAAAGGGCCCTTGACCGCCAGGCAAGGGCCCCGCCCGT
Organism: Acidovorax sp. DMC1; assembly: GCF_056314325.1. NCBI lineage: Bacteria > Pseudomonadati > Pseudomonadota > Betaproteobacteria > Burkholderiales > Comamonadaceae > Acidovorax > Acidovorax sp. DMC1. Next base: position 140,832 of record NZ_JBQUYO010000008.1, on the reverse strand, counting down.
TCCCCCAATCCAAGGAGCCCCCATGAAGTGCTTGCAGCTTGTCAGTCGGCGTAGCGTGATCCTCGTGGCGGCAGCCGTCGCAGGGCTGGGACTCGGCACGTTACGGCTCGCCCATGCCGACGGTTATCCCGCCAAGCCGGTGCAGTTGGTCGTGCCCTTTCCGCCAGGGGGCGCCGTGGACATCGTGGGCCGCACCATCAGCAAGAAGCTGGGCGACCGCCTGGGCCAGCCCATCGTGGTCGAGAACAAGGCGGGCGCGGGCACCGTGGTGGGTGCGGCGTATGTGGCCAATGCGCCTGCCGATGGCTACACGCTGCTGATCAGCTCCGGCTCCACCTTCACCGTAAACCCCGCGCTGAACGCCAAGCTGCCCTACGACCCCGTCAAAAGCTACGAGCCCGTTGGCCTCGTCGCCCGTGTGCCCCTGATTCTGCTGGCCCACCGCGATGTGCCGGTCAACAACCTCCGGCAGCTGATCGCTGCCGTTCAGCGCACGCCCGACAAGTTCTCCTACGGCTCGTTTGGCAACGGCACCACGGGGCATTTCGCAGCCGAGCTGACCTGGTCGGCCGCGGGCATCAAGCTGATGCACGTGCCTTACCGGGGCAGCGCCCCCGCCATGGCCGACCTGATGGGCGGGCAGATTCCCTTCACCATCGACACCGTGGCGGCAGCGCTGCCACAGCTCAAGGCAGGCAAGATCAAGGCCATCGCCGTCACGGGCGCCACGCGGGCCACGCAGCTGCCCGACGTGCCCACGGTGGCAGAAAGTGGCTTACCGGGGTTCTCGGCCGATTCCTGGCTGGCCGTGGTCGCGCCGCGCGGCCTGCCCGCCGAGGCCAAGGCCAAATTGCACAAGGCCCTGGCCGAGACCCTGGCGGACGCCGAAATCCGCAGCAAGCTCATCGCCGCAGGGCTGGAGCCGTCTTACGCCACGGGCGATGCCGTGCTGGCGCAGATCGAAGACGAGTTGCCACGCATGCGCGCCATTGCCCAGCGCGCGCAGATCAGGGCGGACTGAGCCCGCCCAGCCACGGGCGGCTCGCACGCCCCTCGGTCAGGCCGTCAGCAGCTTTTGCACCCGCTCGCGCAGCAGCTTGGGCTGCACCTCGGTCGGCGCGACGGCAGAGCCCACATTCAGCCCCACGCGGCTATAGAAGCCCCGGCGGAACGGCCGCACCATGGCGCCGCCCTTTTCAATGCGGCTGAAGTACGAGCCCCACAGGTTGGTCAGCGCCATGGGGATCACCGGGGCCTCGACACCCTCGGCCTTCGCCCGTTCGATGATCTTCATGATGCCGCCCTTGAACTCCTGCAGCTGTCCGTCCTTGGTGATGCCGCCCTCGGGGAAGATGGCGAGCAAATCACCCTCACGCAACACCTGGGCAGCGCGGTCAAAGGCGGCTTCGTAGGTCTTCGGGTCTTCCTTGTACGGCGCAATCGGGATCGCCTTGGCCAGGCGGAACAGCCAGCCCAGCACGGGCACGCGGAAGATGCGGTGGTCCATCACAAAGTAGATGGGGCGCGGGCTGGCGGCCATGAGCAGCACGGCGTCCACAAAGCTCACGTGGTTGCAGGCCAGGATGGCGGCGCCGGTGGACGGCAGGTTTTCATCGCCCTGCACCTTGAAGCGATACACGAACCGCGACGACACCCACGCGATGAAGCGCAGCAGGTACTCGGGCACCAGCATGAAGATGTAGAACGCCACCACGGCGTTGGCCAGGCCGGTGAACAGGAAGATCTGCGGCACCGTGAAGCCCGCGCCCAGCAGGGCGCCGGCGATGAGCGAGCTGCCGATCATGAACAGCGCGTTGAGGATGTTGTTGGCAGCGATGATGCGCGCGCGGTGTGTGGGCTGGCTGCGCATCTGGATCAGCGCGTACATGGGCACGCTGTAGAGGCCCGCAAACAGGCTGAGCAGCGCCAGGTCCAGCATCACGCGCCAGTGGGCGCCCTGGGCCATGAAGGCGGCCAGGCCCATGATCTCGGAAGGCGGCAGGCTGCGCGATGCAAAGTACAGGTCGATGGAAAAGACGCTCATGCCGATGGCGCCCAGTGGCACCAGGCCGATCTCGACATGGCGGCGCGACAGCACCTCGCACAGCAGCGAGCCTACACCGATGCCGATGGAGAACACCACCAGCAGCAGCGAAGCCACCTGCTCGTTGCCATGCAGCACGTTCTTGGCCAGGCTGGGGAACTGGCTCAGAAACACCGCGCCAAAGAACCACATCCAACTGATGCCCAACAGCGAGCGGAACACCACGATGTTCTCGTGCGCCAGCTTCAGGTTGCGCCAGGTTTCGGTGAAGGGATTCCAGTTGATGGTGAGCCCCGGGTCGGTGGCCGGCACCGAGGGAATGAACTGCGCCACCGCGCGTCCCGCCAGGGCCGCCACCACACAGGCCACGGCCACGGTGGTGTGACCGATGCCGGGCAACGCCACCAGCAACCCACCGGCCACATTGCCCAGCAAGATGGCCACAAACGTGCCCATCTCGACCATGCCGTTGCCGCCCGTCAGCTCACGCTCGTTGAGCACCTGGGGCATGTACGCAAACTTGACCGGGCCAAACAGCGTGGAGTGCACGCCCATCAAGAAGGTGCACAGCAGCAGGATGGGGATGTTGCCCGCGATGAAGCCCACGGCCGCCACCAGCATGATGGCGATCTCCAGGTTCTTCACGAAGCGGATCATCTTCGTCTTGTCGTACTTGTCGGTCAGCTGGCCCGATGTGGCCGAGAACAGCAGGAACGGCAGGATGAACAACGCGCCAATCACCAGCCCCGCCATCGCGGGCGGCAGCCAGTCCACACTGAGCTGGTAGGTCACCATCACCGTGAAGGCGAACTTGAAGAGGTTGTCGTTGGCCGCGCCGGAGAACTGGGTCCAGAAGAATGGCGCAAACCGCCGCTGGCGCAGCAAGGCAAACTGGTTCGGGTCCTCGTGCGTGGGCGCGGGGGCCACGCTGGTGGAGGCGGTGTCGGGGCTCATGCGTTTCTCCTCGTTTCCGATGGGTTGGCTTGTTGGAATTTTCCGGACCTGCGCTTCATGCGCCGGATCTGCGGGCGACACCCACGGCGTGGGCGCCATTCTGCCCGGACGGCATGACCAGCGGCATCGCCGCCGTGTCACTGTGGCGCAAAGCCACCAGCGACCCCAGTGCCGCCAGCACCGGCCAGGCCGCGCCCGCCGCCAGCACATGTTTGAGGCTGTGGCCTGACACCCATCCGCCCGTGGCCTCGAACACCGAGTGGTCTGCCGTCTCCAGCAGCTTGGCCAGGGCGTACAACAGCACCACCACGCCCAGGTGCAGCGCCAGACCATCGACCCGGCGTGGAAGGCATGCCAGCCCCAGCACCACCAGCAGACCGCCCAGTTGCACCACGGCCCAGGGCAACAGGTTGCCGGTGTGCACCCAGACCCAAACCGCCATCGGCCCGGCCAGCAGCACGGTGCCAGCGGCGGCCACGCCCGCCCGCGCGCTCACCCGGGTGGCAGCCGCCAGACCCAGCAGCCCCGCAAAGGGCAGGACCATGCCCAGACGGTCCCACAGCAAGCCTGCGTCCTGCGGTTGCCAGTGGTACAGCGCCGAGCCTGCGGCAGTGCATAGCAGCCCACCAAAGAACAGCGCTGCCAGCGCACGGGAGGTGGCGTCCAGCGCGCCCGGCGGCACACGGCGCAGCTCCCACCAACCCCATGCACCTGCCAAGGCAAAGGCCAGGTTGCTCAACACATCGAGCGCACAGGGAATGCCCCACAGCGTGCGCTGGTCGGCAAAGTCATGCTGGTGCTGACTGGCGGGCAGCCCCGGGCCAAACAGCGCCAGCGCGAGCAGCGTGGCCACGCCCAGCAGCAGGCCGGTTTCCGCACAGGACAGGCGCGGCAGCGTTGGCAGGCCGCGCAAACGAAGAGGAGTCACAGAAGCAATACGCATCACACACACCGTAGAAAGTGAACGATGCCGCGCAGTGTGGGCAGCGGCGCCATCGGCCGCCTTAAAAAGTCGCGCAAGGGGCTACCCGCGCACCTTCGGGTATTGATAATTGATACCCAGGAGCCCCGCACCATGAGCACGACCGCCGACCTCGTCACCGCCCTGAAAAAAGAACTCAAGACCGCTCAGATGACCTACGCCGACCTGGCGCAGGCGCTGGGCATGGCCGAGTCCAGCGTCAAGCGCATGCTGGCCAAGGGCGACATGCCGCTGTCGCGCATCGACGCCATCTGCCGCGCGCTGGCGCTGGACTTTGCCGACCTGGCGCGGCGCGTGGCCGACGAGCAGCCCTTGCTGAAAGAGCTGACCCACGAGCAGGAAAAGGCCGTGGTGGCCGACAAGAAGCTGCTGCTGATGGCGATCTGTGTGCTGAGCCAGTGGACGCTGGAGCAGGTAACGGACTACTACCGCCTGACCGAGGCCGAGGGCATCAAGTACCTGGCGCAGCTGGACCGCATCGGCATCATCGAGCTGCGGCCGCTCAACCGCTACCGCCTCAAGCTGGCCAAGACCTTCCGCTGGCGCCCGCATGGGCCAGTGATGAACTACTTCCGCGACCATGCGCTGCTGGACTACTTTGCGGGCGGCTTTGACGGACTGGGCGAAGGCGTGCTGCTGGTGCACGGCAACATCAGCCGCAGTCTGGCGCCCGCCTTCATGGAGCGCATGCAGCGCGTGGCGCAGGACTTTGCCCAGCAGCACCTGGCCGACCAGAAGCTGCCCGACCGCGAGCGCGAGGGCTACACCCTGCTGCTGGCCATGCGCAGCTGGGAGTTCGAGGCGTTTGCCAGCATGCGGCGGTAGGCCTCCCGCCGATTTCGCGGGCCCCTGCAAGCAGCAGCCGTCGCTGCCAGCCAACTTCTGCCTTTGGTTGAGCGCAGCGGCCGCCTCACAGGTGCAGGGACTGGCCGCAGCGCCATGAACCAGCCTCCATTTACTATCTTTTTGATAGCTATCAGCGCATGAAATACATGCACTTGAGGCTAAAAACGCCTCAAAACCCCTGCTTGCGCCTGCCAAGAGGTGGCTTGACGCCATAAACAGAAATAACTATTCTTTAAATTGCAAATTTAATCAATTTAAGAATAGTCAAATGAAAACCACCCGCCAGCAGCAAGACGCCACGCGCCGCCAGATCGTGGCCAGCGCGGTGGACCTCATGACCCGCCAGGGCTTTGACGGCACAACGATGAAAGACATCGCACGCGCCGCCGGCATTGGCGACGCCACGATCTACAAATACTTCCCCACCAAGGACCGCATCGTGCTGGGCTACCTGGACGATGTGGCCCACCAGGCGCTGGCCGACACGCTGCAGACGCCGGGCTTTGCGGGCTACGGCCTGCAAGAAAAGCTGCAGCGCTTGACCGATGCCGTGCTGGAGCGCCTGCTGGCCGACCGCGAGTTTGTGGCCCAGGTGCGCGGTCTGGCGCGGCGCTCGCCGCTGTCGATGCTGGCCGAGCCGCTGGCCGCGCGCCAGAACCTGCGCGAGGCGGTGGCGAGCTTTCTGGAAGCGGCCGAGGCCAGCGGCGAGATTGAGCCCTGCGACTTCAAGGGCCTGGCAGGCAGCCTTTACACCGACTACCTCGCAGGCGTGGTGACGTACTGGCTGGCCGACACCTCCGACGAATTTGCCGACACCACGCAGCTGGTGGACCTGTCGCTGGGCGTGCTGGTGCAGGCGCTGCGCGGCGGGCTAGTCAACCGTGTGCTGCAACTGGGCGGCTTTGTGCTGCGCAGCCAGATGGCCCGCATGGTGCAACACGGCAGCAGCCTGATGGGCATGCTGCACATGGCCCAGCAGGCCATGGCCAGCGCGCCCACAGCACGGGCATCGCAGCCCCCTGCCGGTAGAGCCGGGGCCGAAGGCCTCGCCCCGAAAACTGCGCAGCCTACGCGCGCACCCCGCAAACCCCGGGCGACCACCGGCCCCACGAAGGACCCCGCCGCCCAGCGCCCCGCCACGCCCCGCAAAAGAAAGAGCGCCCCATGAATGCGTCCTCTGCCCTCGCCGCCCCCACCACCGCGCGCGCAACCCAGGTGCCGCCCGGCACGGCCATCCACGCCACGCTGCCCGGGGCCGATTTTTTTGATGCCTACGAAGTGGCCGACCGGCACCCCGCGCGCTCAGCCCTGCAGTCGTGGCTGGACGTGGCGGCCCGCACCCCGGCGTGGACACGCGCCCTCATGTTCGTGCGCAACAAGGCCGTGCGCCTGGTGGGCCTGAAGGACCTGGGCCAGCTGGATGACGGCCACCCGCCCGCCAGTGGCCGATCCCTGCGCGACGCGCGCAGCTACCGCGTGGGCGACCGCGTGGGCATCTTCCGCATTCGACACCTGAGCGACACCGAGGTGGTGATGGGCCAGGACGACAAGCACCTGGACGTGCAGGTGTCCATCTGCAAACAGCCCGCCGCCCCCAGCACCGCGCCCCGCGTGGTGCTGAGCACGGTGGTGCACATCCACAACAAGCTGGGCCATGCGTACATGGCGGTGATCACGCCGATCCACCGCGTGATTGCACGCGGCACGGCGCAGCGCCTGGCAGACCATGGCCCAAACTGACGCAAACGCACCCCGCACCGGCAAGCTGGCGCGCAGCGCCATCACGGGGCTCGCTGCTGCGCGCATCGGCATGGCCGAGCTGGGACACCGCACGCGCAAGCGCTCGGCCCAGGCGCAGGCAGAGCACGAGGCAGCGCTGGGCCGCATTTTGTTTGGTGCGCTGGGGCAGCTGCGGGGCTCGGCGCTCAAGGTGTCGCAGCTGCTCAGCATGCACCCGGGCCTGCTGCCCGACGGCGTGCGCAGCGAACTGGCACGCGCCCACCACCAGGCCCCGCCGCTCAACCGCGCGCTGGTGGGCCGCGTGTTCCGCCAGGCCTTCGGGCAAGAGCCCGAGACGCTGTTCGACCAGTTCGAGCCCACCGCGTTTGCGGCCGCCAGCCTGGGCCAGGTGCACCGCGCGCAACTTGCTGGCCACGGCACGGTGGCCGTGAAGGTGCAATACCCCGGCATTGCCGCCACCATTGCCAGCGACATGCAGCTGATGCGCGCCGCGCTGCGCGCACTGGCCCACACCGACATGCCGCTGCCCACCGATGCCGTGCTGGACAGCGTGATGACCGAGATCGAGGCCACCCTGCTGCGCGAGGTGGACTACCTGCAGGAGGCCGAACAGCTGCAGTGGTTTGCCCAGCACGCCGCACAGCCGGGGGTGGTGATGGCGCAGCCCATCCTGTCGCACACGCGGGCCCAGGTGCTCACGCAGCAGTTTGTGCCCGGGCTACCGTTGCAAGCCTGGCTGGCCACACAGCCACACCAGGCGCTGCGCGACCAGGCCGGGCAGCACCTGTGGGATTGGTTCATGCACTGCATCTTTGTGCTGGGGCGGGTGCATGCCGACCCGCACCCGGGCAACTTTCTGTTCGCGCCCGATGGCACGGTGGGTGTGCTGGACTTTGGCTGCACGCGCGCCCTGCCCAACGCATTCCGTGCGCAGGTGGTGCAGGCGTGGTCTGCCCTGCTGCGCGCCCCTACCGACCCTACACGCGATACACAGGTGCTGCAGGCCTACCAGGCGCTGGGGCTCTTGCGCAAGGACCTGACCGTGCAGGCCTACACCACTGAACTCGCCCCCGCGCTGGCCGAGATGCAGGCCTGGCAGATCGAGCCCTTCACCCAGCCGGTGTTTGACTTTGGCACCAAAACACCGCCGCCCATCACCCCCAGCCAGCACCAGCGCGTGCTGGGCCAGCACCTCGCCCAGATCCCCGGCGAGATGCCCGCGTTCGAGCGCATGTGGATGGGGCTGATGCACCTGCTGACGCAGCTGGGTGCCCAGGTGCACACCCGCGCCCACAAGGCGTTGGCCGTTCACTAATGACAAACACCGCGTTGACCTTGGCGGCAGCCGGGCTGGCCCTGGTGGGTGTGGCGCACTCGGTGCTGGGAGAGCTTCTGCTGTTTCGCAGGCTGCGTACGCAGGGGCACCAGACAGCGGGGCGCGCGGAGGTTGGCACGGCGCAGCAGTTGCTGCACACCCCGCACCTGCGCATTCTGTGGGGCACCTGGCATGTGGCTTCGGTACTGTGCTGGGCACTGAGCGCTCTGCTCTGGCGCCTGGGCACCGCACCTTGGGACGCGGCCCTGGGCGCCTGGGCCGCCGACGCGGTGGGCATTGCCACCCTGGCCAGTGGCGTGCTGGTGTTCTTTGCCACGCATGGCAGACACCCGGCGTGGTGCGCGTTGCTGGTGTGGTGGCGCTGAAGCAAGCCATCGCGGGCGGGTGAATGGAGACGCCGACGCCGAATGCCTGAGCAGGCGTGACAAAAATCACACGGCAACCGTTTGCCTCCGAAGTCGGCAACACAACTTCACAAAGCTTCGCAATTGGCCTACACCGGCTTGACGCAGCGTGCGCACCATGAAGTCTCCGGTTCCGCAAGGAATCACATCTGAGGAGAACCTTATGGCCCGCAAAGCACTTGCCGCTGTGTCCATCGCCCTGCTGTCGCTGGGCGCCGCGAGCGCGGCGCAGGCGCAGACCAGCGCCACCGTTGTCATCCAGGCAGGTACGCCTGTCTACCAGCAACCCGCCCCGGTGCGCGTGCAGTACCAGGCGCCGCCCCCACCCCGCTACGAGGTGGCGCCACACCCGCGCCGCGGCATGGTGTGGGTGCCCGGCCACTGGGAATGGCGTGGCCACCGCCACGTGTGGATGCAGGGCTACTGGGTGAAAGCCCGCCCCGGCTACCACTACCGCGAGCCCCGTTGGGTAGAACATGGCGGTCGCTGGAACATGCAGCCCGGCGGCTGGGACCGTGATGGCGATGGCATCCCCAACCGCCGCGACCGGGACCGTGACGGAGACGGCGTGCCCAACCGCTACGACCAGCGCCCGGACAACCCGTACCGCCGCTGATCCCCCTTGGTGGGACCGCTGCGCGGGCCGACATGCAATGGGCAGCCCGGCTGACAGACGCCCCACCACCCACCGGCCACGATGAGGCCACAGACGCAACACCCGGCCCGACGCAGGCAGTGCCTGCGGTCGGCCAGACACGACAAGGAGTTCACCATGACCCACGCCACTTTCTTGCGCAACACCTTCACCGCAGCGGCCTTGGCCGTGACAGCGCTGACGGCGCTGACAGGGGCCATCACACCGGCACAGGCCGCCACGCAAGCCACTGTCATCGTGCAGTCGGGCCCACAGCAGGGCATCGTCATCCCGGCACCCCCACCACCCCGCCGCGAAGCCGTTCCGCACGCCCGCAAGGGACAGGTGTGGGTGCCTGGCTACTGGGACTGGCGGGGCCACCGCCATGTGTGGGTGGCAGGCCACTTTGAAAAGGTGCGGCCAGGCTACCGCTATCGCACACCTCAGTGGGAGCAGCGCGACGGGCGCTGGGAACTGCACCGGGGCGGCTGGGACCGCGATGGCGACGGCATTGCCAACCGCAATGACCGCGACCGTGACGGCGACGGCGTGCCCAACCGCCGCGACCACCAGCCGGACAACCCGCGCCGCAACTGATCGTTGATCGACGCTCCGCTGGCTAGCCAGGGCGCCAGGCCCTGTGCCTTTATGGCAGGTGCAACACCGCCTGCCCCAGCCCTGGAAAGTCGACCACCACCTCAGCCCCCGGCGCCACCAGCACGGTGCCGGTGCATGACCCGGTGGTGACCCAGTGCCCCGCGCGCAGTCCACCCAGGCTGCGCGCGCCTTCGTTGGCCAGCCACACCAGCAGCCGCAGCGGATCGCCCGCCGGGTTGCCCCAGGTGGCATGTTGCACGGCCACGGCCCCGTTCACCGACAAAGTCACCGCTTGCGCCAGGGGCTGTGCGGTGGCCACTTCGTCGGTGCCAGTCCCCACAACCAGCGCCCCGTGGCACGCCTGGTCAGCCAGGCGGCTCCACTCGCCCTGCTGCGCCCAGGCAGCAAAGCGGGTGTCGCACACCTCGATGGCGGCCCGCACCGACACCACGGCCGCCAGCACTTCGGCGGCGCTGTAGGGGGTGGCGCGGGCGGGCAGGTCGGCCCCCAGTTCGTAGACCAATTCCGCCTCCACCCCCATCACGGCAAAACCAGATGCAGCCAGCAACACGGGCTCGCCCGCTGCAGCCACCCACACCGAATCCCGGGTGAGCGCGGCGCGTGCCGGTTGCGCCTGGGGCGATGCAGCCCCGACCTTCCAGCCAGCGATGGGGCCACGCGCGCGCACCACCACGTCTTGCACGGCATAGGCCTCGGTGGCATCGCGCGGGCGCAGCCCTGCGGGAAAGTCCAGCGGGCGGGGCGTGCGCCCTTCCCGGGCCTGGGTGATGACGGCGGCGCTGGCGGAAGGGTCCAAAGCGGTGGGGGACATGGCAAAAACTCTCCGTGGTGCAAGGGTCGGCGGGATTATCGGCACCTTGTCCCATCGGCCCCGCCCGCTGCATCAGCAACGATTGCGCCCCATTAGCCGCCGGAGTTGATCCGGCGCACAGGCTTGCCCCCTAGAATCGGCCTCGCAGGAGAGCACGGCAGGCACAGGCCACCGCTGCACCGAAGGCGCAAACTCCCATACACGCTCAGGTCCCGTACTGCACCATTCATCAAAGCCGTCTGGAGAGCCGCCTCGCGCAACGCGAAGCGCACCGAAGGAGCAAGCCGCAGCCCGGGTGGGTGGCGGTGAATCTCTCAGGTACCAAGGACAGGGGGAGCGGCAGCCAGGGCATTCATGCGCCAGCTGCACGCTATTGAATTCATAGCTGCCTGCGCATGTTGTTCTAGCGCCAGAGCCCAGAAAGGCTTTGAAAATCATGCGCGTGATCGTTTTGGGCGCCGGCTTGCTCGGCGTGACTTCGGCTTATTTCCTCTCACAACTGGGTCACGAAGTGACCGTCATCGACCGCCAGGGCTCGCCCGGCGCCGAAACCAGCTTTGCCAACGGCGGCCAGATCTCGGTGAGCCACGCCGAGCCCTGGGCCAACCCCAGTGCGCCGCTCAAGGTGCTGCAATGGCTGGGCAAGGAAGATGCGCCCCTGCTCTTCCGTCTGCGCACCGACATGCGGCAGTGGCTGTGGGGCCTGTCCTTCCTGCGCAACTGCACACCCGCACGCATGCGCCACAACATCGAGCAGATCGTGCGCCTGGGCACCTACAGCCGCGACACGCTGCAGCAGCTGCGCGCGGCCACCGGCATCCAGTACGACCAGCGCACGCAGGGCATCCTGCACTTCTATACCAACCAAAAGGAGTTTGACGGCGCCCTGGCCCCGGCCGAGCAGATGCGCGCGCTGGGCTGCGAGCGCCAGGTGATCAGTGCTGACGAGGCCGTGCGCATCGAGCCCGCGCTGGCCCACATCCGCCCGCAGCTGGCGGGTGCCACCTACACGGCCGAGGACGAATCCGGCGACGCCAACCAGTTCACGCGCGAGCTGGCCAAGCTGTGCGAAGCGGCTGGCGTGCAGTTCCGCATGGGCCACCACATCACCGCGCTGCGCGAGGTGGGTGGCCGTATCGACCATGTGGAAGTGACCAATGCCGAAGGCCGCTTCGAGCGCGTGCGCGGCGATGCGTTTGTACTGGCCATGGGCTCGTTCAGCCCGCTGCTGGCGCAGCCGCTGGGCATCCAGCTGCCCATCTACCCGGCCAAAGGCTACTCGGTGACCATGCCGGTCAAGGACGCGGCCAAGGCGCATCAGGTGAGCCTGACGGACGACGAGTTCAAGCTCGTGTTCTCGCGCTACACCAGCGAGCGGGGTGACCGCCTGCGCATTGCGGGCACGGCGGAATTGAATGGCTATGACCGCCATCTGAACCAAGTGCGCTGCGAGGCCATCGTGCGGCGGGTGGAGCAGCTCTTCCCCGGCGCGGGCGACACCACCCAGGCGCAGTTCTGGAGCGGCCTGCGCCCCGCCACGCCCAGCAACGTGCCGCTGATCGGCAAGACCAAAGTGGGCAATTTGTTCCTCAACACCGGCCACGGCACGCTGGGCTGGACGCACGCCTGCGGCTCGGGCAAGGCGCTGGCCGACATCGTGAGTGGCCGCGTGCCCGAGGTGGAGTTTGCGTTCCAGGGGCTGCAAGGGCGCGCAGCCGGGTCGGCGCTGGTGCCGTCGCGCACGGCGGCCTGAAGCAGCGCGCGGTTGCAGGCGGTTGCAGCGAGGCCACGCTGCAACCGGTGCAAAAGGCTGCGCCTACTTGGCCGCGCCCGTGGCGTGCGCCACAAACTGCGCCACGGCCAACATGTCGTTCTCGGTCATGCGCTCTGCATAAGACGGCATCACGCCGATGCCCGCCTTGAGCGCGCGCAACACGCGGCCCGCGTCGGGTTTCAGCTCATCCAGCACCGGGCCGACCTGGCCCTCGGCACCGGCAGCCTGCAGCGTGTGGCACACGGCACAGGCGGGCTGGATCTTGGTGAACAGCTCCTTGCCGCGCGCCAGTTCGGCGGGATCGGCGGCCGCAGCCGACGTACAGGCGCCAGCGGCCCACAGCGCCGCTGCAAGGCGGCGCGCTCCGTTGCTCCCCCCCATCTCAGGCTACGGTCACGGTGACAGCGTGGTCACGCCAGCTGGCGTTGTTGTAGCCACCCAGGTTTTCCTCGCGCTGCTCGGCCTGCACATTGCCCGCCGTGTCGGTGGCGCGGCTGGCCAGCACATGGGTGCCCGCCTCCAGCCGCACGGGCAGTGCAAACTGCCGCCAGGCAAAAGGGCCCAGGTCCGGGCCGATGAGCTTGGCCGCCTGCCAGGTCTTGCCGCCGTCGGCCGACACCTCCACGCCCTTGATGCCGCGCGTGCCGCCAAAGGCCACGCCATGCACCTGCACCTGGCCGGGCTTGAGGGGGCCCTTGTCGGCCAAGGGGCCGTTGATCCAGGACTTCACGCCCATCTCCCACACCGAAGGCTGGTCAGGGCTGGCCTTGGAGCCGGGTGGTGACATGCGGTAGCCGTGCGACATGATGCGCGCCTGCGACTGCGCGCTGCCGAAGGCCACGCGCTTGACGTACTTGATGTTGTTCACGCCCTGATAGCCGGGCACCACCAGCCGCAGCGGGCCGCCATGCGCCAGTGACAGCGGCTCGCCATTCATCTCCCAGGCCAGCAGCGCATCGTCCATCGCCTTCACGGGCACCGAGCGCTCCACCAGCACCGACAGCGGGTCCACCCCCTCGGGCAGCTTCTCGCCGCCCGTACCTGTCAGGTAGGTCGCGCCGTCGGCCAGCCCGCCCAGGGCCGCCACCACGTTGCGCAGCGGCACGCCACTCCAGACCACGCAGCCCGCGGCGCCTACCGACCAGGGCGTGCCGCTGGGCTTGCTGGGGAAAAAGCCCCGGCCGTTGCCCGAGCACTGCAACACGGTGGCCACGGTTTCCACGCCCAGCGTCTTGAGCTCGGCCAGGGTCAGGCTGCGCGGGCTTTTGACCCCTTCGATGGACACCGTCCACGCGTCGCGGTTGTCCAGGATGGCCGCGTCAGGCGCGGGCAGGTTGTTGCGCACGTACAGCTGGTTGGACGGCGTGATGACGCTGGTGCCGAACGCGGAGCGCCGCGTTTCCAGGGTGCTGCTGCTGTGCACGATCAGCGCATCCGGCGACTTCCACCCTGCATAGGCGGGCAGCGGCTTGGCTGCGGGGGCGGCGGCTTGCTGGGCGCGCGCACTGCCCGTCCATCCGGCCAGGCCCAGCGCGCTCAAGGCGGCAGCACTTCCGGCCAGCATGTGGCGGCGCGGCAGGGTCATCGAATCTTTCATGCGAACGTCTCCAAAGAGTGGGTGAACAAAACCTTTCGCCCCCGATTCCCCTCGCAAGCGCAGGGCATCGGGCCAGCCCGCATTCTGTGCGGCAGCCCCTCGCATCGCACGTGCGGCGTCGTTAGCAGAAGTAACAAGAACAAAACATCGGAAACATTCGTACGCAGGTGCGGAGGCCGTGGGCATATTCGCGCTTTGTTGTGGGGAGAGGAAAAGCGCTATGAACATCATCAAAAATCGATCCTGGCGACCACTCGGGCTGCTCCTGCTCTGGGGCCTGGGTTGCAGCACCGCGCTGGCCCAGTTGACGGCGATCGTGGTCGTGGAGCCCACGGCCCGCAAGGCCGCGCACTCCATCCTGCGCACCTCGGCCGAGTCGGGCCTGTCGAAGGCGGCGGGCCAATCTGTGGCGCTGACCACCAGCGACGACCTGTCCGACGTGATGCGCGCCACCCGCAGCGCGGGCTATGACATCTTCATTGCGCCAGCCCAAGTGGCAGCATCTGCACTGCAACGCGGCTACGAACTGGTGGGCGCCACGCACAAATCGGACAAGTACCTGCTGGTCGGGCTACAGCCCATCGCCGCCGTGCCCGCCATGAAAGGCCGGCGGCTGTACCTGCCCCAGCAGGACTCGGTCTACACCTACATGGCGCGCGGCATGCTCAATGAGGCGGGGCTGTCGTTCCAGGATCTGCGGGCCGTGCAGTACGAAAAATTCCCCCAGGCGGGCCTCACGGCCCTGACCCTGGGCACGGCCGATGCCACCGTGGTGCGCGAGGACGACTGGGCCGAATGGTCGGCGGCGCACCCCGGTATCGCGCGGGTGCTGGCTACGTCGCAGCCCGTACCGGGCGGGTTCTCCATCGTGGTCAAGAAAGACCTGCCTGCGGATGCGCGCAGCAAGCTGGCCCAGTGGTTCAGCACGTCGTCCTCGGCCAGCGGCCTGCCGCTGGTCTCGGTGCGCCCGGAGGCGGTGGAATACCGCCGCGTGGCCGAGCTGGGGCTGTTCACCCCCACCAGCCTGCCTGGGGTGAACCGCATCACCGCGCGCGAAGCGCAGACCCTGCTCGCACAGGGCGCCACGCTGGTGGACACGCGCACCGAGAAGGAATTCAAGACCAAACGCATCCGGGGCGCCGTGTTTGCGGCCTACGTGGAAAAGAGCCTGAAGGACGTGGCCTTCAATGCGGCGCAGGACGACTTCCAGGCGCTGGACAAGCTACCAGGGCTGGACAAAGCCAAGCCGGTGATTTTTGCGTGCAATGGCGCCGAGTGCTGGAAGTCCTACAAGGCCGCCAAAGTGGCCACTACCAAGGGCTTCCAGTCGGTGTACTGGCTGCGCGGGGGGCTGCCCGAATGGGACGAGACCGGCTTGCCCACAGAAGGTGGTTAGGAACCTGCGCGGGGCCACTGGGCCCCTGTCCTTACAATGGGTTGCTTATCAACACCCAAGGGCGCGTAAGGCGCCCTTTGTATGGAAATAGCAATACTGTTCGCCCTCATCTTCCTCAACGGCCTGTTTGCCATGTCAGAGATCGCTCTGGTCACGGCCCGCAAGGTGCGGTTGCAAAAGCTGATTGATGAGGGCGATAGCGGTGCCGCCGCTGCCGTGAAGCTGGGCGAAGACCCCACGCGTTTTCTCTCCACCATCCAGATCGGCATCACGTCGATCGGCGTGCTGAACGGTATCGTGGGCGAGGCTGCCCTGGCAGCGCCGCTGGCATCGTGGCTGGAGCGCCTGGGCGTGCCCCTGCCCTACGGTGGCTACGCGGCCACCGGGCTGGTGGTGGTGCTGATCACGTACTTCTCCATCGTGGTGGGCGAGCTGGTGCCCAAGCGCATCGGCCAGTCGTACCCCGAGACCTTTGCGCGCCTGGTGGCGCGGCCCATCAACTTTCTGGCACTGGCCACCAAGCCGTTTGTGCTGCTGCTGTCCACGTCCACGCGCACCCTGCTGCGCCTGCTGGGCGTGAAGGAAACCAGCGGCAGCCCCGTGACCGAAGAAGAGATCCACGCCATGCTGGTCGAAGGCACTACGGCCGGTGTGATCGAGTCGCACGAGCACACCATGGTGCGCAACGTGTTCCGCCTGGACGACCGCCAGATCGGCTCACTGATGGTGCCGCGCGGTGATGTGGTGTGCCTGGACATCGATGCTCCGTTTGAAGACAACCTCAAATGCATCGAAGAGTCCGACCACGCGCGCTTCCCGGTGGTGCGCGGTGGCATGGACAACATCCTGGGCGTGATCAATGCGCGCCAATGGTTGTCGCGCACCCTGCGCGACAAGGCGCGCGGCGGCCTGGCCGACCAGCCACTGCAGACGGCGCTGTATGTGCCCGAGACCATCACGGGCATGGAGCTGCTGGACAACTTCCGCCTGTCGGACGTGCACATGGCGTTTGTGATCGACGAATACGGCGAGGTGCAGGGCATCGTCACGCTGCAGGACCTGATCGAAGCCATCACCGGCGAGTTTCAGCCGCGCGACCCCGAGACCTCGTGGGCATTGCAGCGTGAGGACGGCAGCTGGCTGCTGGACGGCCACATCCCCGTGCCCGAGCTGAAAGACCGCCTGAACCTGGATGCCGTGCCCGAAGAAGAACGCGGCCGCTACCACACGCTCAGCGGCATGATCATGCTGCTGACCGGCCGCCTGCCCAAGGTGACCGACACCGTGCAGTGGGAGGACTGGAAGCTGGAAGTGGTGGACATGGATGGCAAGACCATCGACAAGATCCTGGCCACGCGGCTGACGCCCGAGGAAAAAGCGGAGTCCGACGAGAACGGCGCGGGCTGACCGAACCCACCGGGGAGGACTGCTTGCCGGCAAGCCCCCTCTTTCCTCTTCTACATCAGGACGGTGAGGGCTCGCCGTCCACAAACACCGTCAACACGCCGGTGTAGCCGTACAGATGGTGGTGAGCAATTTCGCCCCCCGCAAAGAACCCCGCCAGAGGCACATCGCCCAGCGCATGGCGCACGATCTGCAGCTCAGCGCTGGGCCCGCCAAAATGCGGGCCGCCCCGGCCCGAGCAGCTCACATAAATCGCGCCACAGATGCGCCGCCCGATGGCCAGTTGAGCGCCAGCGGGCGTTGCGGCTCCCGGTGCGGCATCGAGGCCGCCGGGGGCATCGGACGACAGCATCGGCGCAGGCTCCAGCTCTTCGGGCGATAGCTCCTCCCGAATTTCGGCGCAGATGCGCATGAGGTCGGCACGTGCGGCCGCCACGTTGCGCTGGCAGAACGCCAGATGCATGCCGGGCTCCACATGGTCGGCCAGCGCCACGCCCCGGCGAGAACCGTCCAGCCCCAGGATATGGCGCACGCGCGTGTCGGCGCCAAAGTGGCCCGTGCGGCGCTGCCCCTGCGGTTGTTCACCGGCGTTGACCAGCCCGGCCAGCGTGGCGCGCACCTTGCGCAGCGCGGGCTGCGGGTCGCCCCCGTCGAGCGAGACCTGCAGCGTGTCGAGCAGCACATCGAGCGCGGGCTCGCCGTCGAGCGCGAGCACCACGTTGTCCTGCGCGGCCGTGATGGTGTGCAGCGCGCCCACGGGCTGGCAGCCCTGCGTGACGCGCGACACCAGCGACACGCCCGCGCCAAACGCCACGCCCGAGAGGCCGCCGTCAAACACCCCACTGGCACCGCCTTGCCCGGCGATGTTGCCGTCGCCGCCCACGGCAAACTGCACGCTGGCCGTGCGGCTGGCGCTGAGGCCGCCAAACAGATAGCCCGTGTCGGTCCGCGCAGCCATCTCGGCGAGCAGTTCGGTGAGGTCCGGCGTGTGGCCGTCGGCATGCACCAGCGCGGTGTGGGCCACAAAGCCCGTGCCGGCGTGCGGCGCATGGGCAGGCAGCGGCGCCACACCCGAGAACACGCGGTACTGGTCGGCCGGCACATCCAGCAGCATGACCGAGAGCGCGGGCTCATCAAAGTATTCGGCATTGTTGGCCGACACGCCCACCCCCACGGTGCCGCTCCAGTCGGTCACTTCCGGCAGCTCGCCGCTCAGGTAGTCGAGCAGCGCCTGGGCTTCGTTGGCGTAGTGGTCGGTGATGTAGAGCAGGCCCAGGGTGGGGGCCGATGCGTAGTCGGGCAGCGCCATCTGGGCGCGCAGCTGCGCCAGCACCAGCGCAGCGGCCATGCGCCACTGGGGGTGGGTGGCGTGGCCGGTGGGAAAGAGTTTCATGGTGAGTGTCTCCGTGCCGGGGCGGGAGGTGATGCAACGTGGCACCACCCGCGTGCTGCCGCACCCGCCCGCGTTGGCGTCAGCCCGCTCGCTTGCGGGCAGCCGGGCTGCGGGTGCCGCCGGCCTTCTTGGCGGCGGGCTTCGTAGTGGTTTTGCGGGCTGCGGGTTTCTTGGCCGCAGCTGTCTTTTTTTCGGCGCCTGCGGATGACGCCGCCGCGCGCTTGGCACCGCCCTGCATGGTCTGCATGCCCTTGGCGGCAAACTGGCTGGCCATGCCGGTGGCTGTCTTGAGGGCTTCCTTGGCCAGGCCGGTGGCCATGTTCTTGGTGGTGTCGATGGCAGTCTGCTTGGCCGCGTCCTTCATGGCGTTGGCCGCGATCTGCTGAAACTGGCTGGTGAGCGCACCCCACCACTGCATCGGGTCCACCACGGCGGGCTCGGCCGCAGCCGCAGTCTTGCCCTTGGCTTTGGGCTTGGCCTTGGCAGCCGGTGCAGGCTCGGCGTCGGCCTCGTCCGGGGTTTCCTCTTCAGCGGCGGCGCGGCCTGTGACGCGGGCCGCCGCGCCAGCCACGGCCTCGGCGGCGCCAGTCACGGTGTCGGCGGCCTTTTGCACGCCACTCATCACCGTGTCGGCGGTCTTGAGCTTGAAGGCGTTGGCCACATCGCCCATGCTGAAGTTCATGCCCTTGAGCGTGGCCAGGGTCATCTTCTGCACCTCCAGCGCCTGGATGGTGGCGGCCAGCGCGCGCGAGTTCTGCTCCAGCCAGAACTGCACGGCCTTCAGCTCTTCAATGCGCTTTTCCAGCTCTTCCACGCTGATGGTGGGGGCCACCCAGTTGGAGAGGTTGGGCAACTGCGGAATGCTGCTGGACGCCCCCTTGGCCAGGCTTTGCAGAAAGTCAAAACCGGGGACGAATTTGCCGAAACCGAAGTTGTTGGATGTGTCGCTCATGGCCGCTCCGCGAGAGGTGGGTCGTTGGAACCTGCTCCAGGTTCTTGAGGAGGCACAGCTTACTCCAATGCGTTGCGCCCGCGAAGGCGCTGCGGCCGCGGGGATCTCAGTGTTTGTGCCCATCCATCATGCTGCCTGCCGTGGCGCCGCCGGGTGCGGAGGTGCCCACGGGCACCGTCAGGTTCAGCTTGCTTTCCACGCCCTTGGCGTCCTGGAACACCAGGGTGAGCGGCACCGTGCTGTCCTTGGCCAGCGGCGCCTTCAGGTCCAGCAGCATGACGTGGTAGCCGCCGGGCTTGAGCTCCACCGTCTTGCCCGCCGGCAGGTCCAGCGCGGGCACGGCGCGCATCTTCATGATGTCGCCTTCCATCTTCATCTCGTGCACTTCGGCCAGGCCGGCTGCGGGCGACTCGGCGCGCACCAGGCGTGCGCCGTCCTTGGCCGTGAGGCGCATGAACGCGCCCGTGGCCTTCTGGCCCTGCACGCTGGCGCGGGCCCAGGCGCCTTCGACCTTGACGGCGGCGGTCTGCGCCCATGCAGGGGCGCTGAGCAGTGCAGCAACGATAGCGGCGGTGTGAAGCAGTGTTTTCATGGTGAATGTCTTTCGGTTGGCTCAAATAAAAGAGGGATAGAGGGGGATGAGGGGCTGGGCCCGACTGTCAATGATTGTGGGCAGCCGCGCCACCGCTGGGCAGAATCTCCAGCGCTGCCGCAGGGGACTTGAGGTCTGACAGCTTCTGGCCCGCCTGGGGCACATCCACCCAGTCGTTGCGGCCTTCGGCGCAGACCTGGCGCACGGGCCAGTACACGGTGCCTGCTTGCTCGGGGGCAGTGGCGACCAGCACGAACTCGTCGTAGTGGGCGCTCTGCAGCATGTCGTCTGCGGTCTTGGCCGTCCAGGTCACGCGCACCACGTCTTCGGTGATGCTGCGGCCATGGCTGGTGTACGGCTGTGCCAGCTTGTCGCGCTGCACGTCGAGCGTCCAGCCCGGCTTGGGCATGGGGCGCGCGCCGCGCATGCCTGCGGGGATGTCCACCACCACCTGCCGCGTGGGCGATGCGCCGCAGCCGTGGCCCACCTTGAACGCGGCCTTGTAGCTGGCGCCGGCCGGTGCCACCTGGTATTCGAGCACCACATGGGCCGATGCAGTGCCAAACAGGGCGGTAGCGCTAGTCAAACATGCGGCAGTAGCTATCTTTTTCATAGTATTCAACAACATGGGAAGTATTCCTTTCAGAGGGAGACCTTCAACTCAGCCATGTAGCTGCGCTGCGGGTAGGGGTGGAAGTTCCAGAACTGGTAGTTGTTCAGGTTGTCGATGCCCACGGCGGCGCTGACCGCTTTGGTGATCTGGTAGCGCACGCGCACATCGGTGGTGAAGTAGCTGCTCGCGCCCTGGTAGGCAAAACCGTTGGGGTCGCTGTTGTCGAGCGTGCTGTATTGCTTGCCGCTGTAGCGCGCGCCCAAGGTGTACGACCATTTGTCGTCGGGCCGGTAGGTGGCTACGGCGGTGGCGCGCCACTCGGGGATGCGTGGCTGCCATTTACCGACGCTGGCCGGGAACTTGTCGTTCTTCGTGATCTTGGAGTCCGTCCAGGTCAGGCTGCTGCCCAGCTCCAGCCCGCGCACGAAGACGTTGGTGGCCTGGTACGACAGCTCCAGGCCCTTGGTACGAATCGCGTCCACGTTCTGCACATTGGTCACGTTGGGGGTCACGAGCACATTGGTCTGCGAGTACAGCGCGTCCTTGGTGCGCTCAAAAAACGCGGTCAGGCGCAGCAAACCGCTGCCTAGGTCCCGCTCGGCCGTCAGCTCGGTGGTCCAGCTCTTTTCGGGGCGCAGGTTGGGGTCGTTGTTGATGAGCGTGCCGCTGCCGCTGATGCCGCCCTGGTACAGCTCAGACACCGTGGGCATGCGTACGGCGCGGCCTGTCGATGCCTTGAGCACCCACAGGTCGCTGGCCTGGTAGGCCACGGCCGCCTTGGGCGAGACATAGGTCTCGTTGCGCTCGGGGTGACCCACGGTGGTGGTGGCGTTGCCCGTCTGCCCGTTGCTGGCGCTCCAACGCTCGGCGCGGGCGCCTAGTACGGCCTTCCATTGGGGTGCGATCTTCCAGGTGTCTTGCGCCCACAGGCCCAGCAACTGGGTGTCGCCATTGAAGGCCTGGTTCCGGGCGCCTGCGGCTCCGTTGATCCAGTTCGTCGTGGCGTTCTCCACCGTGCGCAGCTGGTAGCTGTCGCGCTGCAGGCCAAAGTCCACGATGTGCGCGCCCAACACCCCATCGGGTCGCCAGGTGCCCTTGGCAGCCAGCGTGTTCCAGCCCGTGCCCTTGCTGTTGACGATGCGCCCTGCCCCGCCGTTCAGCGCCGCAGGCAGTGCGACGGTGGCGGCGCGCAGGGTGTCGGTCTGGTAGTCGTACAGGCTGGCGGCTACCTCCCAATCAAACACGCCTTGCGTGCGGCTCTTGACCGACAGGCCGTGCATGAAATGCGTGAGGTCTTCGTTGGAAACGTTGAAGTCCGTCGGCGTGAGCGCAAACGAGCGGCCATTGATATTGACCGTGCCGCTGTAGACCGCATTGCCGTTGGCATCGCGCAGGTAGCTGGCGGGGCGCCCTTCGGATTCGTTGTGCCACCAGCCGAAGGTGTAGGCGGCCCGCACAGTGGGCGAGAAGTCGTAGAAGATCTTTGCCTTGATATGGTCTTGCTGCGTGTGGTATTGCGTGGCGGTGCCCAGCAGATACCAGGGCTGGTTGCTGCGGTTGTTGTCCAGCACCGCGCCCGTCACGGGTGTGCCCGCACTGCCCACGGTGCCTGCGGACACGAGGCGCGTGGGGAAGGTGAGCGGCTGGCCTTCGCTGTCCGTCTTGTTGAAGTTGAGGAACCAGGACCAGTCGCCATTTTTATTGCCCACCGAGGCGCTGACCTGCTTGCCGCCGTAGGTGCCGTTGGTGTTGTACAGGTCAAACGGCTGGTGCTGGTAGCTGACCTGCCCGTGGGCCTCGAACTTTGTGGGCATGCGCGTGACGTAGTCCACCACCGCGCCCACCGAGTTGCCCGCGTACGCTGCTGAGAAGGGGCCGTAGAGCACGTCCACGCGCTCGATCTCCTCGGGCGTGACCAGCATCCAGCGTGGAGCGTTGGTAGGGCCGTTGCCCAGGTAGTTGGAGAGCAAGATGCCGTCGGCAAACACCATGGACCGCGCCGGGTTGCCCGTGCCCGATGCGCGGGTGGACAGCACGGCGTGGTTGTAGTCGCCGATGTAGCGCTTGCGCACCAGCAGGCTGGGCAGGTACTTGAGCGCGTCTTCGCTGTCGGTGGCGTTGATCGAATGCTCGATCTGCTCGCGCGTCACGCCCTCGATGGTGGTGGGGATCTGCGTGGGCAGTGAGGTGGGCTGGCCAGCGCTTATGGTGACCACGCCCAGTTCCTTGACCGGGGCATGGCTGGTAGTGCTGCTGCCATTGCTGTCAGCGGTCTGGGCGAATGCGGAAGAAGCCCCGGCATATGTGATGCCCAGGACGATGGGAAAGGCACTGGCCACGGCCAGCGCCATGCGGCTTTTGCGCATGGAAACTCCTGAAAATCAAACCAAATAGGCCGCAAGCGCATGTGAATAATGCGCAAACAGCTATCGAATCAATAGCGATTTCAGGAGAGCGATGGGGGCCCGCGCGGCGGCAGCGGCGCGGCAGTGCGCGCTGCAATGTGCGCGGCAGGGATGGGGCGCAGGGCATGCGCCAGGGGGTGAACCACAGGCAGCTGGGCCTGGGAGGCAGGAGGGGGAGCGCCCACATGCGCACACAGCGGGCAGTCCAGCGTGTGGCTGGACAGTTCCTTGGCGCCGTCATCGGTCTTGACCAGCACTTTGATCGCTCCCGAGCCCGAGCAGATCAGCTCCATGGCCTGCGGATGCACCAGTGGCGACGCCACAGCCACGCCGATCGACAACACAAACCACGCCAGCACCAGGCGGGCGAGCCAGCGAAGGCTGCGAAGGGTTTGCAAGGACGGCAACGACATGGAGGCGCCATTGTAGGTGCGCAGCTCACGCCGACCGGCACGCGGGTCATCTGCGTGACCGCTTGGCGCCACCCACCGACCTAGGATGTGCGCCTGCCAACACCACAAACTAGGAGACACCCCATGCTCACACTCTGCGGCTTTTCGGCCAGCAACTACTACAACAAGGTCAAGCTGGCCCTGCTCGAAAAGGGCCTGCCGTTCACCGAAGAACTGGCCTGGGTGGGCGAGACCGACCGCAGCGCCAGCCCGCTGGGCAAGGTGCCCTACCTGCGCACGCCGCAGGGACCGCTGTGTGAGTCTGCAGTGATGGCCGACTACATCGAAGCCGCCCACCCCGAGCACCCGCTGATCCCGGCAGACCCCTACCAGGCCGCCAAGGTGCGCGAGCTGATCACCTTTCTGGAACTGCACCTGGAGCTGGTCGCGCGCAACCTGTATCCCCAGGCCTTCTTTGGGGGCACTGTGAGCGACACTGCCAAGGAAAAGGTCGGCGCACAGCTGCAGAAGAACATTGCCGCCTTCGGCCAGCTGGCCCAGTTCAGCCCCTACGTGGGCGGCGACACCTTCACCATGGCCGACTGCGCGGCCATCGTGCACCTGCCGCTGGTCAGCTCGGCCACCAAGATCATCTATGGCAAGGACTATCTGGCCGACCTGCCCGTGCGCGACTACCTGGCCCGCATGGCCGAGCGCCCCCATGTGCAGCGCGTGAACGCGGACCGCAAGACCAACACCGCCGAAATGCTGGCGCGCCCGCCCAAGCGCTGAGCCCGCCCCGCAGCGGTGTCACCCGGGCAGTGACACCGCGCGCCATCCCTTGACCTTGGTCAACCCACCGCGCCGCGCACAGGCGCACCATGCAGGTATCCGATCACCCCGAGGAGACCCCGCATGGACAAGACCCAAGCCGCCCCATTTCGCCAGCAGTTGCTGAACCAGCAGTCCGAGTTGCTGGCCCAGTTGGCCGCACAGCGCGGCGGCGTCATCGGTCGCGCCGAAGTGGCCGCTGAACACTTTGGGCAACCGGAAGACCCACGCGCCCAGGTGGCCACCGAGCGCGAACTGGAATTTGCCCTGGGCGAACGCGAAACCGCGCACCTCGCCGCTGTCGAAGCCGCCCTCGCCCGCATCGAAGCGGGCACCTATGGCGAGTGCACGGACTGCGGCGCCCACATCACCGCCGCCCGCCTGCATGCCCAACCCGAGGCAGCGCGCTGTGTGCAATGCCAGGAAAAGGCCGAGCAACACCCGCGTGCTGCGTGAGCAGGTTCGCCCGCTCCGCCCCTCTTCCTTCCCGTTTTTGTCATCACTTCAAGAAAGCCGATTCATGAGCACTTTTCACGCCGTTGTCTGGATGGACCAATCCGAAGCCCATGTGGTGATGTTCGACCGCGAACACGCCGAGGCCCAGCGCATCAAGTCCCGCAGCCACCACAAGCACCAGGGCAAGGTCGAAGACCTCGCGCCGTTTTTTGCCGAAGTGGCGCAGGCCCTGACCCACACCCGCGAGGTGCTGCTGGCCGGCCCAGGCCTGGTGCGCAACCAGTTCCGCGACTGGGCCGCCAAGCACCATGCGGCCGTGGCCGGTGTGGTGGTGGACTCGGTGGCCGCCGACCATCCGACAGACGCCCAGCTGGTGGCCATGGCGCGCCAGTACTTCAAGAAGTTTGACAACATGGCCGCCGATCCGTCGGTCGCCTGACCGAGCTCCCGCCCCCCCCACGGCGTGGCCCCTGGCTGCTATCCTCTGCGGGATGCGCAGCCTCTTTCACCTCGCCTTTCACGTCACCGACCTGGACGCCGCCCGCCACTTTTATGGCGGCGTGCTGGGCTGCCAGGAAGGCCGAAGCACCGACACCTGGGTGGACTTCGATTTTTTTGGCCACCAGATCTCGTTGCACCTGGGTACACCGTTTGCCAGCGCCCACACCGGGCATGTGGGGGACCACCTGGTCCCCATGCCGCATTTCGGCGCCATTTTGGAACTGCCCGACTG
This sequence comes from Acidovorax sp. DMC1, assembly GCF_056314325.1. Taxonomy (NCBI): domain Bacteria; kingdom Pseudomonadati; phylum Pseudomonadota; class Betaproteobacteria; order Burkholderiales; family Comamonadaceae; genus Acidovorax; species Acidovorax sp. DMC1. The sequence goes on along the minus strand of NZ_JBQUYO010000008.1, from coordinate 115,925 downwards.
GCATGCACTGGCCGCGCGGTTGAAGGCCGCCGGCACTGCCTTCGTGCTGGAGCCGCAGGTGCGCTTTGAAGGCCAGCCCGGCGAGCAGTGGACGATGTTCTTCCACGATCCCAGCGGCAATCCGATCGAGATCAAGGGATTTCGCTCGCTGGACGCGGTGTACGCAACGTGAGCTACACTTTCGCGTCGGCCACCATCCTGCTCCTGCTGATCACCGATCCGCTGGGCAACATCCCCATCTTTGCCAATGCCCTGCGGGGTGTGGCGGCCGAGCGCCGTGCTCGGGTGATCCTGCGGGAGGTACTGATTGCGTTTGCCCTGCTGCTGGTGTTCCTGTTCTTCGGGGCAGAGTTTCTGCGGGTGATGAACCTGAGCGACCTGTCGCTGCAGATTGCCGGCGCCGTGGTGCTGTTTCTGATCGCGCTGCGCATGATTTTTCCGTCGGCAGACGGCCCGCAGGCAGAGCTTCCGGGCGAGCCGCTGATCGTGCCGCTGGCCATTCCTGCGCTGGCAGGCCCGTCGGCACTGGCCACCGTCATGCTGCTGGTGGCCCAGGCGCCGGAGCGGCGATGGGAATGGGTGGGCGCGCTGTGCGTCACCATGGCCGTGTGCGCTGTCGTGCTCTTGCTGGCCGAACGCATCCAGCGCCTGGTGGGCGAACGCGTGGTGATGGCGTTTGAACGCCTGATGGGTCTGATCCTGGTTGCGATCTCGGTCGAGATGCTGATCCGGGGCATCAAGCAGCTCGCACACCAGTTGTAACGTAGCCGTCGGCAGCCAGGCAGCCTGCCGCTGCGCCAGCCTCGGTGGGCTTGGCGCCGCACCCGACGCCTTGCACCACCGCAGGGTCCCTTCGCCTCAGCGGCGCTGCAGGATCGGCATGCTCCCCAAGGCAAACACCGAGTTGGGCACATTGACCCGCGCCATCAGTGGACGGGGCTTGGGCGCCAGGGGCAGCTTGGTCCGGGCAGCCGGGGCCTTTTCCTCCACCACCGTGCCCTGCTTCAGGGCCTGGTCCACCAAGTCCTGCAGCGTCACCGACTGCAGGTATTCCATCACGCGGGAGTTGAAGCTGGTCCACAGCTCGCCCGTCATGGATTTGACCTGCGCAGCCTGGCCGGCGCCCAGGTTCTGCAGCTCGTCGTTCTTGAGGTTCTCCACCGCCAGGATGATTTCGGCCACCGACACCTGTTCGGCCTGCCGCGCCAGCGTGTAGCCGCCGCCTGGCCCGCGGGTGCTGTCCACGAGGCCGGCACGGCGCAGCGCGCTGAACAGCTGCTCCAGGTACGAAAGGGAAATGCCCTGCCGCGCGCTGATGGTGGACAAGGGCACGGGCCGCAGCTTCTGGCGCAGGGCCAGGTCGGTCATGGCGGATACCGCCAGCTGTCCTCGGGTCGTGATACGCATCGTTGCTACTCCTTGTGAACACAGGCAGCTCTAGGCCGCGGCGCAGATCGCCACGGAAGCTGCCAAACGTCAATGTAGAGAGTTTCATACTTCGCGTATATTCGTTTTATCGTGTTTTTTTCTTCGATTTTTTCGAAGCTTTGAGGTCTTCATGAATTTCAAGCACCTGCGTTACTTCTGGACGGTGGCCAAGGCAGGCGGCGTGATGCGGGCGGGTGAGCAGCTGAACACCACACCGCAAACGCTGTCTGGCCAGATCAAGCAGCTGGAAGAATGGCTAGGCCACGACCTGTTCCGTAAGCGGGGGCGCGGCCTGGAGCTGACCAGCGAGGGCCGCGTGGCACTGGGCTATGCCGAGCAGATCTTTGCACTGGGGGACGAGTTGGAGAAGTCCATCCGGCTGGCGCGCGGGCACGAGAAGCCCCTGGAGTTCCGGGTGGGCGTGGCCGACTCGATTGCCAAATCCGTCGCCTACCACCTGCTGGAGCCCGCGCTGGGGATGCCGCAGCGCGTGCACATGACCTGCCATGAGGGCAAGTTTCCCGAACTGATTGCGCAGTTGAGCCTGCACCGGCTGGACCTGGTGCTGGCCGATGAGCCGGTGTCCAACAAGATCGGCGTCAAGGCGTTCAACCACCCGCTGGGCACCAGCAGCATGAGTTTTCTGTGCGCCCCTGCCTTGCGGGCGCAGCTGGAGGGACCATTCCCACAGTGCCTGCACGGCGCGCCCATGCTCATTCAGGGGCCCATGTCGTCCGTGCGCCAACAGCTCGACCATTGGCTGAACAAGCACCAACTGCAGCCCCGTCTGGTCGGTGAGTTCGATGACAGCGCATTAATGAATGCGTTTGGACGTGAAGGCCGAGGCATCTTCACCTCTCCCTCCGTGCTGGACGAGGAGACCACGGCCCAGTTTGGCGTGGAAGTCATAGGGCGCTCCTCCGAACTGGTGGAGGAGTTCTTTGCCATCTCCGTCGAAAGGCGCATCACCCACCCTTGTGTGGTGGCCATCACCAAAGCCGCGAAGGCGGATCTTTTTGCCCATTGAGCCCGTCGGAAACGTCGCGGTAGTCGGGCACCTCCACGGCAGTCTGAACAGGAGACCGCGAAGGCAATCCACCCTTGGCAGCGCCTAGCGCGTCAACCATCGGGCGCACAAACAAAAACGCCCACTGGGTAGTGGGCGGTTTGCTTTAGCAAGGATTGCTATGTTTTGGTTGCGCGAGAAGGATTTGAACCTCCGACCTTTGGGTTATGAGCCCAACGAGCTACCAGACTGCTCCATCGCGCGGTAAGAAGTAAATTATACCCTATTATTCAGCTGCTGCCGAATTATTTTCGGTTTCTGCAGCACGGTCGACCAGTTCGACCAGGGCCATAGGCGCATTGTCGCCCACGCGGAAGCCCATCTTCAGGATGCGGGTGTAGCCACCAGGACGCACCTTGAAACGGGGGCCCAGGTCGTTGAACAGCTTGGTCACGCTATCACGGTCGCGCAGACGGTTGAAAGCCAGGCGGCGGTTGGCCACGGAGTCTTCCTTGGCCAGGGTGATCATGGGCTCGATCACGCGGCGCAGTTCCTTGGCCTTGGGAACGGTGGTCTTGATGACTTCGTGCTCGATGAGCGAGTTCATCATGTTCTGCAGCATCGCGAGGCGGTGCGAGCTGGTGCGGTTGAGTTTGCGAAGGCCGTGTCCGTGGCGCATGGTGCTTTCTTTCTACTGTCTATGTAATTAAATCGGGCAGCCGGATCAGGTACTGTCCGAGGCACTGTTCCCCATGGGGAACGAAAAGTCCCCCTTTCGGGGGACATCAAACCGGGCGCCCAAACTTTGGGCAGCCTTCGATTATAGCTTTGGCTTAACGCTTGTCCAGACCTGCTGGAGGCCAGTTCTCAAGCTTCATGCCCAAGGTGAGGCCGCGCGATGCCAGCACTTCCTTGATTTCGTTGAGCGACTTGCGGCCCAGGTTAGGCGTCTTGAGCAGCTCGTTCTCGGTGCGCTGGATCAGGTCACCGATGTAATAGATGTTCTCCGCCTTCAAGCAGTTGGCAGAACGCACGGTCAGTTCCAGCTCGTCCACGGGACGCAGCAGGATCGGATCGAACGTCGCATTGCCACGTGGGCCTGCAGGCGCATCGAACGCAGCCAGTTCGCCGCCTTCGAGCTGTGCGAATACCGCCAGCTGCTCCACCAGAATCTTGGCCGATGCGCGCACAGCGTCTTCGGCAGTGATCGCACCGTTGGTTTCGATCTCGACCACCAGCTTGTCCAGGTCGGTACGCTGCTCCACACGGGCGCTTTCCACGGTGTAGCTCACGCGCTTCACGGGGGAGAACGATGCGTCCAGCACAATGCGGCCAATCGACTTGGTCGATTCGTCGGCATAGCGGCGCAGGTTACCGGGCACGTAGCCGCGACCCTTCTCTACCTTGATCTGCATGTCCAGCTTCCCGCCAGCAGACAGGTTGGCAATCACGTGATCCGGGTTGACGATTTCCACGTCGTGAGGGGTCTGGATATCACGGGCGGTGACCACACCTTCGCCGTCTTTGCGCAGGCTCAGTGTCACTTCGTCACGGTTGTGGAGCTTGAACACCACGCCCTTGAGGTTCAACAGGATGTTGACCACGTCCTCTTGAACGCCGTCGATGGACGAATACTCGTGCAGAACGCCTGCAATCGTGACTTCCGTCGCTGCGTAACCCACCATGGACGAGAGCAGGACGCGCCGGATGGCATTGCCCAGCGTGTGGCCGTACCCACGCTCGAACGGCTCCAGTGCGACCTTGGCACGATTGTGGCCAAGCTGCTCGACATTGATCGCCTTGGGTTTCAGCAAATTGGTTTGCATTCAGACTTCCTCTCAATACCCCCAGCTCGTTACACCGGTAAGGCTGGTGAAGCACCTAAACCGCGATGCCTCGCGGTTCAGGGACGGTTTGCTTGAAATACTTCCGTACTCTACGGATTAACGCGAGTACAACTCAACGATCAGCGATTCGTTGATGTCAGCGCCGAACTCGTCGCGGTCGGGCACCTTCTTGAACACGCCTTCAGCCTTGTCGGCGTTCACTTCCACCCAGGCAGGCATGCCCACTTGGGCTGCCAATTGCAGAGCCTCGACCACGCGGGCTTGCTTCTTGGACTTTTCGCGGACAGCCACCACGTCGCCCACCTTGACCAGGTACGAAGCGATGTTCACCGACTTGCCGTTCACCGTGATCGCCTTGTGGGACACCAGCTGGCGTGCTTCGGCGCGTGTGGAGCCGAAACCCATGCGGTACACGACGTTGTCCAGACGCGATTCCAGCAGGAACAGCAGGTTGGCGCCGGTGTTGCCCTTCTTGCCGTCGGCAGCTTCAAAGTAGCGGCGGAACTGCTTTTCCAGCACGCCGTACATGCGCTTGACCTTCTGCTTTTCGCGCAGTTGCAGACCGTAGTCAGAAGTGCGGGCGCCCGAAGTGCGGCCGTGTTGGCCAGGCTTGGAGTCGAACTTGGACTTGTCCGCGATGGAGCGACGTGCGCTCTTCAGGAACAGGTCGGTGCCTTCACGGCGGGAGAGTTTGGCCTTGGGGCCGAGGTAACGTGCCACTTGAGCTTCCTTTGTGTCATCTGCCGCAAACCATTGCGGGAGCCGCCTGAGGCGCTTGCGCGTTCACAGGCGGCGGTGGGCTTAGAGAGAAATTAGATACGACGGCGCTTTTGGGGGCGGCAGCCGTTGTGAGGCACCGGGGTCACATCGGAGATCGATGTGATGCGGATGCCCAGTGCGCCCAGTGCGCGCACCGACGACTCACGACCAGGACCTGGGCCCTTGATTTCCACATCAAGGTTCTTAATACCTTGATCGATAGCAGCGCGGCCGGCCACTTCAGAAGCCACCTGGGCTGCGAAGGGGGTGGACTTGCGCGAGCCCTTGAAACCTTGGCCACCGGACGAAGCCCATGACAGAGCGTTACCCTGGCGATCGGTGATCGTGATGATGGTGTTGTTGAACGAGGCGTGCACGTGGGCAATGCCATCCGAAACATTCTTCCGGACCTTCTTGCGGACGCGCTGAGCTGCGTTATTGGCAGGAGACTTAGCCATGATGATCTTTCAATCTTTATTTCTTCAGTGCAGCAGCACCCTTGCGCGGACCCTTGCGAGTGCGTGCATTGGTACGAGTGCGCTGACCACGCATTGGCAGACCGCGGCGATGGCGGAAGCCACGATAGCAGCCGATGTCCATCAAACGCTTGATGTTCATCGTGGTTTCGCGGCGCAGGTCACCTTCAATGGTGAACTGCTCGATTTGCTCGCGAATTTTTTCCAGATCGCTGTCCGTCAGATCCTTGATCTTCTTGGAGTAAGCGATACCAGTTGCTTCGCAGATCTTGCGAGCGCGGGTGCGACCGATGCCAAAAATGGCGGTCAAACCGATTTCCGCGTGCTTATGCGGCGGAATGTTAATGCCAGCGATACGTGCCATATGCGTCCTCTAATACTTTCCAATCAACCTTGGCGCTGCTTGTGACGCAGATCCGTGCAGATCACACGCACCACACCCTTGCGGCGGATGATCTTGCAGTTGCGGCAGATTTTTTTGACCGAAGCCGAAACTCTCATTGCATTCTCCTAAAACTTTTCCATCCGTCCCGGCTGCTTCGCACGGAACACAATTTGTGCCCGCGAAAATCGTGGGGCGCCAATTCAACCGATATCCAACTCTTTGCAGACAGCGCCGTGCGCCGCCTTGGTGCCATCAACCGCCTGCACCGCCCTTGAAGTTCGCCTTCTTGAGCAGCGATTCGTACTGTTGCGACATCATGTAGTTCTGAACCTGGGCCATGAAGTCCATGGTCACCACCACGATGATCAGCAGCGAGGTTCCGCCAAAGTAAAACGGAACGTTGTACTTCAGGATCAGGAACTCGGGCAGCAGACACACAAAAGTGATGTACACCGCGCCCGCCAACGTCAGGCGAACCAGGATCTTGTCGATGTAGCGTGCAGTTTGCTCACCAGGACGAATGCCCGGAATGAACGCGCCGCTCTTCTTCAGGTTGTCTGCTGTCTCGCGGCTGTTGAACACCAAAGCCGTGTAGAAGAAACAGAAGAAGACGATCGCTGCAGCGTAGAACATCACATAGATCGGCTGACCTGGCGTCAGTGCACCCGAGATGTCCTTGAGCCAACGCATCGATTCGCCAGCGCTGAACCAGTTCACCACGGTCGCAGGCAGCAGGATGATCGACGATGCGAAGATCGGGGGGATTACACCCGCCATGTTCAGCTTCAAGGGCAAGTGCGACGACTGGCCGCCATACACCTTGTTGCCGACTTGTCGTCGTGCGTAATTCACCAGGATCTTGCGCTGTCCACGCTCCACAAACACCACGAAGTAAGTCACGAGACCCACCACGATGACGATGAAGATCGCTGCAAGGATGCTCATTGCACCGGTGCGCACCAGTTCCAGAAGGCCACCGATCGAGCTGGGCAGACCGGCAGCGATGCCGCCGAAGATCAGGATCGAGATCCCGTTGCCCAAACCGCGCTCCGTGATCTGCTCACCCAGCCACATCAGGAACATGGTTCCTGCGGTCAGGCTGACCACTGCCGTCAGGCGGAAGCCAAAACCGGGGCTCAGCACCAGACCAGCAGAGCTTTCAAGGGCCACTGCAATACCCAGCGACTGGAACAGGGCCAGACCCAGAGTCCCATAACGGGTGTACTGCGTGATCTTCCGGCGGCCGGCTTCGCCTTCCTTCTTCAACTGCTCGAAGGCGGGCAGCACGTACGTCATCAGCTGCATAATGATCGATGCCGAGATGTACGGCATGATCCCCAGAGCAAACACCGTGAAACGCGACAGCGCGCCACCCGAGAACATGTTGAACAGGTTCAGGATGCCGCCCTGCTGGCCACTGAACAGCTGCTGAAGTTGGGCTGGATCGATGCCCGGCACGGGGATATGCGCCCCGATGCGGTACACGACCAGCGCCAGCAACAGAAAAACCAGACGCCGACGCAGGTCGCCGAATTTTCCGGTCTTTGCAATTTGAGCCGCGCTAGTAGCCACAGATGCCTTCCTTCAGTGCCACACTCAGGCGACGCTGCCGCCAGCAGCTTCGATGGCTGCCTTGGCACCTGCCGTAGCGCCCACGCCAGACAGCTTGACTGCCTTGGTCAGGGAACCGCTCTTGATGACCTTGACCACCTTGGCCAGCTCGTCCACCAGACCAGCTTGCTTCAGTGCCAGAACGTCGACTTCAGCCAGACCCAGTTGGTCCAGGGCTGTCAGCGTCACTTCCGCATTGAACTTCAGCAGGTGCGACTTGAAGCCGCGCTTGGGCAAGCGACGTTGCAGAGGCATTTGACCGCCTTCGAAGCCCACCTTGTGGTAGCCACCGGAGCGGGACTTTTGGCCCTTGTGACCACGGCCAGCGGTCTTGCCCAGGCCGGAGCCGATACCACGGCCTACGCGGCGCTTGGCATGCTTGGCGCCGTCTGCGGGCTTGATGCTATTGAGTTCCATGATCTATCTCTCAGACGATTTTGACCAGGTAGCTGATCTTGTTAATCATGCCGCGAACTTCGGGCGAATCCTTCAATTCGCTGACGCTGTTCAGCTTGCGCAGACCCAGGCCACGGACGGTGGCGCGGTGCGATTCCTTGGTGCCAATCGGGCTGCGCACCAGTTGAATCTTGACGGTTTGTTGCGTTGTCATATTCAGGCTCCGGTTCAGGCGAAGATGTCTTCGACTGTCTTGCCGCGCTTGGCTGCAACGTTCGACGGAGTCGTCGAATTGACGAGCGCGTCAAAGGTAGCACGGACCATGTTGTAGGGGTTGGACGAACCATGGCTCTTGGCCACGATGTCGGTAACACCCAGCACTTCAAAGACTGCGCGCATCGGGCCGCCGGCGATGATACCGGTACCCTTGGGAGCGGGAGCCATCATCACGACAGCCGCGCCATGATGGCCGGTCACGTTGTGATAGATGGTGCCGTTCTTCAGAGACACCTTGACCATGTTGCGACGAGCTTCTTCCATCGCCTTTTGCACGGCAGCAGGCACTTCCTTGGACTTGCCCTTGCCCATGCCCACGCGGCCATCACCGTCGCCAACCACCGTCAGTGCAGCGAAACCGAGGATACGGCCACCCTTCACGACTTTGGTCACGCGGTTGACCGCGATCATTTTTTCGCGCAGACCGTCGTCACGACCTTCGTCTTGCACTTTGGGTTGAAATTTAGCCATTTTGTATTCCGCTCCGCTTAGAACTGCAGGCCGGCTTCACGGGCTGCGTCGGCCAAAGCCTTGACGCGACCGTGGTAGGCAAAGCCTGCGCGATCAAATGCAACCTTCTCGACACCTGCAGCCTTCGCCTTTTCAGCGATACGCTTGCCGATGACCTGGGCTGCAGCGGCGTTGCCACCCTTGCCCGAACCGCCGAGCGACTTGCGCACGTCGGCTTCTACCGTCGAAGCGCTTGCCAGCACCTTGCTGCCGTCGCCGGAAATCACACTGGCGTAGATATGGAGGTTCGTACGGTTCACGGTGAGACGCGCCACGCCTTGCTGTGCAATGCGGATGCGGGTCTGACGCGAACGACGAAGACGCTGCTCTTTCTTGGTCAACATGTTGCAGCTCCTTATTTCTTCTTGGTCTCTTTGATCGTGATCTTTTCGTCCGCATAGCGGATGCCCTTGCCCTTGTAGGGCTCGGGTGGACGAACAGCACGGATCTCAGCAGCGATCTGACCGACGCGTTGACGATCGGCACCCTTGATCACCACTTCCGTGGGCGTGGGGGTGGCAACCGTGATACCAGCGGGCATCTCGATGTTGACCGGGTGCGAATAACCGACGGCCAGATTGAGCTTGGAACCGGCTGCAGCAGCCTTATAGCCCACGCCCACCAGGCTCAGCTTCTTTTCAAAGCCCTTGCTGACACCGACCACCATGTTGTTGACCAACTGGCGAATCGTGCCGCTCATGGCGTTGGCTTCGCGGGAATCATTGGCAGGCTCAAAGCTGAGCTTGCCGTCATTGCTGGACACCTTCACCAGCGCGTTTTGCGCCAGCGACAGGGTGCCGCCAGAACCCTTGACGGAGATCTGGTCGCTCTTCACGGACACATCCACACCTGCGGGGATGGTCACGGGCATTTTTCCTACTCGGGACATTTCAGTTTCTCCTCAATGCCGCGGGTTAGGCCACGTAGCAGAGCACTTCGCCACCGACACCGGTAGCGCGCGCCTTGCGATCGGTCATCACGCCCTTGGGCGTCGTGACAATTGCCACACCCAGACCGTTCATGACTTGTGGAATGGAATCACGGCCTTTGTAGACACGCAGACCAGGGCGGCTGACGCGCTCGATGCGCTCAATCACGGGACGGCCTGCGTAGTACTTCAGGGCAATTTCGAGTTCGGACTTGCCAGCTTCGGTCTTGACCTGGAAGCCGTCGATATAACCTTCGTCCTTCAGCACTTGGGCGATGGCGACCTTCACTTTGGAAGAAGGCACCAGAACCGTGGCCTTGGAGACCATCTGTGCATTACGGATGCGGGTCAGCAAGTCAGCGATGGGATCACTCATGCTCATGTTTAATCTCTCCTGCCTGCTTACCAGCTGGCCTTGGTGACACCGGGGATGTCGCCATTGAAAGCCAGTTCGCGGATCTTGGCGCGAGCCAGACCGAATTGACGGAAGGTGCCGCGTGGACGACCGGTGATTTCGCAACGGTTGCGCTGACGCGTGGGGTTGGCATTGCGGGGGAGCTTTTGCAGGCCCAGGCGGGCTGCATCACGCTCTTCGTCGCTGCGCTTGGCATCGCCAGCGATTGCCTTCAGTTCCGCATACTTGGTTGCGTACTTGGCTGCCAGTTTTTCGCGCTTCAGTTCGCGCTGGATCAAAGCTACTTTAGCCATGCTTCGCCTCAGTTCTTGAACGGGAAACGGAAACCAGCGAGAAGCGCCTTGGCTTCTTCGTCAGACTTGGCCGTCGTGGTGATGCTGATATTGAGACCGCGCAAAGCGTCAACCTTGTCGTACTCAATTTCAGGGAAGATGATCTGTTCTTTGACGCCGATGTTGTAGTTGCCACGGCCGTCGAAAGCGCGACCGGAGATACCACGGAAGTCACGAACGCGGGGCAGAGCCACGGTCACGAAACGGTCCAGGAACTCATACATCTGCACGCCACGCAGCGTGACCATGCAACCGATGGCCTGGCCTTCGCGGATCTTGAAACCGGCGATAGCCTTCTTGGCCTTGGTCACCACAGGCTTCTGACCAGCAATCTTGGTCAGGTCGGCCACGGCGTTGTCCATCACCTTCTTGTCCGAGACTGCTTCGCTCACGCCCATGTTCAGGGTGATCTTGGTCAGACGGGGAACCTGCATCGGCGAGGTGTAACCGAACTGCTTGGTCAGTTCGGGAGCGATCTTGTCGCGGTAAATGTCTTGGAGTCGTGCCATGTTTACCCCTTAGGCCGCCTTGATTTCAGCGCCGCTGGACTTGAACACGCGAACGCGTGTGCCGTCAGCCTGCACCTTGATGCCCACGCGATCAGCCTTGCCAGTAGCGGCATTGAAGATGGCCACGTTGGACTGGTGAATCGGCATGGCCTTTTCGATGATGCCGCCTGTCGTACCCTTCATGGGGTTGGGCTTGGCGTGCTTCTTGACCAGGTTGATACCGTCGATGACGAGGTGGGAGTCATCCTTGCGCAGCGTGACGGTGCCACGCTTGCCCTTGTCACGGCCGGTCAGCACGATGACTTCGTCGCCCTTGCGAATCTTGTTCATGGCGCGTCCTTAGAGAACTTCAGGAGCCAGGGACACGATCTTCATGAACTTCTCGGTACGCAGTTCACGCGTCACGGGTCCGAAGATACGGGTGCCGATAGGCTCCAACTTTGCATTCAGCAACACTGCAGCATTGCCGTCGAATTTGACGAGCGAACCGTCGCCGCGACGAATACCCTTCGCCGTGCGAACCACCACTGCGCTGTAAACCTCGCCTTTTTTGACGCGGCCACGTGGAGCGGCTTCTTTGATGCTCACCTTGATGATGTCGCCAACGCTTGCATAGCGACGCTTCGAGCCACCCAGCACCTTGATGCAAAGGACGGACTTGGCGCCGGTATTGTCGGCAACCTCTAACCGAGATTCTGTCTGGATCATTTCAATATTCCCAACTTGCACCAGAAGACAACAGCCCCAGAGAACTTCTCAAGGGCCGCAAATCAGCCAGTCAGTCTTGGGCCCGTCGTCCGCACCGCAAACCATTTGCAGCACTTCCCGCTGGGCAGAAACTTCACGTAGGAAACGCGAAGCCCTCGATTATTGCAAAACACTTTCGGGAAGTCAAGCCCGTGTTATGCAGGCACATGCAGATACTGTGGCGCCAGCGCCAGGAAGGCGTCCAGTTGCGGGTCGGAGCCCAGTTCCTCGCGCAGGATGCGGGCGACGACGGGCGCCAACTCCATGGCCTTGCGGGCATCCAGGAACAGCAGGCGCGAGCGTCGCGCCAGCACATCCTCCACCGTGCAGGCATATTCAAACCGGGCCGCAAAACGGACCATGGCCTCGGTCAGGCCGCCGCCCAGATCCGTTTGTGCGCCCGGCGTTGCCTGCACATCGGCCGCTTCGCTGCCATAGGAGTGCAGCCCCTGGGCGTCGCTGATCCGGTGCTGGACCGGCTCCCGTGGCGTACCCACCAGCGGCAACTGGTTCGTCACGCCGGCTGGCTTTTCGGGCAGCAGACCCGTGGTGAAGCATTTTTGCAACACATCTTCGGCCATGGCCCGGTAGGTGGTCCATTTCCCGCCGGTCACGGTGATCAGGCCGCTGCGGCTGGCCAGCACCGTATGTTCCCGGCTGATTTTCTTGGTGTTGTCGCCGTCGTCGTCCTGCGGCTTGACCAGCGGGCGTAAGCCCACCCAGATGCTGCGGATGTCCTCGACGCGGGGCGCGCGGGTCAGGTAGCGGGCGGATTCCTCCAGGATAAACCGCACTTCCTCCCGGAAGGGCTCGGGCTCACGCACCACGTCCTGGCGCGGGCTGTCGGTGGTGCCCAGAATGAGTTTGCCCAGCCAGGGCACTGCGAACAGCACGCGGCCATCGGCCGTCCTGGGCACCATCAAGGCGTGGTCGGACGGCAAGAACTCGCGGTCCACCACAATGTGCACGCCCTGGCTGGGCGCCACCATGGGCTTGACGGGCCGCCCGATGGCTTCGCCGTCCATCTGGCGCAGGGTGTCCACCCACACGCCCGTGGCGTTGACCACCGACCGGGCGCGCACGGTGAACTGTTGGCCGGTGTCCGCGTCCTCGCAGACAAAGCCCACGACCTTGCCGGCCTCGTGGACCAAAGATTTGGCTGGGCAGTAATTGACCACCAGGGCGCCCAGGCTGGCCGCCGTGCGCGCCAGCGCCAGCGCCAGGCGCGCATCGTCAAACTGGCCATCCCAGTATTTGACCCCGCCTTTCAGGCCCTCGGTACGGGCGGTGGGCAGGCACCGCAGGGTGCTCTCGCGCCCCAGGAACTGGGTGGCGCCCAGGCCCGCCTTGCCTGCCAGCGCGTCGTACATCATCAGTCCGACGCCGTAAAAGGGGGTCTCCCAGAAACGGTACGACGGCATCACGAAAGGCAATGGCTGCGCCAGATGGGGCGCGTTGTGCAGCAGCGTGGTGCGCTCGTGCAGCGCCTCGCGTACCAGGGCGATATTGCCCTGCGCCAGGTAACGAACGCCACCATGCACCAGCTTCGTGGCGCGGGACGACGTCCCTTTGGCGAAATCGTGGGAATCCACCAGCACCACACTGAAGCCGCGTGCCGCAGCATCCAGCGCCACCCCCAGGCCCGTCGCGCCCCCGCCGATCACGGCGAGGTCATATTGGTGCGGCTGGGCCAGGCGGGCCAGGAGGTCGGCGCGCCGTGTAGGGAGGGGAGCGGTGGCAATGGTCATGGGGTGATTGTCCATGGGCGGAGTAAAAACCAAGGGTTTACCCTTGAATTCCTGACACTCCCGGGGTGAGAACCCGCCCCAAGCCCTATGGAGGCCGGGGCGGTATGGAGCAAAAAAGACAGCCAGAGACCTTGTGAGCCCTGGCTGCCGATCAATGGTGGTTACAAGAACCCCTTGATCTGTAGGTCAGCGCGTCTTGCCGTCCTTCCACGCCTGCAGCAGCGTGTTGTAGGCAATCGTCTGGCCCTTGGGCTTCTCATTGGCGAGCTTGGCCCAAGGTGCCTGCTTGTCGCTCAGCCACTTGGAAGGATCGCTCTTGGGGTTCAGCTTGGGCGCGCAGTGGGCCATGCCGGCACGCTCCAGACGGGCCATCACCTGGTCCATTTCGTCGGCCAGCGTGTCCATGGCGCCCTGGGGCGTCTTTTCACCCGTCACAGCCTGGGCCACGTTCTTCCACCAGAGCTGGGCCAGCTTGGGGTAGTCAGGCACGTTGGTGCCGGTGGGCGACCATGCCACGCGGGCGGGGCTGCGGTAGAACTCCACCAGGCCACCCAGCTTGGGTGCCATGTCGGTCATGGCCTTGGACTGGATGTCGGACTCGCGGATCGGGGTCAGGCCCACCATGGTCTTCTTCAGCGACGTGGTCTTGGCGGTCACGAACTGGGCGTAGAGCCAGGCAGCGGCCGTCTTGTTGGCGTCGTGGTCCTTGAAGAAGGTCCAGCTGCCCACGTCCTGGTAGCCGTTCTGCATGCCCTGCTTCCAGTACGGGCCGTTGGGGCCAGGGGCCATGCGCCACTTGGGCGTGCCGTCGGCATTCACCACGGGCAGGCCGGGCTTGGTCATGTCGGCCGTGAAGGCGGTGTACCAGAAGATCTGCTGGGCGATCTGGCCCTGGGCGGGCACAGGGCCGGCTTCGCCGAAGGTCATGCCCGTGGCTTCCTTGGGCGCGTACTTCTTCATCCAGTCCACGTACTTGGTGAGGGCGTAGACGGCGGCGGGCGAGTTGGTCGCACCGCCACGGGCCACGCTGGCGCCCACGGGGGTGCACTTGTCGTCGGCCACGCGGATGCCCCACTCGTCGATCGGCAGGCCGTTGGGCGTGCCGATGTCGGCAGAACCTGCCATGGAAAGCCAGGCATCGGTAAAGCGCCAGCCCAGGGATGGGTCCTTCTTGCCGTAGTCCATGTGACCATAGATCGGCTTGCCGTCGATGTTCTTCACATCGTTGGTGAAGAACTCGGCGATGTCTTCATAGGCCGACCAGTTCAGCGGCACGCCCAGGTCGTAGCCGTACTTGGCCTTGAACTTGTCCTTCAGGTCCTTGCGGTCAAACAGATCGGCGCGGAACCAGTACAGGTTGGCGAACTGCTGGTCAGGCAGCTGGTACAGCTTGCCGTCGGGCGCCGTGGTGAACTTGGTGCCGATGTAGTCCTTGATGTCGATGCCGGGGTTGGTCCACTCCTTGCCCGCGCCGCCCATGTAGTCGGTCAGGTTCATGATCTTGCCGTAGCGGTAGTGCGTGCCGATCAGGTCCGAGTCCGAGATCCAGCCGTCATAAATGGACTTGCCCGACTGCATGGAGGTCTGCAGCTTCTCGACCACGTCACCTTCCTGGATCAGGTCGTGCTTGACCTTGATGCCAGTGATTTCCTCAAACGCCTTGGCGAGCGTCTTGGATTCGTACTCGTGCGTGGTGATGGTTTCGGAAACGACCGAAATTTCCTTCACGCCCTTGGCCTGGAGTTTTTTGGCTGCGTCGATGAACCACTTCATCTCGGCCATCTGCTGGTCTTTGCTCAGCGTGGATGGCTGGAATTCGCTGTCGATCCACTTCTTGGCCTCGGCCTCGCCGGCCCAGGCAGCCTGCCCCATCGCCAGAGCCGCGGCGGCGAAAGCGATCGCCTTGAACTGCATCTTCATTGCTGTCTCCTCTCAGATTGAGACCCCCATTGGTAGACTGGCACCAACCCGGGGGGGAACCAGGCCAGGCCTTCGACACTACAAAATCAATAGCTAGCAGCGCATATTCCTCTAGCGCTACCGGCTGTTTTTGCTTCAACCCTTGCGCAGGATCAGCACCAAGAGCGCCATCGACGCCACAAAGCTGATCCACACCGACGGCTCGGCAGACAGGCTGAACCACTGGACCAGCTTGCCACTGATGCCCACAAAAATCAGGTTCACGTAGGCCGCCGACAGCAGGCCGATAAAGAGCCGGTCACCGCGCGTGGTTTCCAGCGGCAAAAAGCCCTTGCGCATCGTCGTGGGCGACTTGATCTCCCACACCGTCATGCCGATCAGCATCAGCACGATGCACGTGAAGAACACCGCCACCGGCAACGTCCAGGCCATCCAGTCAAACATGGGTACCCCCCTGAGCGCCTGCGGCGCTTCCCCCCAGGGGGACGCAGCCCGCGGCCGGGCAAAGCCCGCTCCGCGGCTGCCGCTGGCTCGGGAAGCAGCGCGCGCTCTGCTGCGGGTTGTTGTGGTTCATAGGTCGGCTTCCCCTCATATCAAACCCGGCCCATCGCAAAGCCTTTTGCGATGTAGTGCCGCACAAACCAGATCACGATGGCGCCGGGCACGATGGTCAGTACCCCGGCGGCAGCCAGCGTCGCCCAGTCCATGCCGCTCGCGCTCACCGTGCGCGTCATGGTGGCCACGATGGGCTTGGCGTTCACGCTGGTCAGCGTGCGGGCCAGCAGCAGCTCCACCCAGCTGAACATGAAGCAGAAGAACGCCGCCACCCCCACCCCTGCCTTGATCAGTGGCAGGAAGATGGTCACGAAAAAGCGCGGAAAGCTGTAGCCGTCGATGTACGCCGTCTCGTCGATCTCGCGCGGGATGCCGCTCATGAAGCCTTCGAGAATCCACACCGCCAGCGGCACGTTGAAGAGCAGGTGCGCCAGCGCCACGGCGATGTGCGTGTCCATCAGGCCCACGGTGGTGTAGAGCTGAAAGAACGGCAGCAAAAACACGGCCGGTGGCGTCATGCGGTTGGTCAGCAGCCAGAAGAACACATGCTTGTCGCCCAGGAACTGGTAGCGGCTGAAGGCATAGGCCGCAGGCAGCGCCACGGTGAGCGAAATCACCGTGTTGATGCCCACGTAGATCAGGCTGTTGATGTAGCCCGAGTACCAGGACTCGTCCGTGAAGATGGTCTTGTAGTTGGCCCAGGTGAAGTGCTGAGGGAAGAACGTGAAGGTCGACAGGATCTCCTCGTTCGTCTTGAAGCTCATGTTGACCATCCAGTAGATGGGCAACAGCGCGAACAGCAGGTAGACCACCAGAAAGATCGACCGCTTCTGGAAGCGCTTTTCATTCATGGCCGGCTCCTTCGTTGCTGGCGGTGCCCACGCGCTGCATCCAGTTGTAGAGGATGAAGCACAGCAGCAAGATGATGAAGAAATAGATCAGCGAGAACGCTGCGGCAGGCCCCAGGTCGAACTGGCCCACGGCCTTGGTCGTGAGGTACTGGCTCAGGAAGGTGGTGGCATTGCCCGGCCCGCCACCGGTGAGCACGAAGGGCTCGGTGTAGATCATGAAGCTGTCCATGAAGCGCAGCAGCACGGCAATCATCAGCACGCCACGCATCTTGGGCAGCTGGATGTAGCGGAACACTGCGAACTTGCTCGCGCCGTCGATGCGGGCCGCCTGGTAGTACGCGTCGGGGATGGAGCGCAGCCCGGCAAAGGCCAGCAGCGCGACCAGCGGCGTCCAGTGCCAGACGTCCATCAGCAGCACCGTGAGCCAGGCCTGCGTGGCGTTGCCGGTGTAGCTGTATTCGATGCCCATCTCCTGCAGCAGCCGGCCCATGAGTCCGATGTCGGCACGGCCATAGATCTGCCAGATGGTGCCCACCACGTTCCAGGGGATCAGCAGCGACAGCGCCACCACCACCAAAACGGCGGACGACTTCCAGCCCTGCGCGGGCATGGACAGCGCCAGCAGAATGCCCAGCGGAATCTCCACCGCCAGCACGGCCAGCGAGAAGGTGAGCTGGCGCAACAGCGCGGCGTGCAGCTCCTCGTCGCGCATCACCTGCACAAACCACTCGGTGCCCACAAACACGCGGCGCTCGGGGCTGATGATGTCCTGCACCGAGTAGTTCACCACCGTCATCAGCGGCAGGATGGCCGAGAAGGCCACACACAGAATCACTGGCAGGATCAGGAACCAGGCTTTCTGGTTGACGGGTTTGGTGGTTGCGCTCATGCCAGCAACTCCTCATTTTTGTAAAAGCAGGTGTGCTCGCCCAGCACCTGCAGCCAGGCCGTGTCACCGGCCGATGGCAGTCGCGTCTCGGGCGTAAAGCGCGCCTTGACGGTGTGCTCGCCCACCTTGGCGGTCAGCATCTGGTAGGTGCCGATGTCCTGCACCTGCACCACCGTGCCGGGCAGTGCACCAGCCTGTTGCGGCTGGGCCAGCGCCAGGTATTCTGGGCGGATGCCGACCTGCAGGGTGCCAGCGGGCAGCGCGCGGCCGACGGGGCTGGCCAGGCGGTTGCCAGCCACCGTGAGGCTGTCGCCCTCGCTGTGCGCCGGCAAGAAGTTCATGCCCGGCGAACCAATGAAGTGCCCCACGAAGGTGTGTGCAGGCCGCTCGAACAAGGCGTCTGCCGAGCCGACCTGCACGGCCTTGCCGCGCGTCATCACCACCACCTGGTCGGCAAAGGTCAGCGCCTCCACCTGGTCGTGGGTCACATAGATCAGCGTGAGCTTGAGTTCGTGGTGGATCTGCTTGAGCTTGCGCCGCAGCTGCCACTTGAGGTGGGGGTCGATCACCGTGAGCGGTTCGTCGAACAGCACGGCGGCCACGTCCGCGCGCACCAGGCCACGGCCCAGCGAAATCTTCTGCTTGGCATCCGCCGCCAGGCCTGCAGCGCGCTGGTTGAGCTGGCCGCTCATCTCCAGCATCTCGGCGATCACACCCACGCGCTGCTTGATCTGGTCCTCAGGCACCTTGCGGTTGCGAAGCGGGAAGGCCAGGTTCTCGGCGACCGTCATGGTGTCGTAGATCACAGGGAACTGGAACACCTGCGCAATGTTGCGTTCTTGCGGGCTGGCGCGCGTCACGTCGCGGCCGTCGAACAGCACCTTGCCATGCGAGGGGACGAGCAGACCCGACATGATGTTGAGCATGGTGGTCTTGCCACAGCCCGAAGGGCCGAGCAGCGCATAGGCACCGCCGTCCTCGAATTCCATCTTGAGCGGCAGCAGCGCGTAGTCGCTGTCCTGCTGCGGGTTGGGCTTGTACGAATGCGCCAAGTCCAGGCTGATGCGGGCCATGTCAGCGCCCTCCTTGTGCGGTAGCAGGCCGGGCGGGCGCCCAGGCCAGTCGGCCGTCGGCACCAAACACGTAGGCCTGGGCGGGATCCAGGTGCAGCGTGATGGGCGTGCCCAGTTCAAAGTAATGCACGCCAGTCAGCTGCGCCACCAGGTCGCCCCAGGGCGTGGCCGCGTGCACAAAGGTGTCGGAGCCCGAAATCTCGGCCAGCTCCACCACCCCCGCCACGCTGACGTCGCCCGGGCGGGCCGCAACCCGCAGCGCACTGGCGCGCACGCCCACGGTGAGGCCGGCGGCTGCCGCCACGCCTTGTGGCAGCGGCACGCTCAGCTCCAGGCCGCCCTGCAGGCGCACCCCGGCAGGCGTGGCCGATGCGGCAATCAGGTTCATCGGCGGGTCGCTGAAAGCGCGCGCCACGCGCAGCGAATTAGGCGCATGGAACACCTCGGCCGTGGGGCCGTACTGCAGCAGCTGGCCTTCGTCCAGCACCGCCGTGTAGCCGCCCAGCAGCAGGGCCTCGCCCGGCTCGGTGGTGGCATAGACCACGGTGGACTGCCCGGCAGCAAACAGCTGGGTCAGCTCCTCGCGCAGTTCTTCGCGCAGCTTGTAGTCCAGGTTCACCAGGGGTTCATCCAGCAGCATCAGCGGCGCGCCCTTGGCCAGGGCGCGGGCCAGCGCCACGCGCTGCTGCTGCCCGCCCGACAGCTCGGCCGGGTAGCGGTCCAGGAACATGTCGATGTGCAGGCGGCTGGCAATTCCGCGCACGCGGGCGTCAATGTTCTTTTCGCCGCGCAGCCTCAGGGGCGACGCAATGTTGGCCGCCACCTTCATCGAGGGGTAGTTGATGAATTGCTGGTACACCATGGCCACATTGCGGTCGCGCACGGGGGTGCCCGTCACGTCCTTGCCATCCACCAACACGCGCCCGTGGGTGGGCACATCCAGCCCCGCCATGATGCGCATCAGGCTGGTCTTGCCCGCCTGGGTCGCCCCCAGCAACACCGTCACGGCATTGGGCTGCAGCGACAGGTTCATGTCGTACAGCCAGGTCTGCGCCCCGACTTTTTTGCTGATGCTGTCCAACGCCAGCTGCATGAAGCATCCTCTTCCGGCCCTGCGGCCTGTGTGAAAGGGCTGCACACACGCACGGCAGCCCTCAAATTTCGATCTTTTTCATTTTTGTTCCTTTTTGCTCGAATCGAATCAAGGTTTACCCTTAATCAATTCGTTTTTGTTCGATTTACAGTCTTTAGCGTGTCACCGGGCACCCAAGCGGATGTTTCAGATTCGTTACGATTCGGTGACAAACCACTGCGCACCACACCCCACCGTGAACACCAATCCCCGCCAACTCCAACTCCTCGAAGAAGTGCGCGCGCGCAAGTCCGCCACGGTGGAACAACTTGCCGACACCCTGGGGGTCACGCTGCAGACGGTGCGCCGCGACGTGCAGCGCCTGGCGGAGTCGGGACTGCTCACGCGCTTTCATGGCGGCGTGCGCGTGCCCAGCTCCACGGTGGAGAACCTGGCACACACCCAGCGTGAAAACCTGCATGCCGAAGGCAAGGCACGCATTGCGCGCGCCGTGGCCGAGCAGGTGCCCAACGACTGCTCGCTGATCCTGAACATCGGCACCACCACCGAGGCCATTGCCAAGGCGCTGCTGCACCACCGGGGCCTGCGCGTGATCACCAACAACCTGAATGTG
Source organism: Acidovorax sp. DMC1 (assembly GCF_056314325.1). Lineage (NCBI taxonomy): Bacteria > Pseudomonadati > Pseudomonadota > Betaproteobacteria > Burkholderiales > Comamonadaceae > Acidovorax > Acidovorax sp. DMC1. Next base: position 95,558 of record NZ_JBQUYO010000008.1, on the reverse strand, counting down.
GCCGCCATCCTGAGTGGCAACCCCGAGTGCGAGGTCATCGTGGCGGGCGGCGTGGTGCGCGCGCGCGACCGGGGCATCGTGGGCGAAGCGGCGGTGGATTTCATCCGCCAGTTCAAGGTGGACATTGCGCTCATCGGCATTTCGGGTATTGAGCCCGACGGGTCGCTGCGCGACTTCGACTACCGCGAAGTGAAGGTGGCGCAAACCATCATCGAACACGCGCGCGAGGTCTGGCTGGCGGCCGACTTCAGCAAGTTCAACCGCCCGGCCATGGTGCAACTGGCCACGCTGGCACAGATCGACCGCCTGTTCACCGATGCACCGCCGCCTGAGCCGTTTCCTGCCCTATTGCAAGACGCCGAAGTCCTCTGCACAGTCGCCGCCTGAATTCCTGAATCTTCCTCACCATGACCTACTTGCTCGCCCTCGACCAAGGCACCTCCAGTTCCCGCAGCATCGTTTTTGACGAAGGCGGCCACATCGTGGCCCAGGCGCAGCTGGAGCTGCCGCAGATCTACCCCCAGCCCGGCTGGGTGGAGCACGACCCGCTGGAGATCTGGCGCACCCAGCTCGCCACCGCGCGCGATGCGCTGGCCAAAGCGGGCATTGCGGCCCGCGACATCCGTGCCGTCGGCATCACCAACCAGCGCGAAACCACGGTGCTGTGGAACCGCCAAACCGGCCAGCCCGTGCACCACGCCATCGTGTGGCAGGACCGGCGTGCCGAGCCCGCCTGCGCCCAGCTGCGAAGCCAAGGCCACGCCGCCGCCATCCAGGCCAAGACCGGCCTGCTGGTGGATGCGTATTTCTCGGGCACCAAGCTGCAGTGGATGCTGGACCACGTGCCCGGCGCGCGCGACACGGCCGAGCGCGGCGAACTGGCCTTTGGCACGGTGGACAGCTGGCTGATGTGGAAGCTCACCCACGGCAAGGTGCATGTGACGGACGTGAGCAACGCCTCGCGCACCATGCTGTTCAATGTGCACACCAACCAGTGGGACGACGAACTGCTGGCGCTGCTGCGCATCCCCAAGGCACTGATGCCCGAGGTGTTGCCGTCCAGCGCCCACTTTGGCGACACGGCGGCCGACCTGCTGGGCCACGCCATCCGCATCGGCGGCGTGGCGGGCGACCAGCAAAGCGCGCTGTTCGGCCAGGCCTGCTTCACGGCCGGTATGGCCAAGAACACCTATGGCACCGGCTGCTTCATGCTCATGCACACGGGCGGCACGTTCCAGACCTCGCAGAACGGGCTGCTCACCACCAGTGCGGCACAGGCATCGACCCAGCCTGAATTCGCCATGGAAGGCAGCGTCTTTGTGGGCGGCGCCGTGGTGCAGTGGCTGCGCGACGGTCTGCGCGCCATCTCCACCAGCGGCGAGGTCGAGTCGCTGGCCCAAAGCGTGCCCGATTCGGGCGGCGTGATGATGGTGCCCGCCTTCACCGGCCTGGGCGCCCCCTACTGGAAGCCCGACGCACGCGGCACCATCACCGGCCTGACGCGCGGCACCACACTGGGCCACATTGCGCGCGCGGCGCTCGAAAGCATTGCCTACCAAAGCGCCGCCCTGCTGCTGGCCATGAGCCGCGACGCCGTGGCCGCCGGCGGCGCCCCGGTGAGCGAGCTGCGCGTGGACGGCGGCGCGTGCATCAACGACTTGCTGATGCAGTTCCAAGCCGACCTGCTGGGCATCCCAGTGGTCCGGCCCGCGGTCATCGAGACCACCGCTTTGGGCGCGGCCTACCTGGCAGGGCTGTCGAGCGGCGTGTACCGCAGCACGGATGAACTCTCGCGGCTGTGGCGCGCCGACCGCCGCTTTGTGCCCACGCTCAGCAGCGCGCGTGCACAGGAGCTGATGGTGAACTGGGAACACGCCGTTCGCCAAACGACAGCCGATTGAACCCGCCGCGCGCCGGATGGCAGCGCGGCGGCGCTACCATCGTGGCCCCTGTTGTTGCCACCCTGTCGTCCCATGAGCCAAACCGCCGCATCCCCTGCCCTTCCCACCATCGCCTTCATCGGCGGTGGCAACATGGCCAGCGCCATCATTGGCGGGCTGATTCGCCAGGGCCACCCGGCCAGCCAGATCGAGGTGGTGGAGCCCTACGCCCCCACGCGCGAGGCGCTGCTCAAGAACTTCGGCCTCACGGCACAACCCGAGGCAGGCCCCGCACTGCAGCGCGCCAGCATCGTGGTCTGGGCGGTCAAGCCCCAGACCTTCAAGGACGCCGCCTCACAGGCCAAGGCGCACACCCCCCAAGCCCTGCACCTGAGCGTGGCGGCGGGCATTCGCTCTGACAGCATCGCCCAGTGGCTCTCCACCGAGCGCATCGTGCGCACCATGCCCAACACGCCCGCGCTGGTGGGCAAGGGCATGAGCGCGATCTACGCCCGTCCCGCCGTGACCCCGGCCGAGCGCCAGAGCGTGGAGGCCATCATGGCGTCTACCGGCGAATTCCTGTGGGTGGAGAACGAGACCCAGCTGGACGCCGTCACCGCCCTGTCGGGTTCGGGCCCGGCCTATGTTTTCTACTTCCTCGAAGCCATGACGCGCGCTGGCGCGGGCATGGGCCTGACCGAAGCGCAGGCGCACCAGCTGGCCGTGGGCACGTTTGTGGGCGCTTCCGAGCTGGCCCGCCGTTCCGACGAATCCCCCGCCGTGCTGCGCGAACGCGTCACCTCCAAGGGCGGCACTACCTACGCGGCCCTGCAGTCGATGGAAGCCAGCGGCGTATCGCAGGCGTTCGAGGCCGCCATGCGCGCGGCCGAAAAACGTGCCAACGAATTGGGCAACGAGTTCGGATCTTGATGTTTTGGGGCGGTAGCGCTAGTCGATCAAGCGCTGGCCGCTATCAATTGATGAGCATTGCACGCACAAGATAACTGCCTGCAATGCCGGCAAACACTGTAGCGCCCAGCCAGTGGTTGATGCGGAACGCCTTGAAGCAGCCCTCGCGGGTGCGGGTGCGGATCAGCGTGAAGTGCCACATGGCCTGGGCCAACGCCACCGCAAGCGCTACATAAAAAATAGCACCAAGGGCATATGGTTGTAGCGCTACCGCCCAAATTCCCAAAAAAAGCAGATAGAACACCCCGATGGCGGCCACATCCAGCCGCCCCAGGGTGATGGCCGAGGTCTTGATGCCGATCTTCAGGTCGTCGTCGCGGTCCACCATCGCGTATTCGGTGTCGTAGGCCAGCACCCAGAACATGTTGCCCAGCCACATCCACCACGCCACCGCGGGCACGCTGCCCTGCACAGCGGCAAACGCGATGACGATGCCAAAGTTGAACGCAATGCCCAGCACCGCTTGCGGCATGGAAATGAGGCGCTTGGTGAACGGGTAGGCAATGGCCACCAGCACGGCGGGTACCGACCACGCGATGGCGGCAGCGTTGGTGGTGAGCACCAAGCCAAAAGACACCAGCGCCAGCACCGCGCCCAGGCCCAGCGCCTCCTTCACCGACACCGCACCGGTGGTCACCGGGCGCTGCGCCGTGCGCTTGACGTGCTTGTCAAAGTCGCGGTCGGCCACGTCGTTCACACAGCAGCCCGCGCTGCGCATGAGGATGGTGCCCAGCACAAACACGATGAGCAGGTGCCAGCCCGGAAACCCGTCAGCCGCAATCCACAGCGCACTCAGCGTGGGCCACAGGCACACCAGCCAGCCCGCAGGGCGGTCCCAGCGGATCAGGTCGAGATAGAGCGAAAAACGGCTGCGGGCAGAGACAGATTGCGGCGACATGGCGGGACGATCGGATGCAGAAAGAGCAGGCCCGGCAGCAAGGCGCTGCGGCGGGTGGCAACCCACGGGCGCACCGAATGTAGCAGCAGCGCCGCCAACTGCTGGTGCGGCCCGCAGGCCGAGTAACAGCGCCCTACTGGCGCGTAAAACCCGTTACAGTCTCCGGTCCTCCCCCAACGCACCCGCCCTTTTTGGGGCACCAACGCATGCCCCATACATCGACCTCCCAGGCCGCCACGCGTTTTGCTGTCCCCCGCGGAATGCTGGTGGGATTTGTGATTGCTGCCCTCGCCACCGTGCTGATCGCGCTGGTGAACTTCCGCACCGCCCAGGTGCGCGCGCAAGCGGTGGAAGCCATGGACGAGACCACGGTGACCATGCGCCACCTCAACCTGTTCGTGTCCTCGCTGAAGGACGCCGAGACCGGCCAGCGCGGCTACCTGCTGACGGGGGACGACACCTACCTGCAGCCCTACAACCTGTCGCTGAGCGCCATGGAGCGCAACATGGCGCGCCTGAAGGAACTGACGGACGACAGCGCCGTGCAGCGGCGCCTGGTGCTGCAGATCGACGACCTGCGCCACGAAAAACTGCGCGAGCTGGGCGAGACCATTGAACTGCGCCGCTCCAAGGGCCAGGAAGCCGCCGTGGCCGTGACCCGCAATGATGCCGGCCGCGTGCTGATGGACCGCATCCGCGACCTGGCGTCGGACCTGTCCACGCTGCTGAACCAGCAGCTGGAGAGCGACCGCAAACAATGGGTGGAGGCTGCGGCCATGTCCACCTACTACTCCTGGGGCGGCTCGTTCGTGCTGCTGGTGCTCATCTGCCTGTCGGCCGCCGCCAATGCGCGGGAGTACCGCCTCAAGGCGCAGCAGTCCTGGGTGGCGGCCGGCCTCAACGGGCTGAGCCAGCGCATCCAGGGCGACCACCGGCTGGAAGACCTGGGCCAGCTCACACTCGAATACCTGGCGCAGTACCTGCGCGCCGCCGTGGGTGCGGGCTACGTGGCCGACTGCAATGGCGCACTCACCCTGTTTGGGGGCTACGCCCTGCCCCGCGAGCGGCTGGAGCAGCGCCTGCTGCCCGGCGAGGGCCTGGTGGGCCAGGTGGCGCGCTCGCGCCAGATGCTGCATGTGCGCGATGTGCCCGCCGGGCACCTGATGGTGTCGTCCAGCACCGGCCAGTCCGCACCGACCGAACTGCTGCTGGCACCCGCCATCGAGAACGGCGAAGTCTTTGCCGTGATCGAGCTGGGCTTTCATCGCCCGCTGACGGAGCCTGAGCGCACCCTGATGGAGCGCGCCTCGGGCATCCTGGCGGTGGCGATTCGCGCGGGCATTGACCGCAACCGTCTGGAGGCCTTGCTGGAAGAAACCCAGCGCCAGTCCGAAGAGCTGCAGACCCAGCAAGAAGAACTGCGCGTGAGCAACGAGGAGCTGGAGCAGCAAAGCCGCATCCTGCAAGAGTCGCAGGCCCAGATGGAGGTGCAGCAGACCGAGCTGGAGCAGACCAACGCCCACCTGGAGGCGCAGACCCAGCAGCTGGAATACCAGCGCGAACAACTTCTGCGCGCCCAAAGCGCCATGACGGACAAGGCCCGCGAGCTCGAGCTGGCCAGCCAGTACAAGAGCGAATTCCTGGCCAACATGAGCCACGAGCTGCGCACACCGCTCAACTCCACCCTGATCCTGGCCAAGCTGCTGTCCGACAACAAGCCGGGCAACCTGAGCGCCGAGCAGGTGAAGTACGCGCAGACCATCTACGCGGCAGGCAACGACCTGCTGGCCCTCATCAACGACATCCTCGACCTGTCCAAGATCGAGGCCGGCCAGGCCACCGTGTCGGTAGAAACGGTGACGCTGTCCAAGGCCCTGCAAACCCTCATCGACCCGCTGCGCCCGCTGGCGCAGGAGAAAGGCCTGACGCTCACGGCCACCGTCGCCCCCGACGCCCCCGCCACGCTGGACACCGACCCGCAGCGCCTGGGACAGGTGCTGAAGAACCTGCTGTCCAACGCGCTCAAGTTCACCGAAAAGGGCTCGGTGGCGCTGCATGTGTCGCGCAACCCGGACGACACCCTGTCGTTCGCCGTGAAGGACACGGGCATCGGCATCCCGGCGCACCAGCAGGAGCTGATTTTCGAAGCCTTCCGCCAGGCCGATGGCAGCACGCACCGCAAATACGGCGGCACGGGCCTGGGCCTGTCGATCTCGCGCGACCTGGCGCAGCTGCTGGGCGGATCGATCCACGTGCACAGCACGCCGGGCGAAGGCAGCGTCTTCACCCTGGTGCTGCCCCAGAAGCTGGTGCCCCCGTCGCCGGAAGCGGCCCCCGCAGCGCCGCTGGCGGCACCTGCTCCAGCCCATGCGGCGGCACCGGTCGTCGCACCGATTCCTACGGCCCCCGCGTTGCCACCCGTGGCGGCCCCGGTTGCGACCGCAGCCCCGCGCCGTGCGGGCGCGCGCAGCATCCTGGTGATCGAGGACGACGTGCGCTTTGCGCAGATCCTGAGCGACCTGGCGCGGGAGATGGACTTTGACTGCCACCTGGCCCACAACGCGGCCGACGGCCTGGCCTATGCGATACACAGCCTGCCCAGCGCCATCGTGCTGGACGTGAACCTGCCCGACTTTTCGGGCCTGGGCGTGCTCGACCAGCTCAAGCGCAACCCGGCCACGCGCCACATCCCGGTGCACGTGGTTTCGGTGGCCGACTACTCCCAAGAGGCCCTGGGCCGGGGGGCCGTGGGCTACGCCCTCAAACCCGTCAAGCGCGACGAACTGGTGCATGCCTTGCAGCGGCTCGAAGCCAAGTTCACCCAGAACCTGCGGCGCGTGCTGGTGGTGGAAGACGACGAGCGCCAGCGCGAGAGCGTGCGCCACCTGCTCACCAACGACGACGTGGAGATCGTGGGCGCCGGCACGGCGGCTGAGGCGCTGGCGCACCTGCGCGGCTCTACCTTCGACTGCATGGTGATGGACCTGAACCTGCCCGACCTGAGCGGCTACGAGCTGCTGCAGCAGATGACGGAGCAGGACGGCGTCTCCTTCCCGCCCGTCATTGTGTACACGGGCCGTGCCCTGTCACGCGACGAGGAGCAGCAACTGCGCCGGTTCTCCAAGTCCATCATCATCAAGGACGCGCGCTCCCCCGAGCGGCTGCTCGACGAAGTCACACTGTTCCTGCACCAGGTGGAGTCGGAGCTGTCGGCCGAGCACCGCCAGATGCTGCAGGTGGCCCGCAACCGCGAGACCGCCCTGGAAGGCCGCAACGTGCTGGTGGTGGAGGACGATGTGCGCAACGTGTTCGCGCTCTCCAGCATCCTGGAGCCCACCGGCATCCGCGTGGAGATTGCGCGCAACGGCCTGGAGGCACTGCAGGCGCTGGAGCGCGCAGGCAGCGGCGGCCAGCCCGCCATCGACCTGGTGCTGATGGACATCATGATGCCGGAGATGGATGGCTACACCGCCATGCGCGAGATCCGCAGCCGCCCCGAGTGGCGCCGCCTGCCCATCATTGCGCTGACCGCCAAGGCCATGAAGGACGACCAGGAAAAATGCCTGGCCGCCGGGGCCAATGACTACATCGCCAAGCCGCTGGACGTGGAAAAGCTGCTGTCCCTGGTGCGGGTGTGGATGCCCAAGTAGGCCCCGCCATGCCGCACCGCAAGGCCCGCACCGCCGACATCGAGCAGCGCCTGCTGATCGATGCCATCTACCACCGCTACCACTACGACTTCCGGGGCTACGCGCAGGCGTCGCTCAAGCGGCGGTTGGCGTCGGCGCTGGTGCAGTTTGACTGCAAGACGCTGTCGCAGCTGCAGGACCGCGTGCTGCACGAGCCCGCCGTGTTCCCTGCGCTGCTCGAATACCTCACCGTGCAGGTGAGCGACATGTTCCGCGACCCGAGTTACTTCCAGGCGCTGCGCCAGGAGGTGGTGCCGCTGCTGCGCACCTACCCATCGCTCAAGGTCTGGGTGGCCGGATGCAGCGCGGGGGAGGAGGTGTATTCGCTGGCCATCCTGCTGCAGGAAGAAGGCCTGCTGGACCGCACCCTGATCTACGCTACCGACATCAACCCGCACGCGCTGCGCGCCGCCGAGTCGGGCGTGTTCGACGTGTCGCGGGTGGCGGCGTTCACCGAGAACCATGCGCGCTCCGGCGCCCGCAGCTCGTTGTCGGACTACTACGCCGCTGCCTATGGCCGCGTGGTGTTCGACAAGGGTCTGCGTGAGCACATGGTGTTCTCCGACCACAGCCTGGCCACCGACAGCGTGTTTGCCGAAGTCCATCTGGTGTCGTGCCGCAATGTGCTCATCTACTTCGAGCGCGACCTGCAGGACCGCGCCCTGGGGCTGTTCCGCGAGTCGCTGTGCCACCGGGGGTTTCTGGGCCTGGGCTCCAAGGAGTCGCTGCGGTTTTCGGCGCACACCGACGCGTTCGACGACTTCGTGCTGCAGGACCGCATCTACCGCAAGAAGGCCGGGCTGTGAGCAGCGCCGACCGCGCACCCAGGCCAGTGCCCCCCGGGGGCTACGCCGCCATCGTGGTGGGCGGGTCTTCGGGCGGTATTGACGCCCTAATGGAACTGCTGCCCGCGCTGCCCGCCACGCTGCAGGCGGCGGTGCTGGTGGTGCTGCACCTGCCCCGGGACCGGCGCAGCCTGCTGGTGGAGATTTTTCAGCCCCGCTGCGCCCTGCCGCTGCGCGAGGCGCAGGACAAGGATGCCATCACGCCTGGATCGGCAAGCTTTGCGCCACCGGACTACCACCTGCTGGTTGATGCGGGGCCCCAGGGCCCGCATGTGGGGCTATCGGTGGACCCTCCCCTGCATTTTTCGCGCCCCGCCATCGACGTACTGTTCGAGTCGGCGGCGGACCACTATGGCCAGCGGCTGGTGGGCATTCTGCTGTCGGGTGCCAACGAAGACGGCGTGCACGGCCTGCAAGCCATTCAGGCGGCGGGCGGCCTCACCATCGTGCAAGACCCTGCCAGCGCCAGCATGCCCACCATGCCGCAGGCGGCCCTCGCGGTCGTGGCGGTGGACCACATCTTGCCCCCTGAAGGCATTGCAAGACTGCTGGCGGACCTGCACCAGCGCCAGCAGCTTTGACCCGGGCGCATGCGTCCCTTTTTGAGAACCCCACCCACCCTCCCCACCGCCCATGCCCCAGACCGACCGCACCAAATGCCTGCTCGTTGACGATGTTGAGGAAAACCTCATCGCCCTGGAGGCGCTGCTGCAGCGCGACGGGCTGGACATCCTCAAGGCCCAGTCGGGCCCCGAAGCCCTGGAACTGCTGCTGGCCCACGACGATGTAGCCCTGGCCTTGCTGGACGTGCAGATGCCCGAGATGAACGGCTTTGAGCTGGCGGAGCTGATCCGGGGCAGCGAACGCACCCGGCACATTCCGCTCATCTTCATGACGGCGGGATCGCGCGAGCAGAACTGGCAGTTCCGGGGGTACGAGAGCGGGGCGGTGGACTTTCTGTACAAACCCATCGACCCGCACATGCTCACCAACAAAGCGAGCGTGTTCTTTGAACTGCACCGGCGCAAGCAGGCACTGGCGCACGAGCTGCGCGCGCGCACCGAGGCGTTGCGCATCAACGAAATGTTCATGGCCGTGCTGAGCCACGACCTGCGCACCCCCCTGCAGTCCATCGTCGCGGCGGCCACCGTGCTCAAGCGCCAGCCGCCGCCCGACAAGGCCGCACTGATGGCCGACCGGGTGCTGGGCGCGAGCCAGCGCATGGGCCACATGATCGAAGACCTGCTGGACGTGACCCGCATCCGCCAGGCGGGCGGGCTGGCCCTGCAACTGGGCCCTGCCCACATGCAAACGCTGGTGCAACGTACGCTGGATGAGGTGGCGACCAGCCACCCGGAGCGCCCCATCAACTCCACGCTCGCGGGGGACCTGGCCGGCACCTGGGACGCCGAGCGCCTGTGCCAGGTGGTCACCAACCTGGTGGGCAACGCCCTGCACCACGGCAGCGTCGACCACCCGGTGCGCATTGCGGTGGACGGTTCCCGCCCCGAGGAGGTGAGCATCACGGTGTCCAACGGCGGCACCATTCCCGCCGGGCTGCTGCCACATCTGTTTGACCCGTTCCGGGGCGGCGAGCGCGAGCCGGGCCGCCACCAGGGGCTGGGGCTGGGGTTGTTCATTGCGCACCAGATCGTGCGGGCCCACCATGGAACCATCGAGGCCCGGTCACACAACGATGTGACGAGCTTTCGGGTGACGTTGCCACGCCACGCGCCCGCACGCAGCCCCCGCAGTTGACGCAGCGCAGCCCCATCACACGTCTCAGACCTTCAGGGTCCAGGGAGGCGCGATGGGGAAGAAGGAAAGAGGAAGGCAGGAAACCCGAGCGGTGGCCGCCCGTCAGACTTAGAGCGGCTAACAAAACTCAGCGAAGCGGTTCTGGCTAGGCGCTGTGTCGCAGGCAGTACGAGCAGTACGACAAGACACAGCAACGACGCCAGAAGAGTTTTGTTGGCCTCTCCTAACCGGCGGCTGCAGCCAGCGCGGTATGAATGGAAGTCAGGAGTTGCTCCAGCTCTTCCAGCTCGAAAGGCTTGAGCAAGACGCGCACATTCGGGCCCCATTGGGTTGGATGGCTGCCCAGTTCGTAGCCGGAGCACAGCACCACCCAGCGCTGCGGATCGTCCGCCAGCAGCTGGCGGGCCAGGTCCGTGCCCGAGAGGCCGGGCAGGCTGACATCGGTCACCAGCACGTCAAAGGGGTCGCCAGCATCCAGGGCCATCGCCTCCTCGGCAGAGGCGCAGGGCGTGACCGTCCGGCCTTCACCTTCCATGAGCATGCCAATGGTCTCGCGCAGCTCCGGATGGTCTTCAACGTACAGGATTCGCATACATCAGAGGGGGGTTGAGCCGCCATGCCACCCAGCGAAGAGAGGACATGGCCCAAACACGCATCATGTGCAGGCGGCCGTGCCGCGCCGTGTAGGACAAGGCGCCCTTTTGCACCCTGGTGCCCCCTGCGCCCGCGCTGGCTACGCCGGACTTCGGGCAACGCAGGCGGGTGCAACTGGCCTTTTTATTCTTCCAGCAGCGAGCGGAGCATCCACGCCGTCTGCTCATGCACCGTGAGGCGCTGCGTCAGCAGGTCGGCCGTGGGCTCGTCGCTGGCCTTGTCGGCCAGGGGGAACAGGCTGCGCGCGGTGCGGGCCACGGCCTCATGGCCCTCGACCAGCACGCGCACCATGTCCATCGCCTTGGGCGGCTTGGCCGGTGCGTCAGGTACGGTGGCCAGCTTGCCAAACTCGGCATAAGAGCCCGGGGCCACGTGGCCCAGCGAGCGAATGCGCTCGGCAATCGGGTCCACCGCGTTCCACAGTTCGGTGTACTGCGCCATGAACATGGTGTGCAACGTGTTGAACATGGGACCCGTCACGTTCCAGTGGAAGTTGTGGGTCGTCAAGTACAGGGTGTAGGTGTCAGCCAGCAGGCGCGACAGGCCTTGGGCGATGGCAGCGCGGTCTTTGTCGCTGATGCCGATGTTGATGCTGGGGGCAGAGGTTTTGCCGGATGCGGCTTTGCCAGGAGCTTTGGCCATGGGGGAGGTTCCTTCCGTGCGGAAAACATGAAACACCCCGCGCTGTGCGGGGTCCTCAAACACTGTAGCGCAAGCCGCAGCGCCCCTGTGTCAGCCAAGGCCGATGCCTTGGACCAGGGTCAAGAAACCAGCGCGGGCGCCCCCATCGGCTGGTTTATTGCATCTTCGGCAAGTTGCCGATGCGCACCAGCATCTCGGTGAACATCTGCATATCGGCATCCAGGTCCGCCACTTCCTTGAACTCCTTGGCGTTGTGGGCCGTGTACTTCTTGCCCGGCATGGCAGGGCCAAAGTTGATGGCATTGGGCATCAGCTTGGCGGTGGTGCTGCCGGCCGTGGGCACGGGCTTGGCTTCGAGGCCAGTGGTGTCGCCGAAGGTGTTGAGCAGCGTGGCCAGCCAGGCGCCCTTGGGGTCGCGCGCCATCCAATTGCCCTGCTGGTGGTCCACTTCCACCGCCACACCGGCCTGGGCGCCCCAGGCCTTGATCTTGGCCGACGTGGCCTGCGTGAGCGCCTCGGGCGTGCTCCCACGGGGCATGCGCACGTTCACCAGCACATCGACCTTGCCGTCCTTTTCACGGATGAGGTTGGGCGACATCGTGAGCGGGCCCATGAAGTCATCGCTGTAGGTCAGGCCCATCGTGCGCCCCAGGTAGTCGGTGCCGTACAGGTCGGTCAGGTAGCGCACGGCCTGCGCGTAGCCGTTGGGTGCCAGCGCAAGGCCCGACTCCTTCAGGAACAGCGCCAGGCGCGGCAGCGGGTTCACGCCTTCTTCGGGGCGCGATCCGTGGGCCGATGCGCCCGTCAATTTCACCACCACCGCACCGCCGTCCTGCGCCACGTCGATGCTGAAGGCGCCGCCTTGCGGCTGGTACTTGGCGACAAAGGCGCCCTTCGCCGCGTTGAGCCGCGCAGCCACGTCGGCCAGGTTGCCGCCCTGCAGGCGGGCGGTGGCCGTCTGGGGCACGGCGTTGGCCGATGCGGCGCCCGCCATGGCGATGATAGCCGTAGCGCCCGGGTTGGCAGTCGGTGGCAGCGGGAACGAGGCGCGCAGTGCACCCGATCCCTTTTCGGCCACCACGGCCGGGTACTTGCTGTCGAGCACGATGTTGTACTCGGGCAGCGCGGTCTTGGCGCGGTAGTACTTCATCGCGTCGCCGCCGGTTTCTTCGGTGGTTTCGATCATCAGGCGAATGGTGCGCACCAGCGGCAGGCCGCTGTCCTTCACGGCCTTCATCGCGAACAGCACGGTGGCGATGGAGCCCTTGTCGTCGATGGAGCCCCGGCCATACAGGTTGCCGCCCACGCGGGTCAGCTTGAAGGGGTCGAGCCGGGTGCCGTCATCCAACACCCATTCGTCGGCCACCACCGGCACCACGTCGGCGTGTGTGAGGATGCCGAACTCCTCAGGGCCGCTGCCGGGCAGCTTCACCTCAAAGATGCGGTTGTCCACATTGCGGTACTGCAGGCCAAAGTCCTTGGCCATGCCCTCTACCAGGGCGCCAAACGCAATGGTGTGTTTGTCTTCATGCGGCGGCACCTTGTCGGCGCGCACGGTGGGAATGGCCACCATCTTCGCGGTGGCGTCGATCACCGCCGCCTGGTTGCGCAGCCGGTTGTGCAGGCCCAGCAGGCGGCTGATGTTGACCAGGTCATCGCCCGCCAGGGGCTTGTGGGCCAGATACGCCGACACGGCAGTTTGCAGCTGCGGCTGCATCTGCGCGGCCAGCGCCAGGAACTGGCGGAAGTCCGCCGCCGTTGCTGCCGCAGGCGCCGCCGCAATGCGGTCGAGTGCGGGCTTCTTCAACGTCTGGGTGGCAGGCGGAGTGGCGGGGGTGGAGCATGCCGTCAGGGCAGCGGCCAGCGTGGCGGTAAGCCAAAGCGTTTTCATAGGAACCTCTTGTGGGGGCAAAGGCACCGACCGCCGATGGGCGGAGGGTGCCGAGGAGGGAGCATCGCCTGCCCAGGCCGTGTGGACCTGCGCAGGGGCGGCGCGAGTGTAGCGCCGATCCTCCGCCGCGAATCAGAGTCCTGACGCAGTCAGGACAGTCGCGTCACACCCGGCAGTTCACACGCATAGATGGCATTGCGCAGGGCCGCAATGGCTTCATAACGGGTGAAGCTGCGGCGCCAGGCCAGCACCACGCGGCGCATGGGCGGCGGGCCGCCGTCTTCCTCGCGGATGGGCAGGTAGCGGATGTAGGTCTCGTCGCTCTTGCGGCGGCGCGACACGGTGAGCAGCGCATCGCGGGGCACCGACAGGCGGGGCACCAGCGTCACGCCCATGCCGGCGGCCACCATGTGCTTGATGGTCTCCAGCGACGAGCCCTCGAACGACTTGCGGATGCCCTCGGCATTGCTCGCAAAACGCGCGAACTCGGGGCACACCTCCAGCACGTGGTCGCGAAAGCAATGGCCCGCGCCCAGCAGCAGCATGGTCTCGTTCTTGAGTTCAGCAGCCGTGACGGACTTCTTGGATGCCAGCGGGTGCGTGCTGGGCACAGCAGCCATGAAAGGCTCGTCATACAGCGGCGCCATGGCCAGGCCAGTGTCGGGGAAGGGCTCGGCCAGGATGGCGCAGTCGATCTCGCCCGTGCGCAGCATCTCCAGGAGCTTCACGGTGAAGTTCTCCTGCAGCATCAGCGGCATCTGCGGGGTGCGCGTGATGGACTGGCGCACCAGTTCGGGCAGCAGATAGGGGCCGATGGTGTAGATCACGCCCAGTGTGAGCGGCCCGGCCAGCGGGTCCTTGCCGCGCTTGGCGATTTCCTTGATGGCCGCCGCCTGCTCCAGCACGCTTTGCGCCTGGCGCACGATGTCTTCGCCCAGCGGCGTCACCGTCACCTCGCCCGCGCTGCGCTCGAACAGCTTCACGTCCAGCTCTTCTTCCAGCTTCTTGATGGCCACCGAGAGCGTGGGTTGCGACACATAGCAGGCATCGGCCGCATGGCCGAAGTGCTTCTCGCGGGCCACCGCAACGATGTACTTGAGTTCGGTGAGGGTCATGGTGAACTGCTAAGAGTGCTATTCATCCAGGAGTTGCTTTTGTCCCCCATTGAACCAGGCAGCATCAAAACCTTCCGCTAGGACAATTGCCTGCGCAGATGCTTGACCCTGGTCGCGGAGTCTTCCCAGGTACTTGACCAGGGTGTTTGAATCTTCAGTGAGGATGTGCGTGATGGACTCACACACCATCTGCGCCAGCAACTTGACGTCGTCCTTGACTGCCACCCGGTCGTCGCCAGTATCGCGCGACAGCACACGCATGAAATTACCGGAGGTCATAGCGTGGTCAATATTGAAGGGCAATACATGAAAATTGCGCAAAGGGAGGTCGCTCACAGGTTGTCCTACTTGGAACTCTGACGCGACCACGGCAGACAAGTACAAGGGACAGCCTTGAGCCAAGGCCTCGCGCAGATAACGCTTGGCCGTCTCGTGGTGCGCGCGCCCTGGATCGGCCAGCGTGATCAAGTAACTCGTATCCAGAAGAATCGAGATCAAGCTGGACCTCCCCGCAAGGAGTCCACCCAACCGCTCGCATTAGGCACGTCCCGCCAAGCCTTCGCTCCTCGCTCCGTCAACCGACGTAACTGCGCCTCGTCCAAAGTCTGGTGATGCTCTTCAAAACCGAGCAATCGCGCATTGCGGTACTTTCGCGTCACCACGTTGTACTCTGCACTGATGCGAGCCATAGCGACCTTGTAGAGGCGATTCACAGTATCGCTGCGAAAGAACTCGCGATCCGATTCCACCGGAATCAAAGTGCCATCGGGCAAACGAATATGTGCATTGACTTTTTTAAGTCCGCCCATTTCGACAATCTCACCCTGCAAGTAACGCTCAACCTGGACCCATTGGTCTGCGTCGTCCGCGTGGAAATCAGTAGCAGCACTGATGCTGATGTCCCGTTGCGGAATGCCTGGGGCGGTAATTCGAAAAACGCAGCGACGCGCCCCCCGCGCGAGCTTCTGCCACCGCTCCACTACTTCCCGACGCTTTTTGTCGAGGCCATCCAAACGCTCGGAGGCAGCAAGCTGAAGCAGATCCCGCAGAAGGCCTGGCGAAGACACAGGAGCAGTCTGGATCGCCAGGGAGCCTTTGACCACCCCTACATCCAGCGCCTGTAGATCCACTTCGGAGCCATCTCCTCGAAGGAAATCCTCCACGTCTTTCACAAAAGTTCGCAAGACTGCCAAGGGCACTCTGTCCGGGGATATCTCATATCCACCAGACTCGTCGTGCAAACTAATGAAAAGGGGCTGTGCGTCCATCCAGCAATTCTAGGCACTTACCGTGCTGTCCGCACCTCTCATCGAAATCCATTGACACACAGTAGTTGCGAGCGCCTCAGGCCTTGAGATAGTCCGATTTTCCACCCAACCACCGCGCAACATGCCGAGCCGCCAATTCGGGGTGGCGATCCAGCATCTGCGGCGCCAGTTCGCGCGCCCATTCGAGCAGATGGGTGTCGGTGGCCAGGTCGGCAAAACGCAGCAGCGCATCGCCCGACTGGCGCGCACCCAGAAACTCGCCGGGGCCGCGGATTTCCAGGTCGCGCCGGGCGATCTCGAAGCCGTCGTTGGTCTCGGCCATGGCGCGCAGGCGCTCCTTGGCCGTTTCGCCCACGCGGCCGCTGTCGTTGGTGGCGTACAGCAGCACGCAGGCCGACGCCGCCGCGCCCCGCCCCACCCGGCCGCGCAGCTGGTGCAGCTGGCTCAGGCCAAAACGCTCGGCGTGCTCGATGACCATGAGCGATGCGTTGGGCACATCCACGCCCACTTCGATCACGGTGGTGCTGACCAGCACGCCCATCTGGCCGCTGGTGAACAGCGCCATCACGGCCTTCTTCTCGGCCGTGGGCATGCGCGAGTGCAGAAGCCCGACCATCACGCCGGGCAGGGCCTCGCTCAGGTCGGCGTGCGTGGCGGTGGCGTTGGAGAGGTCCAGCGCCTCGCTCTCTTCGATCAGCGGGCACACCCAGTACACCTGCCGCCCGGCCTCCACCTGCGCGCCGATGCGCTCGATCACTTCGTCCTTGCGGCTGTCGGCGATCAGTTTGGTGACGATGGGGGTGCGGCCCGGGGGCAGCTCGTCGATCACCGACACATCCAGGTCCGCGTAGTAGCTCATGGCCAAGGTGCGCGGGATGGGCGTGGCGCTCATCATGAGCATGTGCGGCTCCATGCCGTGGGCCGCCAACTTTTGCCGCAAGGCCAGCCGCTGGGCCACGCCAAAGCGGTGTTGCTCATCGATGATGGCCAGCGCCAGGTTCTTGAACTGCACCTGGTCCTGGATCACGGCGTGCGTGCCCACCACCAGCGCCGCCTCGCCGCTGGCCACCAGCGCCAGCATGGCAGTACGGTCCTTCTTCTTTTGCCCGCCCACCAGCCAGGCCACCTTGCGGCCGTGTGCGGCCAGCAGCGGTTCGAGCCAGCCGATCATCTTGGCAAAGTGCTGCTCGGCCAGGATTTCGGTGGGTGCCATCAGCGCGCACTGCCAGCCCGCGTCCATGGCCAGGCAGGCGGCCAGGGCCGACACCACGGTTTTGCCCGAACCCACATCGCCCTGCAGCAGACGGTGCATGGGCACCTGGCGGGCCAGATCGGCCGCAATCTCTTCGCCCACGCGGCGCTGGGCCGCCGTCAGGTCAAACGGCAATACGCCCATCAACTGTTCGTGCAATGGCAAGGCGCCGTCGGTGCTGCGCCGGGGCCGCAGCACCGGCGCGCGCAGCATGTCGCGTTCGCGCCGCGACTGCTGCTGGGACAGCTGCTGGGCCAGCAACTCCTCCGCCTTCAACCGCTGCCAGGCGGGGTGGCTCTGGTCCTCCAGCGTGGACAGCGCCACATCGGGCGTGGGATGGTGCAAAAAAGTGAGCGCCTCGCGCAAGCTGAACCTGCGCTGCAGGCCATTGGGGCCATAAACCCGGGCCATCGGTGGCTCTGTGCCGGGTGGCAGGGTGTCGGACAAATCCACCCGCGTCAGCGCACTGACGACGGCCCGGCGCAGGTAGGGTTGGGGCAGTCCGGCGGTGGTGGGGTAGACGGGCGTAAGAGCGGCAGGCAACTCTCCACCCGCCACGCGGAAGGCCGGGTGCAGCATCTGCCGCCCCCAGAAGCCGCCTTTGACCTCGCCCCGAATGCGCAGGCGCGCGCCCACGGCCAGGGTCTTCTGGTGCGACGGGTAGAAGCTGAAAAAGCGCAGCTCACAGCTGCCGGTGTCATCCTCTACCTGCACCAGCAGCTGGCGGCGGGGGCGCAGTTGCACCTCGCTGGCAGTGACCGTGGCCTCGATCTGTACCGTTTGCCCGTCGCGCGCGTTGGCCAGCGGGGTGATGCGGGTTTCATCCTCATAGCGCAAGGGCAGGTGCAGGGCCAGGTCGATATCGCGGCGCAGGCCCAGTTTTTGCAACGCCTTCTGCGCCACCGAGGCCGCACCCTGGCCACGCGCGGCCGGGACGGCGGAGCGCGCAGTGGGTTTGGCGGGAGCAGGGGCGGCAGCGGGCATGGAGAGCAATTTGCTAGGGAAAACGAGCGGAGATCGCAGCCTGAAAAGGCTACCATGGTTACCATTGCTAACGCCTGATCACGGCGTGTTTTCGAGTCCGGGGCCCCGTCATGCTCAAGCGCATTCAAATCCAACACCTGACCCTGGGCATGTACCTGCACGAGTTTTGCGGCTCGTGGATGGAGCACCCCTTCTGGCGGGCCAAGTTCCTGCTCAAGGACCCCAAGGACCTCGCCCGCATCCAGGCCACCGCCATTCAGGAAATCTGGATAGACACCGACAAGGGCCTGGATGTGGCCGCAGGCACGGCGTCGATGTCGCGCGAAGAGGTGGATGCGCAGATCGAGACCGACTTCAGCCGCCTGGAGGACCTGCCCCCCATCAAGGTGACGCTGCCTTCACCCCCTCCTCCCCCCAAGCGGGACCGCCAACCGGCGGACATGCACAGCGAGCTGAGGATGGCCGCCGCCATCTGCGTCAAGTCCAAGGAAGCGGTGGTCTCGATGTTCAACGAGGCCCGCATGGGCCGCGCAGTGGACTCGGCCAGTGCACAGAGCCTGGTGGAAGAAATCTCCGACTCCGTCACCCGCAACCCCGGCGCACTCATCAGCCTGGCGCGGCTGAAGACGGCCGACGACTACACCTACATGCATTCGGTGGCGGTGTGCGCACTCATGGTGGCCCTGGCCAAGCAGCTCAAGCTCAAGGACGACCAGCAGCGGCTCGCTGGCATGGCGGGCCTGCTGCATGACCTGGGCAAGGCAGCCATCCCGCTGGCAGTGCTCAACAAGCCCGGCAAGCTCACTGACCAGGAGTTCACCGTGGTGCGCAGCCATCCGGTGGAGGGGTACCACATGCTCAAGGAGGGCGGCAACGTGCCCGACGCCGTGCTGGACGCCTGCCTGCACCACCATGAAAAGGTGGACGGCTCGGGCTACCCTGACAAGCTGCAGGGCGAAGGCATCAGCGTGATCGCCCGCATGACGGCCATCTGCGACGTGTACGACGCCATCACCTCCGACCGGCCCTACAAGCGCGGCTGGGACCCGGCCGAATCGCTGCGCCGCATGGCCGAGTGGACCAAGGACCACTTCGACGCGCGCATCTTCCAGGCGTTTGTCAAAAGCATCGGCATCTACCCCGTGGGCTCGCTGGTGCGGCTGACCTCGGGCCGCATCGGGATCGTGACGGAACAATCGCCCACCGCGCTCACCACTCCCATCGTCAAGGTGTTCTTCTCCACCAAGTCCGACCTGCGCATTCCGCCCGAGGTGGTGAACCTGGCTGCCCCGGACTGCAACGAGAAGATCGTGGCACGCGAAGACCCCGAGAGGTGGCGCTTTCCCGACCTGGACGAGCTGTGGTCCGGGTTCTCCGACAAGGTCTGGTAGCCCATGCCCGCACTGATCACCCTGACGCTCAACCCCGCCCTCGACCTGGCGACCACCACCGACCACGTGGCCCCCACGCACAAGCTGCGCTGCGGCCCGGTGCGGCGGTTTGCGGGCGGTGGCGGCATCAACGTGGCGCGGGTGCTGCACCGCCTGGGCGCGGATGTGTGCGCCTGGGCCCTGGCGGGCGGCGCGGCGGGCGCCCAAGTGCAACAACTGCTGGCCGACGAGGGCGTGCCCACGCAGCTGCAGCGCATTGCGGGCGACACGCGCGAGAACTTTTCAGTGGTCGAGACTACCACGGGCCAGGAGTTTCGGTTTGTGCTACCCGGCCCCACGCTGCAGGCCAGCGAGTGGCAGGCTTGCCTGGATGCGCTGGCAACCCACGCCCCACCACCCCGCTGGCTCATTGCCAGCGGCAGCCTGCCGCCCGGCACGCCCGACGACTTCTATGCCCAGCTGGTACGCGCTGTATCCGCTGTATCCGACCAGGGCGTGCGGGTGGCCGTTGACACCTCAGGCCCGCCGCTGGCGGCGGCATTGAAAGCCGGGGTGGCGCTGGTCAAACCCAGCCTGCGCGAGCTGCGCGACCTGCTGCAACAGCCGCTGGAGCACGCCGCCGACTGGTGCACGGCTGCCCAGTCGCTGGTGCACAGCGGCGCGGCCGACACCGTGGCCCTGTCGGTGGGCGAACAAGGCGCGGTGCTGGCCACGCGGGAGGGCGTATGGCAAGCCCCCGCCCTCAACGTGCCCGCCACCACCGGCACCACGGGCGCGGGCGACTGCTTTCTGGCCGCGCTGGTCTGGGCGCTGGACCGGGGCGATGCGCCCGCCGAGGCGCTGCGCTGGGGCGTGGCCGCAGGCGCTGCCGCCTTGCTGCACCCGGGCACCACCCTGGCCAAGGCCGATGACGTGCAACGGCTGGTGCACAGCGTACCGGCACCGGTGGCATTCACCACCTCGCCCTAGCACCGCGCCTGCAGGGGCTGCAGCCCCGTGGGACAATCGCGCCTTCCGCAATTTTTTACCTTGGCACGGGCCCGTTCGGCCCTCAAGCACGATGACTGATCTCTCCAGCGGCGCAGCCAGTGCGCCCCTCGCCTCCGGCGGCCCTTCCACGCCCCGCGTGTTCACCCTCAGCGACTTCGACTTCTCGCTGCCCCCCGAACTCATTGCCCAGCACCCCGCGCCCGAGCGCAGCGCCTCGCGCCTGCTCGACGGCCGCGCCATGCAGCCGGTGGACCGCATCTTTCGTGAGCTGCCCGGCCTGCTGCGCGAGGGCGACCTGCTCGTATTCAACGACACGCGCGTGGTCAAGGCGCGCATCTTTGGCGAGAAGGCCAGCGGCGGCAAGCTGGAGCTGCTGATCGAACGCGTGTTGCCCGCCGAGGCTGGCAACCCGGGTAACGAAGTCGTGGCCCACATGAAGGTCAGCAAGAAGCCCCTGCCCGGCAGCGTGGTGCACATGGCCGGTGGCCGCAAGGCGGGCGGCTTTGACGCGCAGTTGCTGGGCCGCTGGCCCACCGAGGACGGCCCGCTGTTCCGCTTTGCGCTGCACGGCCCCGCAGGCGAATCGCCCTGGGAGCTGATGGACCGCCACGGCCACCTGCCGCTGCCGCCCTACATCGAGCGCCAGCAAAACACCGACCACGACCCCGACGAGGCCGAGGACAGCCAGCGCTACCAGACCGTGTTTGCCCGCAACCCCGGCGCCGTGGCCGCGCCCACGGCCGCGCTGCATTTTGACGAAGGCGTGCTGGCCGACCTGGCGGCGCGCGGCATCGAACGCGCCAGCGTCACGTTGCACGTGGGCGCAGGCACCTTCCAGCCCTGCAAGACCGAGAACCTGGCCGAGCACCAGATGCACAGCGAGTGGTACGAGATTCCGCTGGCCACGCTGGCCGCGCTGGAGCGCTGCCGCCAGCGCGGCGGCCGCGTGGTGGCGGTGGGCACCACCACCGTGCGCACACTCGAATCCTGGGCGAAGACGGGCCAGGCCTCGGGCGACACCAACATCTTCATCACACCGGGCTTTGCATTCCAGGTGGTGGATGTGCTGATCACCAACTTCCACCTGCCCAAGAGCACGCTGATGATGCTGGTGAGCGCGTTTGCGGGCTACGCCCACATCATGGGCCTGTACCGGCACGCCATTGCGCAGCAGTACCGCTTCTTCAGTTATGGCGACGCCATGCTGCTGGAGCGTGCGCGCGGCACGCCGTGAGTCCCCCCGGCCCTGCGTCGTCGACCAGCCCTGCAGCCCGCCGGCGTGCGGCGCTGGCAGGCATCACGCTGGCCGTGGTGGCCTGCGCTTTCTTTGCCTTGCTGGACACCGCGAGCAAGCTGGTCAGCGTGGGCGTGCCCATCGTCATGGCGCTGTGGATGCGCTACGTGTTCCAGTCGCTGCTGACCACGGCCTTTGTGCTGCAGCGCGCGGGGCGCTCGGCGCTGCGCACCACACAGCCCCGCTTCCAGGCCCTGCGGGGCGCGCTGTTCGCCATGACCAGCCTGTTCGGCTTCATCAGCCTCACGGCCCTGCCGCTGGCAGAGTTCACGGCCATCGTGGCGACGGTGCCGCTGTGTGTCACGGTGGTGGCTGCCCTGTGGCTGCACCAGCCTGTGAGCCCTTTGCGCTGGTTGCTGGTGGTAGCCGGGCTGGCGGGCACGCTGGCCATCATACGGCCCGGGGGCGAGGCCTTCACCTGGGCACTGCTGTGGCCGCTGTGCATGCTGGCTGCGGGCACGGGCTACCAGGTACTCAGCAGCAAGATGGCGGGCCAGGAGAGCCCCGCCACCACGCAGCTCTACACCAGCTGGATCGCCACCGCGCTGGTGTCGCTGGGCGTGCCGTTCTTCTGGCAGCCGGTGAGCGACCCGTGGATGTGGGCGGGCATGTTCACTATGGGCCTGTCGAGCGCGGTGGGCCACATGCTGTTGCTCAACGCCTATGCGCGCACCACGCCGGTGACGATTGCACCGTTTCTGTATTCGCAGATCGGGTTTGCCATGCTGGCAGGCTGGCTGGTGTACCGCCATGTGCCGGATGCGTGGTCGATGGCGGGCATCGCGGCCATCGTGCTCAGCGGCGCAGCCAGCGCGTGGCTGACCGTGCGCGAGACACGTTAAGCGCCAAAACAGCCGATAGCGCTAGTGCAATATGCCTGAGCAGCTACACATTCAATAGCGCCAAACCTGCTACCTACGGCATGGATCAGAACGCCACCGCGTGCCCGTCCTTGCGCGGGTCCGAACCGGCGATGTAGCTGTTGCCGTTCTTCAGCACCAGCTGGGCGCCGCCAAAGGCGAACACGCCGTTGCCCTCTTCCACCGTCACCTCGTGCCCGCGTGCGCGCAGCGCGGCGACCACGGCGGGGTCAAAGCCTGGCTCCACGGCCACGCCCTTGCCACCCGTCACGCGCCAGCGGGGCGCATCGGCCGCCGCCTGCGGGTTCTGGCCGTAGCGCAGCACGCGCAGCGCCATCTGGGTGTGGCCCTGGCTTTGCATGGGGCCGCCCATCACGCCAAACGCCATCTGCGGCGTGCCGTCGGCATGCATGGCAAAGGCCGGGATGATGGTGTGCGAGGGGCGCTTGCGCGGCGCCACCTGGTTGGCGTGGCCCGGAGTCAGGTTGAAGCCGTGGCCCCGGTTCTGCAGGCTGATGCCCGTACCCGGCACCACCACGCCCGAGCCAAAGCCCATGTAGTTGGACTGGATGAACGAAACCATCATGCCGGACGCGTCGGCCGCCGCCAGGTACACCGTGCCGCCGGGGCGTGGCGCGCCGTAGACAGGGTCGCCAGCACGCGTGGTGTCGATCAACGCGGCGCGGCTGCGCAGGTAGTCGGGGTGCAGCAGCGCATCGGGCTTGACGTGCATGGCGTCAATGTCGGCGTTGTACTGGTGCAGGTCGGCAAAAGCAAGCTTCATGGCCTCGATGCTGGCGTGGACGGTTTCCACATCGTCCAGCGGGTGCTTGCCAATGCCATGCGCGTCGAGCATGCCCAGCGCCATCAATGCGGCAATGCCTTGGCCGTTGGGCGGGATCTCGTGGATGACCGAGTCACCAAACCGCTGCTGGATGGTGCCCACCCAGTCGGCCTGGTGCGCGGCCAGGTCGGCCATGGTCATGGCGCCGCCGTTGGCTTGCGCGTGGGCGGCGATGCGTTCGGCAATCACACCCCGGTAGAAGGCCTCGCCCTCGGTTTCGGCAATCAGCTCCAGCGTGCGCGCATGGGCTTCACTGCGGAAGATTTCACCCGCCTTTGGCACCCGACCATTCGGCATGAAGCATTCGGCAAACCCGGGCTGTGCGCCCAGCTTGGCCGCGCCCAGCGCCCACAGGCGGGCGATGGTGGGCGACACCGGAAAGCCGTTGCGCGCGTAGTCGATGGCGGGCTGCGCCAGCTGCGCAAACGGCAGCTTGCCCAGGCGCTTGGACAGCGCCACCCAGGCCGACACCGCGCCCGGCACGGTGACGGCGTTCCAGCCGGTTTCGGGGATTCCGCCCAGCTTCTCGAAGTATTCAGGCGTCCACGCCGCAGGCGAGCGGCCCGAGGCGTTCAGGCCGTGCAGCTCCTTGCCATCCCACACGATGGCAAACCCGTCGCTGCCCAGCCCGCAGCCCGTGGGCTCCACCACCGTGAGCGCCATGGCAGCGGCAATGGCGGCGTCCACCGCGTTGCCACCCGCCAGCAGCATGCGCAGGCCCGCCTGTGCGGCCAGCGGCTGCGAGGTGGAGACCACATTGCGGCCCATGACCGCACTGCGGTGTGAAGAATAAGGAAGGGACCAGTCGAGGGATGGGGTGTTCATAGCGTTCTGACTCTGTTGCCCCGCACAGGGCGGGCTGCATGAAACCGGCGCGGCGCAAAGCGAGGGACGCCGAGGAAGGGCCGCCCCGCACCGAGGGCGTCGTCCCCCTTCCCGAATGGCAACGCCATTCGAGAGAAGGGGGAAGCGGCAAAGCCGCTCAGGGGGATGTCACTCCAGGGCTATTTTGTGCTGGCGAATCACCGTCGCCCAGCGGTTGCTGTCGGCCTGCACCATGCTGGCGAACTGCGCGGGCGTGCGCGGCGCAGCGGGCTCCACGCCCAGCTTGGCCAGGCTCTCGGCCACTTCGGGCGCCTGCACGGCTTTGGCAAAGGCCTTGTGCACCTTCTCCACCAGCGCGGGGGATGCCCCGGCAGGCAGGTACACGCCAAACCAGGTCACCGACGAATAGCCGGGCAGGCCGGACTCGGCCAGCGTGGGCAGCTCGGGCGCCAGCGTGCTGCGCTTTTCGCTGGTCACCGCGATGGCACGCAGGCGTCCGGCCTTGGCGTGGGGCATGCCGGTGGGCAGGGAGTCAAACAGCACATGCGTCTGCCCGGCGATCAGGTCCGGGATGGCCAGCGCCGTGCCCTTATAGGGGATGTGCGTCATCTCCACACCCGCCTGGGCGCTGAAGGCGGCCGTGTTCAGGTGCACGATGGTGCCGTTGCCGCTGGTGGCGTAGTTGAGCTTGCCGGGGTGGGCCTTGGCATAGGCAATCAGCTCGCCCACGGTCTTGACGGGCAGCGAGTTGGTGACCAGCAGCACGCTGGGCGCGTCGGCCACATGGGCCACCGGCGTGAAGTCCTTGCGCGGGTCATAAGCCAGCTTGGGCATCAGGTGCGGCGAGATGGCGTGCGTGCTGCTGGTGGTCAGCAGCAGGGTGTAGCCGTCGGGCGCGGCCTTGGCCGCCTCGGCCGTGCCCAGGGTGCCGCCCGCGCCGGGCTTGTTGTCCACCACCAGTTGCTGGCCCAGGTCGGCCGCCACGCGCTGGGTGACCACGCGGGCCACCAGGTCGGTCGCGCCGCTGGCCGGGAAGGGCACGATCACCCGCACGGGGCGGTCCGGCCAATTGGCTTGCGCCTGAGCGGCAGACGCCAGCACCAAAAGGCTAGCCAGGCCCCAGACACCACGGCCCCAGGAAAGTAGACGCATACAGAGCACTCCCGCAAAGAAATCGGACACAACAAAGGATGGAACCATCTTAGGAAGCTGCGCCTTGCTTGACCACCAGCATTTCAGCAAGCTGCTTTGCCGCCACGGCAAACCGACGCATACTGCCAGCCTCGCTCCCGACTCCGTCACCCATGCGCCCCCACCTGCTGCAAGACACCACCCTGCGCTACTTTCTGGCCGTGGCGCAGAGCGGCTCGCTCACCGAGGCCTCGGCCCGGCTGCATGTGGCCGCCTCGGCGCTGAGTCGCCAGATCGCGGGGCTGGAGGCGCAACTGGGCACGCCCCTGTTCGAGCGCCACCCGCGCGGCATGGTGCTGACAGCGGCGGGCGAGATCCTGGCCGTGCACGCGCGCCGCACCCTGCTGGACGCCGAGCGTGCGCTGGGCGAGATCGGTGCGCTGCAGGGCCTGCGTGCCGGGCAGGTGCGCCTGGCCACGTCCGACGCATTTGCCAACGAGCTGGTGCCACGCCTGTGCGTGGAGTTCCAGCGCACCTATGCCGGGGTGCAGTTCAGCGTGATCGCCCTGCCCACCGCCCAGGTGCCCGACGCCGTGCGCAGCGGCGCGGCCGACATCGGCCTGTGCTTCAGCCGCGCGCCGCACAGGGACATCGACGTGGCCTACCGCCAGAGCGCCCCCGTGCTGGCCCTGCTGCCGCCCGGCCACCCGCTGGCCAGCGCAGGCAGCGTGACCCTAGCGCAGATGGCCGCCTACCCGCTGGCTCTGCCCCCGGCCGAAACCACGGTGCGCCAGATGATCGACATCGTCTGCAGCCGCCACGGCCTGCAGCTCGAAGCCGTGCTCATCAGCAACCACGCCAAGACGGTGGTCAACTTTGTGCAGCTGGGCGGCGGACTGTCCGTGGCCAGCGAGATCGCCGTGCGCCACCTGGTGGCCGAAGGCGCCATCGTGGCCCTGCCCATCAGCGACCCCGGCATGGACCTGCGCGACATCGAGATCCAGACCCTGGCCGGGCGCAGCCTGCCGGTGGCGGCGCAGGCGTTTCTGGAGCTACTCAAGGAGCGGCTACCGCAGCCATGGTAGCCCTGGTCGTGGGTTATTCGCTATGCGGGTCATCACCCGGGAGTCCCAGGCGAATCGGGCCGCCGGGCGCCGTGGCATCCACCAGCACACCGCCGCGCGTGACGCGCAAGCGGTGCTGCTGTGCCAAAGCCTGCGCCACCTGCCTGACGTGGGGCATGTGCTGACGCCAGGCGCCACCCTCGGAAGCTAAAGCTCGGGCGAC
Source organism: Acidovorax sp. DMC1 (assembly GCF_056314325.1). Classification (NCBI taxonomy): domain Bacteria; kingdom Pseudomonadati; phylum Pseudomonadota; class Betaproteobacteria; order Burkholderiales; family Comamonadaceae; genus Acidovorax; species Acidovorax sp. DMC1. Next base: position 69,091 of record NZ_JBQUYO010000008.1, on the reverse strand, counting down.
CTCTGACGGGCAGATCGTCGTGTGCGGCTTGCGCTGTGCGAGCAAGGCGAAGATCTGCGCTTCCACGTCTACGTCGGTCATGGCGCACTCGTGGTGTTGCGAACCCTGCTCAATACCCGTACTGCGCGCGAAAATCCCGCGCCTTGCCAAAGTGCCCGTTGCCAATGAAAGGCACCGGCGGGCGCAGTGCCGACAGCGGCGAGGGGTGGTTGGAGGTGAGCACCAGGTGCCCCCGGTCGGCGGGAATCCACGCGCGCTTGGACTGGGCGTGCGAGCCCCAGAGCATGAACACCACCGGGCGCGGCCCCTCGGCCACGTGGCGGATGACGGTGTCGGTCAGCTCCTCCCAGCCTTTGCCTGCATGGCTGGCGGCCTGGCCCTCTTCGACCGTCAGGCAGGTGTTGAGCAGCAGCACGCCATTTTTGGCCCACTTGACCAGACTGCCGCCCGGGTTCGGGAACGGGGGGAAGGCCACCCCCAGGTCGCGCTGCATCTCCTTGAAGATGTTCTGCAGCGAGGGCGGCAGGCGCACGCCCGGCGCGACGGAAAACGCCAGCCCCTCGGCCTGGCCCCGGCCGTGGTACGGGTCCTGCCCGAGGATGACCACGCGCACCTCCTCGGGCGGCGTCAGCTCCAGCGCACGCAGCGGCTGGTGCGGAAAAATCGCCGCCCCAGCCTGCAGCCGCGCCTGCAAAAACGCGAGCAGTGCCTGCCCACGCGCGCCGGCAAAAAACGCGTCCACCAAGGGCTGCCAGCCCGGGGCTACCGGCCAGTCAGCGGGCTGGGCCGTCTGGAGTTGCGTAGCGGGCATTTCAGAGGGATTCATGGCGAAATGGGCTGGAAGCGCAGGTGATATATGCGCTAGCAGCTATTAAAAAGATAGTAAATGTTCACTGTCAAGCAAACAGCTTGGCCAGCGCCAGGCCGGGGTCGTCGGCGCGCATGAAGGCCTCGCCCACCAGGAAGGCGTGCACGCCCGCGTCGCGCATGGTCTTCACGTCGGCAGGCTTCAGGATGCCCGACTCGGTGACCAGCAGGCGGTCCGCAGGCACATCCTTGAGCATGCCCAAGGTCGTGTCCAGCGTGACCTCGAACGTGCGCAGGTTGCGGTTGTTGATGCCGACCAGCGGGGTCTTGAGCTTCAGCGCGCGCTCCAGCTCGGCGCGGTCGTGCACCTCTACCAGCACGGCCATGTCCAGGCTGCGGGCGATGGCTTCAAAGTCGGCCATCTGGGCATCGTCCAGGCAGGCCGCGATCAGCAGGATGGCATCAGCGCCCATCGCGCGCGATTCGTAGATCTGGTACGCGTCCACCATGAAGTCCTTGCGCAGCACGGGCAGCGTGGTGCTGGCGCGGGCTTGCTTCAGGTAGTCGGGCTGGCCCTGGAAGAACTGGCGGTCGGTCAGCACCGACAGGCAAGCCGCGCTGACCTTGCCATCGCCTTCCATGTAGCTCTGGGCGATGTCGGCCGGCTCGAAATTGGCGCGCAGCACGCCCTTGCTGGGGCTGGCCTTCTTCACTTCGGCAATCACGGCCGCCTGGCCCTTGGCGATCTTGGCGCGCAGCGCGCCTTCAAAGTCGCGCGTGAGCACGCGGCTCTCGGCATCGGCGCGCATGGCGTCAAAGGGCAGGCGCTTTTTGGCGGCGGCCACTTCTTCGTGCTTGACGGCCACGATCTTGTTGAGGATGTCACTGCTCATGGTGGGCTGCCTTGTCGGTTTCAGTGGGCTCGGCGGAGCCCTGTTTCAGAATGCGGGTGAACACACGGTGCATCACAACCCCGGCCACGATGAACAGGGCAGAGACGCCCAGTGCGATCCAGATGCCCGGGTCGTGCCACATGGCTGGGTCAGGCCGCCGTATCAGACCGCTGTGGCCAGCGCATGCGTGCGGGTGACCACCTGCTCCAGCTTGGCCAGCGCGGCGCCGGAGGCAATCGCAGCGCGTGCCTTGGCAATGCCAGTCTGGATGGACTCGGCCACGTTGGCGGCGTACAGGGCCACGCCTGCATTAAGGCAGACGATGTCCTGCGCGGCACCGGGCTCGCCCTTGAGCACCCCGATCAGCATCTCACGCGACTGTTCGGGCGTTTCGACCTTGAGCGCGCGGTTGCTCGCCATCGGCAGGCCAAAGTCCTCGGGGTGGATTTCGTACTCGGTGATCTGGCCGTTTTTCAGTTCGCCCACCAGTGTGGCGGCGCCCAGGCTCACTTCGTCCATGCCGTCACGGCCGTAGACCACCAGCGCATGCTCGGCGCCCAGGCGCTGCAGCGCGCGCACCTGGATACCCACGAGGTCGGGGTGGAACACGCCCATCAGGATGTTGGGCGCGCCTGCGGGGTTGGTGAGCGGGCCCAGGATGTTGAAGATGGTGCGCACGCCCAGCTCCTTGCGCACCGGGGCCACGTTCTTCATGGCGGGGTGGTGGTTGGGCGCGAACATGAAGCCGATGCCGACTTCAGCGATGCACTGGGCGATCTGCTCGGGTTTCAGGTTGATGTGGATGCCCAGGGCTTCCATCACGTCGGCGCTGCCGCTTTTGCTCGACACGCCGCGCCCGCCATGTTTGCTGACCTTGGCGCCTGCGGCGGCGGCCACGAACATCGAGCAGGTGGAGATGTTGAAGGTGTTGGCACCGTCGCCGCCCGTGCCCACGATGTCAACCATGTGGGTCGCGTCCTTGACGTGGACCTTGGTGGAGAACTCGCGCATCACCTGCGCGGCGGCGGTGATCTCGCCAATGGTTTCCTTCTTCACGCGCAGGCCGGTGATGATGGACGCGGTCATGACCGGCGAGAGTTCGCCGTTCATGATGAGCCGCATCAGGTGCAGCATCTCGTCGTGGAAGATTTCGCGGTGCTCGATGGTGCGCTGCAGCGCTTCCTGGGGGGTAATGGGCATGGAATGTCTCCTGGAATTTATGCAGAGGGCTGGTCCGTGAAGGCCAGCTTGAGCCCGAAGCCGATGAACATGGCACCCGCCACGCGGTCCAGCCAGTGCATGCCGCGCTGAATGACCGTGGCTCGCCGTGCCATCCACGACGCGGCCAGCGCCCATCCCACGTTGATAGGGATGGCGTTGATGTTGAACAGCACGCCCAGCAACACAAAGGCCAGCGCCTTGTTGTCCGCACCCGGCGCGATGAACTGCGGCACAAAGGCCAGGAAGAAAATCGCAACCTTGGGATTGAGCACGTTAGTCCAGAAGCCGCCGAGGAACACCTTGGAGAGCGGCGTGTGCTGCGCAGGGGCTGCCTGCGCAGCCGCCAGGGCAGCACCATTGCCCCCATCGGCCCCGGGCTTGGACAGCAGCATGCGCACGCCCATCCACATCAGGTACGCCGCACCGATCCACTTGAGCACAGTGAAGGCCGTGGCCGAAGCGGCCAGCAGTGCACCCACCCCCACGGCGGCGGCAAAGATGTGCACAAAGCACCCGGCCGTGATACCCAGCCCCGCCACAATGCCTGCGCGGGTACCGGACTTGAGCGCGTTGGTGACGATGTAGAGCACATCCGGCCCGGGCGTGAGGTTGAGCAACCAGCCTGCGGCGATGAACATCACCAGCTGGTGGGCGTCGATGAAGTTCATGCGCGCTGCTCCAGAAAGTTCTTCAGCATGGCGTGACCATGTTCGGTGAGGATGCTTTCGGGGTGGAACTGCACGCCTTCGATGGGCAGCGTCTTGTGGCGCACGCCCATGATCTCGCCGTCGTCGGTCCAGGCCGTCACCTCCAGCACATCGGGGCAAGAGGCGCGCTCAATGGCCAGCGAGTGGTAGCGGTTGACCGTGAACTTTTCCGGCAAGCCCGCAAACACGCCCTTTTTCGTGGTGGTGATGACGCTGGTTTTGCCGTGCATCAGCTCTTGCGCGCGGATGATGGTGCCGCCGAAGGCTGCGCCAATGGCCTGGTGGCCCAGGCACACGCCCAGGATGGGCAGCTTGCCGGCAAAGTGCTGGATCGCGGCGACCGAAATGCCGGCCTCGGCGGGCGAGCACGGGCCGGGCGAAATCACCAGGCGATCGAGCTGGCCTGCATTCAGGCGTGCTTCGATCTCGGCCACGGTGATTTCGTCGTTGCGGAACACCTCCACCTCGGCGCCCAGTTCACCAAAGTACTGGACGATGTTGTAGGTGAAGCTGTCGTAGTTATCGACCATCAAGAGTTTTGTTGTCATGCGGCGCTCCCGGCCAAGGCGGGCTCGCGCAGACGGGCGAACTCGCGGTGTTCATAGGCAATGCAGGCTTCCATGAGGCTGCGGTAGATGGCTTCGATCACGTCGGCGTCACCGCCTTCGGCCGTTGCACGCTCGCGCACCCGGTCCACGATGGCCTGGATACGCGCTTCATCGCGCACCTGCTCAGCGCCTTGCTTGATGCGCGCGGCCTGGGTCATGTAGCCCACGCGCTCCACCAGCAAGGGCACCAGCACGTCGTCCAGCGTGTTCACTTCGCGGCGCACGTCCTGCATGGTGGTGCAGTCCTTCACTTTGGCAATGGCCTTGGTTTCAGAGGACGTCATTCCAGCCCCTCCTCGACCAGCTCTGCGGCACGCAGCAGTGCGCGGGCTTTGTGCTCGGTTTCCTTCCACTCCAGCTCGGGCACCGAATCGGCCACCACACCAGCAGCGGCCTGCACATAGAGTGTGCCGTTCTTGATGATGCCGGTGCGGATGGCAATGGCCACATCCATATCGCCCGCGTAGCTCAGGTAGCCACAGGCGCCGCCGTACAGGCCGCGCTTGGTGGGTTCGAGCTGGTCAATGAGTTCCATGGCGTGCACCTTGGGTGCGCCGGTCAGCGTGCCCGCAGGGAAGGTGGCCTTGAGCACGTCCATGCTGGTCATGCCGTCGTGCAGGATACCTTCCACGTTGCTCACGATGTGCATCACATGGCTGTAGCGCTCCACCGCAAAGGCCTCGGTCACCTTCACGGTGCCGGTCTTGGCGATGCGGCCGATGTCGTTGCGCGCCAGGTCGATCAGCATCACGTGCTCGGCACGTTCCTTGGGGTCATTGATGAGTTCAACCTCGGTGGCCTTGTCCTTCTCGGGCGTGGCGCCGCGTGGGCGGGTGCCCGCCAGGGGGCGAATGGTGACCTTGGTGCCTTCGTCGGTCTTTTCCTGCCGCACCAGGATCTCAGGGCTGGCGCCCACCACGTGGAAGTCGCCAAAATCGTAGAAGTACATGTACGGCGACGGGTTCAGCGAACGCAGCGCGCGGTACAGCGACAGGGGCGACTCGGTGTAGCGCTTGTGAATGCGCTGGCCCACCTGCACCTGCATGAAGTCACCGGCGGCAATCAGCTCCTTGGCGCGCTCCACGGCGGCGAGGTAGTCGGCCTTGGCAAAGTCGCGCTGGGCGGGGTGGCTTTCGGTGGGCTTGACCACGGGCGCGCTCACCGAATATTTGAGCTGCTCCTTGAGGTCGCGCAGGCGCTTCTTGGCCTTGGCGTAGGCCTCGGGCTGGGCCGGGTCGGCGTAGACGATGAGGTAGAGCTTGCCCGAGAGGTTGTCGATGACAGCCAGCTCCTCGCACTGCAGCAGCAGGATGTCGGGGCATCCCAGAGTGTCGGGCGGGCAAGTGGTTTCGAGCTTTTTCTCGATATAGCGCACCGCGTCGTAGCCAAAGTAACCCGCCAAACCGCCGCAAAAGCGCGGCAGGCCGGGGCGCAGGGCCACCTTGAAACGCTTTTGGTAGGCCTCGATGAAATCGAGCGGGTTTCCTTGGGCGGTCTCGACCACTTGACCGTCGGTCACCACCTCGGTCCTGGCCTGGCTGCCAAAGCCGCTGGCGCGCAGCAGGGTGCGTGCAGGCAGGCCGATAAAGCTGTAGCGCCCAAAGCGCTCGCCGCCCACCACGGATTCGAGCAGAAAGCTGTGCTTGCCGCCGTCCTTGGTGTGCGCTAGCTTCAGGTAGAGCGAGAGCGGGGTTTCCAGGTCCGCAAAGGCCTCGGCCATGAGCGGAATGCGGTTGTAGCCTTCGCTGGCCAGGCTTTTGAATTCAAGTTCTGTGATCACGGGGAGCGCTCCCAGTTGTCGCAGCGCGCGTCCCTGTGCATGAGAGCGGGGCGCTGCGGTCCATTCGATCGGCCTCACCGCATCGGGGTGGAGGCCACGGGTGCACGCTGGGGCTGCTGCCCAGGTGCCATCAGGCGTTCAAAGCGACAGGCTGACGCCAGGGCCAGGCTCCCCGGTCGCTGCAACCTGTGATGAACACGTGGTGAATGAACATGGGCAAAGTGTAGCAAAGCTTTTTTGGCGGGCCGATTTGACCGTCCTCACAGCGAGATCGCACAACCGCTCGAAAACCCTGTTGCGGCCCTAAGGGAGCGCTGCAACAATTTGAAACGAACGACCGTTCTTTTTTTAGGAGCTGCGCATGAAATTCCTGACGCGATGGGCTGTGATGGCCGGTGCATGCCTGCTGGCAGCCAGCGCCGTTGCCCAGCCCATGACCGTGGCCGACGTGAAATACGAAGAAACCGCCAGCGTGAGCGGCAGCACCCTGCAGCTCAATGGTGCCGGGGTGCGCTACAAGGCTGTTTTCAAGGTGTACACGGCGGGGCTGTATCTTGAAAAGAAAGCCGGCACACCTGCTGACGTCATGGCCCAGAGAGGCCCCAAGCGCATGAGCATCACCATGCTGCGCGACATTGACTCCACCGAGCTGGGCAAGCTGTTCTCACGGGGCATGGAGGACAACATGGACCGCGCGGCGTTCTCCAAGCTCATCCCGGGCGTACTGCGCATGAGCCAGATCTTCTCGGACCACAAGAAGCTGGTGGCGGGCGATCAGTTCCAGATCGACTGGATTCCCGGGACCGGCACCATCATCACCGTCAAGGGCAAGCCGCAGGGAGAGCCCTTCAAGGAGCCCGAGTTCTTCAACGCGCTGCTGGGAATCTGGCTGGGCAACGCGCCAGCGGATTGGAAGCTCAAGGACGCCTTGCTGGGCAAGACCGCCCAGTCCCCGTCCTAAAAGGCTCTGTTTGCCATAGGGCAAACACCCACGCGCTCCCAGCCCCAGTTGTCGCGCGTCCGACAGACGCGCCCCCTACGCGGGAGTAGCCTGCCTCTTACTTATTTCGCCACAGCCATTTCCCATCTTTTTGAGACTTCCGACGACGCGACAACCGGCCTCCCGCTGCGCACACCCGCAGCGTCCGAGGCCACGGCCTGAATCGAGTTTTATGCGCTACCCGCGCCCCGCAACGAGCCGTCTGTAACGCCCCTTGTGATCCCTGCCCTCCTTCGCGCCAGACACCACCATGAAACTCAGCAACCTTTCCGTCGGCCTGCGCCTGAGCGCATCCTTCGGCGCCATTTTGCTCATCACAGCCCTCATCGCGGCCACCGGAATGTGGCGCATCGCCAGCCTGCAAAGTGCCAGCGAGCGCGTAGCCACGCAGGAGATCGAGCAGCAGACCCTGGTGGAAGACTGGGCGTCGGACATCCGCCTGAACTGGGTGCGTACCGAAGCGTTCCTCAAGGCCATTGACCGCGACTACATGGACAAGCTCACCGCCGACACGCAGGCGACGGCCAAGGGCATGGAAGCCAAAGTCAAGCGCATTGAGGCGCTGGTGCAAGGCGACAAGGCCAAGGGCCTTTTGGCTGCGATTGCCACGGCACGGCAGGCCTACAACGACAAGCTCAACGAAATCCGGGAGCTGCACCGCGGCGGTGAGCCCAACGTGCCCGCCCTGGTGGACAAGGACCTGCGCCCGCTGGCCGACAAGTACCTCCAGTCCCTCGACGACCTGCGCAAGACCATGGCCGCCCAGCTGGCCGAAAGCCAGGCCGACACCTCCACACTGGCCAAGGCCAGCCAGGTGCTCTTGGGTGTGGGCACGCTGGTGGCCGTTGCGCTGGGCGCGCTGATGGGCCTGACCGTCACGCGCTCCATCGTCCGCCCCTTGCAGCAAGGCCAGCAGGCCGCCGAAAGCATTGCCGATGGCGACCTCACCCACCCCATCACCGCCAGTGGCAACGATGAAACCGGCCAGCTGCTGCAGGCACTGTCGACCATGCAATCACGCCTGGCAACCATCGTGGGCAACGTGCGCTACAGCGCCGAGGGCGTGGCCACGGCCAGTGCCGAGATTGCATCGGGCAACAACGACCTGAGTGCCCGCACCGAACAGCAGGCCAGCGCACTGGAAGAGACTGCCGCCTCCATGGAAGAGCTGGGCTCCACCGTGCGCCAGAACGCCGACAACGCCCGCACCGCCAACCAGCTGGCCATGAGCGCATCCACCGTCGCCCAGCAGGGCGGCGACGTGGTGGCCGAGGTGGTGGACACCATGAAGGGCATCAACGACAGCAGCCGCAAGATCGCCGACATCATCAGCGTGATCGACGGGATCGCCTTCCAGACCAACATCCTGGCGCTGAACGCCGCTGTGGAGGCTGCCCGTGCCGGCGAGCAGGGCCGGGGCTTTGCCGTGGTGGCGGGCGAGGTGCGCAGCCTGGCGCAACGCAGCGCCGAAGCCGCCAAAGAGATCAAGGGCCTGATTGGCACCAGCGTGGAGCGCGTGGAGCGCGGCACAGCCCTGGTGGACAAGGCTGGCGCCACCATGACCGAGGTGGTCAGCGCCATCCGCCGCGTGACTGACATCATGGGCGAAATCAGCGCCGCCAGCAGCGAACAGAGTCAGGGCGTCTCGCAAGTCGGCGAAGCCATCACGCAGATGGACCAAGCCACGCAGCAAAACGCCGCCCTGGTGGAACAAAGCGCCGCAGCCGCCGACAGCCTCAAAACCCAGGCCGGCCAGCTGGTGGATGCCGTGGCGGTGTTCCGCCTTTCGGACAACGCCACGCGCCACAACAGCTCCGCGCCCGCCCCAGTGCGCAGCAGTGCCCCCGCAGCATCGCGTCTGGACTACCGCAACGTGGCGCCGCGCCAGCTGACCGCCTGAGCGCCAGCGCCCCGCGGACCGAACCGGCAGGCTCAGGTCAGCTGGGCCAGCGAATCCACAAAACCATCGGCATCCACGGCCCGCACAGGCTGGCCGTGGTTGTAGCCGTAGGTGACCAGTACCACAGGGCAACCGGCAGCCCGCGCGGCCTGCGCATCGTTGCTGGAGTCGCCCACCATGAGCGTGCGCGCGGGCTCTGTGCCCAAGGCTTCGCAGGTCTTGAGCAGTGGCAACGGGTCTGGTTTTTTGCGCTCGAACGAGTCGCCACCGAAGACCTTCTCGAAATACCCATCCAGGCCCTTGGATTGCAGCAGGGGCAGCGCAAAGTCCCGGGGTTTGTTGGTCAGGCACGCCAGCCGCAGGCCACGGGCTTGCAAAGCCTGCAGCCCCGCCTTCACACCGTCATACACCCCGGCGTACTGGCCATTGATGGCGAGGTATTGGCGCTGGTAGCTGGCCCAGGCTGACGGGTAGAGCGCTTCAATTTCCGTAGCAATGGAGGAATGTTTGACCTGCACCAGAACATGATTGAGCACTGATCGCAACAGATGCTCCGACCCCTTGCCCACCATGTGCTCAATCGTCTGGGCTGCAATCGACGGCAGCTCAAGTTCACGCAGCATGCGGTTCAGGGCCTCGTTGAAATCACCCATGGTGTCCACCATGGTTCCGTCGAGGTCGATGATGGCGGCGTCCACACGGGTGAGCAAGGTGGACAGCGAAGGCGTAACGGCAGCGGGCATGAAGCAGGCATTCAGTGAAAAAGACGGGGCCAAGTTTACGGACCCCGCCAAATCCTCCCCCGACCTAGCTTGCTTCGTTCAACGCAAGCTCAGCGTTTCGCGCTTCCATGCCGGGTCTTGCCAGCGCTGGAACAGGGGCAGCGCGGCCACGTCGCCAGTCACGCGCTCGGTGGTCAAACCCTCCAGCCGCACCACCTCAAAGCTCTTGCGGTAGCGGCCCTGGCCCCGGGCTTCGCGGGCCACCAGCATTTGCTGGCCGCCGGGTACCCAGCCCGCCCATTCGGCCACGCCGGTCTCGGGGGTGGTGGCGGCCGGCGGCAGCACGTCGGCCAGCCAGCCGCCTTCGGTTTTGCGCAGCACCCACAGCTCGCGCCAGCCTTCCATGGGTTGCACAGCCAGGGCCACGGCCGTGCCTTCGCGGTTGGTGCTGGCCGATGCGGCCCATACCACGCCATAGGTGCAGCGGCGGAGTAGCGGGGCCTTGGCGCTGTGCTGTGCGTCCACCAGCAGCACGCAGGTTTCGCCGGGGGCACCAGGCTCGGTCAGCAGTGTGGGACGAGTGCCGGCAGCATCCACGGGCGCGGCGGCGGGCACCAAGGCCCAGCGCACAGCACTCACGCGCATGGCGGCGTCGTTGTAGGCGGCCTGATCTTCGTCGGGCAGCTCGGCCTTGCTCACGCCACTGAGTTCCGTCAATGCACGGGCCGCGGCAGCGGCTACCGCTGGGTCGGCTGCGCTATTGCGCGCCTGCTGAAAGGCGGCGGCGCCCCACACGCTGGCGCGGCGCATTTGCACGCGGTTGCGCAGGTAGCCGGGCAGGTGGGCCACGTCCACGCGCTCCAGCACGTCAGCCTGCCAGGTGGTGACCTTGGCACGTTCGTGCGCAGGCAGGTCGGGGTTGGTGCACTCAGGGCGGGTCAACGCCAGGGCGGCGCGGGCGCGCTGCTCGGCATCGGCCACGGGCATGGCCAGCAGGCGGCGAAAGGCCTCCCCCTCGTAGCAGACCTGCATGCGGCCTTCGACCTCGTAGGTGGCAAAGCGCACGCCGTAGCCGTTGGCCACATCCAGGTGCGCCGACAGCGTGGCGCCTGAGGCCTTGCCTGGCACGGCCACCGAGGCGCGGCGGGCCAGCCGGTCGGCAAAAGTGCCCAGCGCGTCGAAGGCCTGCGCGCCCTCCACGCCAGCCAAAGCCTTGGCGGGCGCGGCTTGCAGGTAGGCGGCCGTCAGGCCAATGCCCAGCGCCTCGGCGCCGGGCGTTTCTTGCACAAAGTGCATGACAGCCAACAGCGCAGGGCCTTCGGCCTCGGTCAGGGCCACGCGGCGCACATCGCTGGCGCGGATGAAGCCACCGCGCTCGCGCTTGTGGTCCCACACCTGCAAATAGTCGAGGCGCTCACCGCGCACTTCTAGCACTTCGCCCTGCCACAGGCTGGCCTGCTGCTGGGCGCCGTCGCGCGGGGCGGCGCGCAGGCTGGCCTGGTCTTGCACCACGATGGCGCTGCCCTGGGCGCTGGGCGATGGCTGGGGGGCGGCCTCGGCCGCCACGGTCACTGCGGCGCTGGCGACGGCGGCCAGCAAGGTGGCGAGGGTGGCGTTCATGTTCACTGCTCCACGGCTTGGGTGGTGGTGGCGTCGTCGGTCACAGCCGCAGCCTGGGCTGCACTGGCCTGGGCGTTGCGGTTACCGCCCAGCAGCGCGGCACCGATGAAGTCACCATTGGTGGGCGGGGGCGCGATGATGACCTGGATCTTGTCCGAGAGCTTGTCGGCCAGCGTCTTCTGGATGAGCAGCGGGTGCTTGGTCACCAGCGCGCCTTCGCGGGCCATCTGCTCGGCATTCACCTTGCCCACGCGGTCCATGCGGTAAGCCTCGGCTTCGGCCAGCTTCTGGCGGGCGTCGGCCTCACCGTTGGCTTCGATGCGGCGGGCCTGGGCGGCGCCTTCGGCCGCTTTGACGCGGGCCACGCGTTCGGCTTCGGCTGCCAGCTGGCGCTGCTCGATCTGGCGCTGCTTGAAGGGCAGCACATGCTTCATGGCCTCTTCTTGGGCCTTGGCGGCGATGACCTGCTCGCGGGCGGCGGCTTCGGCGGCCACTTCGCGGCGCACCTTGTCGGCGTTGGCGTCCAGCTCGGTTTCCTTCACGCGCTTGTCTTTCAGCTCCAGCGTGTAGCGCATTTTTTCGGAGGCCAGCTCTTCGGCCAGCAGGCTATCCATGCCCCGGCGGTACTCGGCGGGCAAATCCACCTTGCCGATCTGCAGGCTGCGCAGCGTGACGCCATCGGTCGCCAGGCGGGTACGCAATTCGGTTTCGATGATCTGCGCGATCTCGGCCCGTTTGGACGAAAAGATTTCCCGCACCGTGTAGCGGGCAAACACCTTGTAGACCAGACCCTGCACGGCAGGCTCGACGATGTCAGCGCCCACGTTGTCGGGCAGGTTGCCAGCCTTCACAGCGGGCGAGTTGGGGTCCAGCGCATAGCGCACGCTCAGATCCAACCCCAACGACAGGCCTTCGACCGACTGCAGTGGCGCGCTGCCGGTGGCCTGACGCATGGCTTCGGGGCGGTAGCTCTGGTCGCGCAGAGAGAACACGCGCACCGTGTGCAGGCCGGGCACCACCCACACGCTGCCATCGCGCCACAAGCTCACCGCGCCGGTGAACTGGTTCAGGCGCACACCCAGGTCGCCTTGCGCCAGGTGTTGCACGGGCGGGTTGCGGTACACCATCAGACCCGCTGCGGCGACCACGGCACCAGCGGCCAGCCAGCGCACGGTGCGGGCGGTGGGCAGCAGGTAGGCCCAGTTCAACGGGGCGGCCGATACGGGGCCAGTCGTGGGAGGGATGCCCTGCAGGTCAGCGTCCAACACGGGTTCCGTGCCCTCTTCGGGCAAGGGGGTGGAGCGACGGCCCTTCAGGGTCTGCACGATGCGGTTCCAAGTGGCTTTCATGGTGTTTCTCTCTCAGGTTGGTTCGGTGTTGTTGTCGGTTCTGAGCGGCCGCCGTGGCTGACTCATTGAGGACCGATTGTTCGAATCCACCCCGGAAGCAACAATGCAGCGCGGCCCCCAATGCGCTCACACCGCACGCGCGAACCTTCCGGCCCCGGAAGAAAAACTCACACCGCACGACGCGGGCCGCCGGGATAATCCGCCCCACCCCTTACTGCCCGCCCTGCCCATGACCCGCATTGCCGTGATCGAAGACGACCTGCCCACCAGCAACCAGTTGGCCGGGTGGATACGCAGCGCCAAGAGCGGCATCGTCATCGACCAGTGGTTCACCCGCGACGAGGCCGAGGCCGCGCTGGCCCGCGAGCACTACGACGCGGTGGTGCTCGACATTGAACTGGGCCGCGAGCGCCATGCGGGCGTGGCCCTCATCAACGCCATCAACAAGCTGCGCCAGGGCACGCCGGTGCTGGTGGTGTCGGCCATGCCAGCAGCCATTTACCGCAGCATCATGAAGGCGCTCGATGCGTGGGACTACCTGCAGAAAACCACGTTTGAAGAGGCCGATTTCATCGAGACCTTTCTCGACATCCTGCGTACCACGCAGGCGCAGGCCCCGGTCAGCGCAGCCCCTGCCCCGGTCGGCGATGCGCTGGTGTTGGACCCGCTGTGGCAACGCACCCCCACCTGGCGCGGCGAGCGCATCAACCTGCCGCTCACGGCCCAGCGCATCCTGGCCACGCTGCACCAACGCAGTGGCGAAGTGGTGTCGTACGACGAACTGTTCGAGGTGGTGAAAAGCGGCCGCAACCGCGACAACGTGCGCAAGCATGTGAGCACCATCCGCGAGGCGCTGCGCGAAGTCGATCCCAACTTTGAAGGCATCGAAAACGTACCCATGCGCGGCTTCCGCTGGGTTGGCAAATGAAACGCCTGCTGCGCCCAGCACTCGATATCCCCCGCCTGGGACTGCCCGCGTTTCGTCTGCGCATCTTGGTGCGCAGTGTGTTTGTGCTGCTGGCCCTAGCCACGGTAGCCCTGAGTGTGGTGGTGCTCAAGGACGAAAAAGAGCGTGCCTGGCAGGCCTACCAGCACGGCTTTGTGCGCAGCCAGGCCGAGGTCATGGCGCGGCTGCGCCACCCCTCGGGCCAGTTGGCGCTGCTCAACGCGAGCCACCTGGGCCAGGGCGTGACGCCGCTGGCGCCGCTGCTGCTGCCCTACGCGGCCATCGACTTTGACGACCCGCAAAAATCGCAGCAGGCGGTGGAGATGGCGGGCTGCGCGGTGCAGTATCCCGACGGGGCCTCGGTGTGCGCGGCGATTGGCAACAACCCGTACGCGGGCGGCTTCATTTACCTGGTGGGCAGCTTTTATGCGGGCGAGTTGACGCCCCGCGAGCGCGGCGCACTGGTGCCCGCCGAGGCGCACCGTGCGCGCATCAGCCTGGACATGCGCGGCGCCACCTACCGCTGGATTGCGCCGTACGAAGCCATGCCCCCACAAGGCAGCGCGGCGGTGCGCGGTCGGCTCACGGGGTTTGTGGACACCGGCGCACCGCAGCTCGATGCCCGTGCACGGCCCGTGCGCGACTTTCGCGGCTGGCTGTGGCAAAACGGCCAGTGCCGCGATCTGCCGCCAAAGCCCACCAACCAAACCTCCACTGGCACCTCTGCTGGCGCCGTCACTGGCGAGGCTGCAGCGACAGACTGCCTGCGCCGCACCCACTACTCGATCCGCCTGCCCGTCGAGCTGTTCCGCGAAGCGCTGTTTCGCAAGGACGAGCGCCTGGTCTGGCCACCCGAAGACCTGGGGCAAATGCGTGTGCGGGTCGAAATGCTGGCGCCGGGCGAAGACTCTAGGCCGCTGTTTGACAGCAACGCGCCCGGTGCGCAATTGGCCGCATCGCTGAGCGACCTCTCGCGCAGCCTGCTGCCGGGCGAACGCGTGCAGATCCGCAAAATGGGCAGCGACGAGGCCAGTGCCATCACCCTCAAGGGCGTCGAGGTGCAGGCCGAGCCCTCAGCGCCCTGGCTGCTGCGGCTGATCCGCTGGCTGCCGCTGGAGGCAGCAGGCGTGGGCCCGGCAGCTACGCCACCAGAGGCCCCCACAGGCCTGGACATTCTGGACACGCCTACCGGCAACTACGTGGTGAACTTCGCCGGCCACCTGCGCGGTGTGGAGCAGGGCCTGGCGGCTGTGGCCACGCGCCTGTCGTGGTACCTGGGCGCCATGCTGGGGGCGATTGCGCTGGCCTGGTTGGTGGTCGAAGTGGGCCTGATCCGCCGCGTGACCGCCCTCACCCGCCGCGCCGCTGCGGTGTCATACAACGTGCAGCCCGGCCACACCGGGCCCCGGCTGGGTGACCTGGATGTGTCGGACCTGCGCGGATCGGACGAGCTGGGCATTCTGGCCGGGGGCCTGGCCGACCTGCTGCAGCGCGTGAAGGACGACCTGCAGCGTGAGCAACTGCGCGCCCAGCAAGAGCGCGACATGTGGCACGCCGTAGGGCACGAAATCATGTCGCCCCTGCAGTCGCTGATGGCCCTGAACGGCCCGCAAGACCCCGGCCACCGCTACGTACAGCGCATGCAGCAGGCCATCCATGTGCTCTATGGCACGGCATCGCCCGCCGAGGCGCTGCAGGCCGCCGATGTGCCCGAGGGGCGCCTGGACCTGGATGCCTTCTTGCGCAACGTAGCCGACAACGCGCACTTTGCGGGCGTTCTGGATGTGGTGTATGCCCCGGGTTCGAACAACGCAAGTCCGGTGATCGTGCGCGCCGATGAGTTTGCGCTGGAAGACGTGGTGACCCATATCCTGCGCAACGCCGACCGCTACCGCCCCCCGGGCAGCCCGATCGCGCTGACGCTCACGGCATCAGAATCCACCGCCAGTGCCACGCTGCACAACCAGGGCTCGACCATTGCCGAAGACCTGCTGGAGCGGATTTTTGAACTGGGTGTGTCCGACCCCGACAGCCCCACCCCGCTGGGCGAGGGCGAACACCGGGGCCAGGGCCTGTTCGTGGCCAAGACCTACATGGCCAAGATGGGCGGCACCATCAATGCCCGCAACACCGAGGGGGGTGTGGCATTCGTGCTCACCTTCCAGCGGCTGGGCTGACGCGGGGCGCCGAAAAACACACCCCAGGCGGACAGGGAGGCTGCGCGCCGTCCGACAAGGCGCTGCAGGCTGGAGCGCTACGCTGCGGTCACGCCTTCGGGCAATGGCCACAACAAGGAGTCCTTCCCATGAAACGTCCCGGCTTTTTGCCCTCCGCACCGCTGTCTTTGGCACTGGCCAGCGCTTTGTTCACCGCCAGTACCCTGGCCATGGCACAGCCATCGCCCGCCGCAGATGCCCACGCACGCTACGAGCAGGAGCGTCAGAAATGCATGACCAACAATACCCAGGATTCGCTCGCCACCTGCCTGCGCGAGGCGGGAGCCGCCCAGGACGCAGCACGCAAGGGCCAGCTCAGCAACCCGGGGCCACAGGCAGCTGACAACGCCACGCAGCGTTGCTCCGCCTTTCAGAATGCCGACGAGCAGGCCGAGTGCGTGCGCCGTGTACAGGGCCCCGCCAGCGGATCGGTATCCGCAGGCGGTGTGCTGCGAGAGTCCGTCACCACCACCGTGGTGCCGCAGTAAGCAAGCACCCTGGGCGCGTGATCAGCCCAGTTGCGTGCGCATGGCGTCGATCACACCCTTGTAGTCGGGCTTGCCAAAAATCGCGCTGCCCGCCACAAAGGTGTCAGCCCCCGCGTCGGCCACACGGCGGATGTTGTCGGTCTTGATGCCGCCATCCACCTCCAGGCGGATGTCCTTGCCCGAGGCATCGATGCGCTTGCGCACGGCCTCGATCTTGCGCAGGGCCGAGTCGATGAAGCTCTGGCCGCCAAAGCCAGGGTTCACGCTCATGATCAGGATGAGGTCGATGTCGTCGATCACCCAGTCCAGCACATCCAGAGGCTCAGCCGGGTTGAACACCAGGCCGGGTTTGACACCCTTGGACCGGATGGCCTGGATGCTGCGGTGCACGTGACCCGAGGCATCGGGGTGAAAGCTGATGTAGTCCGCGCCCGCGTCGGCGAAGGCGGCGGCCAGCGCGTCCACGGGCTCGATCATCAGATGCACGTCAATCGGCACGGCCGCACCCGCAGGCGTTTTGGCGTGAGGCTTCAAGGCCTGGCAGACCATGGGGCCAAACGTCAGGTTGGGCACGTAATGGTTGTCCATCACGTCGAAATGAATCCAATCGGCGCCAGCGGCAATGACATTGCGCACTTCTTCGCCCAGGCGGGCAAAGTCGGCAGAGAGGATGGAGGGGGCGATTCGGAATGTGCGGCTCATCCCCCGATTGTCGCAAAGCGCAGAACCCCTGGGGTTTTTGGCGCCCGGCAGTGACCCACATGCAGGGCCGCACGGTTACCATGCGGCCCATGCCAAAGTACCAGTTTGACGTGGAAGTGCTGCCCGAATACCTGCCCGAGCAGTCTGCGCCGGACACGGGGGTGTTCAGCTTCGCGTACACCATCACCATCACCAATGCGGGCGATGCACCCGGCCAGCTGATCTCGCGGCACTGGATCATCAGTGACGCGCGCGGCCACACCGAAGAGGTCAAGGGCCTGGGCGTGGTGGGACAGCAGCCCCTGCTCAAGCCCGGGGAGTCGTTCCAGTACACCAGCGGCTGCCGCCTGCGTACATCCAGCGGCACCATGCACGGCACCTTCCATTGCGTTGCCGAGGACGGCGAGCCGTTTGACACGCCCGTGCCCCTGTTTGTGCTCGAGGCGATCAGCCACGGCCCGTCGGGCGAACCCCTGAGTGGCCGGGTGCTGCATTGAAGAACCATTCCCACAGCCCCCACGCTCACCCTTCCGTGGGGCCGCTTCCCATTGGAGGAGCTGCTTTGCTGCTGAGAGCAGTCCGACCATGAAAAATTCCGCCGAGCCCAAAGACCTCGCCGACCTGCTGGCCGCACTGGACCCCACCGCCGATCTGGCCCATCGCCATCTGTGGCTGATCTACCTGCTGAACTGGGTGCGCGGCAAGCGGGATTCCGTCCCTGCCGCTGTGGGGCGGGTGCAGCTGTTCGTAGAGGCGGTTGCAGCGCGCCCCGATATTCAGGTGCGGCTGCGTGCCTGGTGGGCGACGCTGGTGGACCAGGTGGACATCACCACATTGCTCGCAGACTTTGGCTTTGCGCCCCGCACCGCCCTGGTGAGCGAGATCGCCGAGCGCCTGCGCACCAAGCTGTTGCCCGGCAGCCCCGAGACCATCGATGCGTCCGAACTGTTCATGCTGGCCTTGCCCAGCGCGTTCGACGCGCAATGGCTGGCCGCACTGGATGAAGCCACCCTGAATCGCCTGGTGACGCTGCTGGCCCAGGACAACGCCGACGAGCGCGCTGGCGGCGCCACGCGCTGGCACCGGGCGCTGCTCGATGCCATCACCTACTGTGCGGGGCAGATTCTCTCGACCGGTTTTGCACCCGAACTGCGGCTGCGCATGAGCGAATCCGCGCGCGACGCACAGCCCTTCCATGCGCTCATCCGCGATGTGGAGAGCCTGCGCGTAGAGGTGCTTCACGCACTGCGCACTCCCGACCGGCTCAACGAAACCGCCCAACGCCTGCGCGAGCGGCTGGAGTCGTGCCGTGCCGCAGCCGCCACGGTGTACACGCACTTCGAGGACAACGGCATCTCTGTGGGCCTGGTCTTTCGCCTGCGCCAGTTGCGCGAGCGCATCTTGCGCGTGCGCGTGCTGCTCGACTGCCTGCTGTCCGCGCAGCCCGCCGTCACTGCGGCGCAGCTCATGGCACAGCTGGTGATGGTGGGGCAGGAGCGGCGCAGCCTGCGCGCGCTGCTGGCCTCCAACTCCTCCCTGCTAGCAGCCAAGGTGGCCGAGCGCAGCGCCGAAACGGGCGAGCACTACATCACCCGCACCAGCGCCGAATACCGCTCCATGCTGCGCAAGGCGGCGGGAGGCGGAGCGCTGATGGCCTTCACTACCCTGATCAAGTTTGGCCTGTATGCGCTGGCGCTCTCGGCCTTTTGGGGCGGCTTCATGGCGGGCATCAACTATGCCGTGAGCTTTGTGCTGATCCAGTTGCTGCACTTCACGGTGGCCACCAAACAACCGGCAATGACCGCGCCCGCCATGGCGGCCAAGCTCAAGGAGCTGGGCACCGGCGACGCCATCGAGTCGTTCGTGGACGAGATCACGCACTTGGTGCGCTCGCAGGTCGCCGCGGTGCTGGGCAACGTGCTGGTGGTGTTCCCGGCAGTGCTGGGGCTGGCCGCGTTGATTGCACTGGCCACCGGCCACCCAGCCATCAGCGAGAAGCAGGCCGAACATGTGTTCGAGTCCCTGCACCTGCTGGGGCCGTCGCTGTTTTTTGCCGCCTTCACCGGGGTGCTGCTGTTTGCGTCCAGCATCATCGCCGGCTGGACGGAGAACTGGTTTGTGCTGCACCGCATGGACTCGGCCCTGCACTACAACCCCCGCATCACCGGGTTGCTGGGCGCCGAGCGCGCTGCGCGCTGGGCGCGCTTCCTGCGTGAGAACCTGTCGGGCTTTGCGGCCAACATCTCGCTCGGCTTCATGCTCGGCCTGGTACCCGCGTTTGCTGCGTTTTTCGGGCTGGGGCTGGATGTGCGCCACGTCACCCTGTCCACCGGGCAGATGGCGGCCGCCAGCGCCACACTGGGGCTGCAGGTGCTGCAGATGCCAGCGTTCTGGTGGGCCATGGCCTCGCTGCCTTTCCTGGGTGCGTTGAACGTGTCGGTGAGCTTCTACCTGGCCTTCAGCCTGGCACTGCGCGCGCAGAACGTGAGCGGTGTGGACCGCGCACGCATCTATGCCGCCATCCGCGCCCGCCTGCGCACCGCGCCCCTGAGTTTTTTTGTACCCGAGCGACAGCGCCCGGTGCCCACACCGGCACAGGGTTGACGCGCCAACCGCCGCCTCTGTCCTACAAGGGCGGAGTGTTTCCGCCTGTAAATTCGGGGCACCAACGCTCCGGCCCACACCGTCCCGCCTGCGGACGGCCCTTGTGCCGGAGTCTCCACAGCGACGGGCTCCGCCCGTCTGACGCAGAGGTCTGATGACATGAATGAAATCCTGAGCTTTTGGGCGCAGTGGCTGCGCCCGTCGGCCGGGCTGCCCACGGTGCAATGGTCACTGCTGCTGGCGGTGGCGGCCATGGCGGGTTATCTCACCCAGCGCCACACGGGCCTGCCCAAGGTGGTGGGTTATTCGCTCGTCGGCACGGCAGCGGGCCTGGCGGGCTTCAGCGGCGCGGTCTGGCCGCTGCAAGGCATTGGCCTGTTCCTGCTGGAGCTGGGCGTGGCCATCGTGCTGTTTGAATGCGGCGGCCGCATTCCGCTGCGCTGGTTCCGCCACAACCCCATGGTGCTGGTGCAGAGCATTGCCGAGTCGGTACTGACCTACTTTGCCGTGTACTGGGTGCTGGTGTGGTTGCAGCTGCCGCCCCAGGCGGCAGGCCCGCTGGCGCTGGTGGCGCTGGCTGCATCGCCTGCAGTGCTAACCCGCGTGGTGGCCGACACCCGCGCAGCGGGCCCGGTGACGGAGCGCGCCATCGTACTCACCACACTCTCCACGCTCTACGCGCTGACTTTGGGCAGTGCCAAGGCAGAACTTATTAACCGCCAGAGCCTCACCCTGCTCGAAACCATCTCGCCCGTGGTGGTGGTGCTGGGCGTGTCCATTCTGGTCGCCGCCGCATTGTCTCTGGTACTGCGCCTGGCGCTGCGCTTCATGAGCCCCACGAGCGAAAACACCTCCATGCTGTTCCTGGCGCTGGTGGCAGCGGGCACAGCGGTGGCGGCGCACATGGGCGGCTCCGCCCCCCTGGCCGCCTTGCTGGGCGGCATGATGCTCAAGCAGCTCAACCCCCGTCCCTGGGCCTGGCCACGCCAACTGGGCAATGCCTCGTCACTGCTCACCATGCTGATGTTTGTGCTGGTCTCCACCGTGGCGGCGCAGGCCGACTGGAGCGCCCCCGTGGCCGGTGTGGTGCTGGCCCTGATTGCCGTGCGCCTGCTGGCCAAGGCGCTGGGCGTGGCACTGGGCAATGTGGGCAGCGGCGCCAGCTGGAAGCAAGCCCTGTGGGTGGGCTGCGCGATGACACCCATGTCCTCCATCGCCCTGCTGATTGCCTCGCAGTTCGTGCTCGCATCGCCGTCCACCGGCCATGTGATTGCGGGCGTGGCCTTGCCCGCCATCTTGCTGATGGAAGTGTTCGGCGCCGTCATTGCCACCGTGGCCATTTACCGTGCGGGCGAAAGCTCCAAACCCTGGGCGCCCCTGACGCGCAGCAGCAACAACGGAGAAAACCACCGTGAGTCTTGAAGCCTTCAACCATTCCGAGCCGCTGACGCTGGGCGTCGAGCTGGAGCTACAGCTGGTCAACACCAACGACTACGACCTGGCACCCTATGCCGAGGACATGCTGCGCCTCATGAAGAAGACCCCGCTGCCCGGCAGCGTGGTGCCCGAGATGACGAACAGCATGATCGAAATCTCCACCGGCATCTGCCACTCGGCCAGCGAGGTGCTGGGCCAGCTCACCCCCATCCGCGATGCCCTGGTCAAAAGCGCCGATAAGCTCAACATCGCCGTGGTGGGCGGCGGCACGCACCCGTTCCAGCAGTGGCACGAGCGCCGCATCTACGACAAGCCACGCTTTCGCGAGCTGTCGGAGCTGTACGGCTACCTGTCCAAGCAGTTCACCATCTTCGGCCAGCACGTGCACATTGGCTGCCCCGATGCCGATGCCGCGCTGCTGATGCTGCACCGCATGTCGCGCTACATCCCGCACTTCATTGCGTTGTCGGCGTCCAGCCCGTACGTGCAGGGGCAGGACACGGCGTTCGATTCGGCCCGGCTCAACTCGGTGTTTGCGTTCCCCTTGTCGGGCCGCGCCCCGATGGCGCTGACCTGGGACGACTTCACCACCTACTTCAACAAGATGACCCGCACCGGCGTGGTCAAGAGCATGAAGGACTTCTACTGGGACATCCGCCCCAAGCCCGAGTTCGGCACCATCGAGATCCGAGTGTTCGACACGCCGCTGACCATCGAGCGTGCTGCGGCCTTGGCGGGCTACGTGCAGTCGCTGGGCGCGTGGTTCCTCGCCGACCAGCCCTTCATGCCCGAAGAGGACGACTACCTCGTCTACACCTACAACCGCTTCCAGGCCTGCCGGTTTGGCATGGACGCGGTGTATGTGGACCCAGCCACGGGCGACCACATGCCGCTGCGCGAGCACATCCTGCGCACCATGGACAAGATCGCGGGCCATGCGGCCGTGCAGGGGGCGTCGAGCGCAATGCACATGCTGCGCACCGAGGTCGAGGCGGGGCAAAACGATGCCCGCTGGCTGCGCCAGCGCCAAAGTGAAGAGCAACTGCTGGCCGAGGTGAGCCGCCAGGCGGCGCAGCGCTTTCGCGGCGCGGCGGCCTGATCCGCACGCCCCGAGCCGGTCGCCTCACGCGCTCGCCAGCTCACGCAGCCAGCGCCAATCTGCGCGCCTGCTGCGTACGCCCACCATAGCCCCAGTCACTGGCGGGCAGCTCCCGCACCACCACGTAGCTGGCCGCAGCGAGCGCGCCATCGCCCGCCAGCTGGCGCTGCAGCTCGGCAAACGCGGCGGCGATAAAAGCGGCCTTCTCTTCCTCGGTGTTCGTGCCTTCGGTGATGCCGATCTCCAGCAAGGCCGTGGGCTGCGCCACGGGCGTACCGCCGATGTGCCAGCGCGCGGCAGGCAAGTCGTCGATGACCACGGCCGTCACCTCGCGGCGTTTGCCCAATAGCTGGACCGTATGGTCCGTCAGCGCACTGGCCAGCGCCTCGTAGCGCTCGGGGTTTTGCAGCGGGGTCAGTTTCAGGACAAGGGTGGGCATGGCGTATTCGCCTCCAGGGTGGATGGGTGGGAGGGTGCGGATGGGATCCGCATTGCATGAAGAACCCGTCGGGTCAGGCGCACAAGCCCCCGGGCCACCCAGGCATGGGCTTCGCGGATCGCCTCCTGGCGCAACTGCAGAGCGTGGCGCTTGGCGGCATCGCGCAGGCGCTGGTAGTCGTCGGGGTGCAAGTCGGGAGGCAGATACGGACTCATGGCATTCCTTTCGGGGTGGAGCCACTGTAGGCAGCACAGGGCGCGGCGGAAACGGCCTGCGGGGCAATACCGTTTTGCGCGGAGTGCAAGGGATGCCCTGCATCACCCTCGCGAGTTGGTGGTAGTGCGGATCGGGAGGGGGCGCAAGGCGTCTTTTTGCAGCCAATAGCGGGGCTATTGGCAATAAAAGCAACGCAGCGGACCGCCCGAGGCCGCGCTATCACCGACCGCAGGGAGTGATGCAGGACATCCCAAGCCCCCCCCCGTTACCATTGCCCGATGCGAGACATCCGCTTTGAAGACATGCACCTGTTTGCCCGCGTGGCCGACCTGGGCTCGCTGTCGGCCGTGGCGCGCGAGCGCGATGCCCCGGTGAGCCAGGTCTCGCGCGCGCTGGCGCGCATCGAGAAATCCTGCGGTGCGCGGCTGGTCCACCGCAGCACGCACGGGCTCACGCTCACGGCCGAGGGGCAGAC
This sequence comes from Acidovorax sp. DMC1, assembly GCF_056314325.1. NCBI lineage: Bacteria > Pseudomonadati > Pseudomonadota > Betaproteobacteria > Burkholderiales > Comamonadaceae > Acidovorax > Acidovorax sp. DMC1. The sequence continues at coordinate 45,862 of NZ_JBQUYO010000008.1, read as the reverse complement.
CTTTCTGGACTACTGCCGCCGCATCACCGGTGCACTCGACGAGCTCGAAGGCGAGTTCGCCCAGCAAAGCAGCCAGCCCAGCGGCTGGGTGCGCGTGGCCTCCAGTTCGGTGGTGGCCGAATACCTGCTGATCCCCAGCTTTGACAGCCTGCAACAGCAACACCCGCAGCTGCGTGTGGAGCTGGTGGTGGACGACCGCATGGCTGACATGGCGCGCGATGGCATCGACATCGCCATCCGCACCGGCCCGCCACTGACCGATACCGTGGTGGCGCGCCCGCTGGGCACGCTGGCCCGTGCGTTGTACGCCACGCCCGGCTACCTGCAAGCCCGCGGTGTGCCGCAGCAGCCGGGCGACCTGCGCCAGCACCGGCTCATCACCAACAGCGCGGTGGCTTTTCTAAACCACTGGCCCTTTCGGGTCGATGGCGTGCCCGAGGTGCTGGTGGCCGAGGGCCACTGGCGCTCGGGCAGCACGGCCATCACCGCGCGGCTGGCGCTGCAGGGCCTGGGCATTGCGCGCCTGGCCACGGTGGTGGCAGATCCCCTCGTGCGCCAAGGCCTGCTGGCGCCCGTGCTGGCCCACTGCGTGGACCTGCAGCCCAGCACCATCCACGCCATCACCCTCACGCGCAGGCACCGGTTACCCAAGATCCAGGCCTGCATCGACCACTGGGCTGCGTGGTTTTCTCAGACAGAAAGCGGCACCTGATGCCTTTGACCCTTTTGACCCTTTTTTCTGGGACCACCAGGCAGCGCCATGGGTGAGTTCGACCTGATCGCCCGCTACTTCACCCGCCCCGTCCACAAGGCAGCCCTGGGCGTGGGCGACGACTGCGCGTTGCTCGTGCCCGCACCCGGCATGCAACTGGCCGTCTCCAGCGACATGCTGGTGGAGGGCCGCCACTTCTTTGCCGACGTGGACCCCGAAGCCCTGGGCCACAAGGCGCTGGCCGTGAATCTGTCAGACCTGGCGGCGTGTGGTGCCAAGCCGCTCGCGTTCACGCTGGCCCTGTCGCTGCCCCGGGTCGATGAGGCCTGGCTGGCGGGCTTCTCGCGCGGGCTGCTGGCGCTGGCCGATGCCCACGGCTGCGAGCTGGTAGGCGGCGACACCACGCAGGGCCCGCTCAACATCTGCATCACCGTGTTTGGCGAGGTACCCACCGGCCAGGCCCTGCTGCGCAGCCGCGCACAGCCCGGCGACGACATCTATGTGAGTGGCACGCTGGGCGACGCCCGGCTGGCGCTGGAGGCGCTGCTCGGCCACATCGCCCTGCCCGCCGAGGTGATGGCCCGCGCCCGCCAGCGGCTGGAGCGCCCCACCCCGCGCGTGGCCCTGGGCCTTGCCTTGCGCGGTGTGGCCAGCAGCGCGATGGATGTGAGCGATGGCCTACTGGGCGACCTGTCGCACATCCTGAAGGCCTCGGGCGTGGGGGCCCGCATCGACACCTCATTGACTACTGATTTGATAGCAGAAAAGGCATATTCGACTAGCGCATCTGGCGTATTCGACGCCAAACTGCTCCACCAATGCACCTTGGCTGGCGGTGACGACTACGAACTGGCCTTCACCGCCCCACCCGCGCGGCGCGATGCCGTGGCTGCCGCGTCGCAAGCCAGCGGCACGCCCGTCACCCGCATTGGCACGGTGCTGGCCGAACCCGGCCTGCAGTTGGTGGATGCACTGGGGCACGTGGTGGAGAACCGCTATGCCTCGTTCGACCATTTCCGGTGACGGGTGGTGGCAGGCAAAAATTTTTTGCAACCCATGAATCCTTTTGCGCAACCAGCCGCTCTTGGTAGGGAAGGTGCCCTGTGCCGGCGCCTTCATTTCCCCACCAAGGAGTTTTTCACCATGCTGTACCGCAAGAACATCACCCGCCCCGAAAGCCTGCTGCGCGTTGCAGGGGGCGTCGCCCTCATCGCTGCAGGCCTGTGGTGGATGTCCGCATCGCCCCTGGGCCTGGCGCTGGCCGCCTCGGGCGTTGGCAGCATCCTGAGCGGTGCCTTTGGCTACTGCCCCGCCTGTGCCATGGTGGGCCGCAAGCCTGTCGAGTGACATGAAACAACACCCCCCTGAGTCGCTTCGCGCCTTCACCCCCGCTCTCACGCTGCGCGTGGGCAGGGGGACGCAGCCAGCGCGGCGGGGCGGCCCTTGCGTGGCTGCCCGCGCAGGGGTCGCGCCGGTTTCACAGGCTGCGGGTGGCGCAATGCGCTGTGGAGGACTAAAACCATGACCGCACCCACACTCGCCCAGCTTCTGCCCGCCGCGCGCAGTGGTGACGCGGCGGCCATGGAGCAGCTGCTGCGCCTCACCCGTCCCGACATCCGCCGCTATGCGCTGCGCCACTGCGCCGCCACCACGGCGACGGACGACGTGGTTCAGGAGGCGCTCATCATCGTGTACCGCCGCGTGGGCGCGCTGCGCGAGGTGGCGGCGTTCGGCGGGTGGGTGGTGCGCATCGTGCAGCGGCTGTGCATGCGGCCCATACTGGCCTGGCTCAAGGGCGAGCCGCTGGCGCAGGTGGAGGACCACCTCGCCTGGTCGCACCGTCCCGACCACGAACTGCGCCACGACCTGGCCCTGGCCATCGACTCGCTGCCGCCCCTGTACCGCGAAGCCCTGCTGCTGCGCGACTTCGAGGAGCTGACTATCGAAGAAATGGCGCAGCGGCTGGGCGTGACACGTGAGGCCGCCAAAAGCCGCCTCCACCGCGCGCGGGCCCTGGTGCGGGAATACCTAGTGCCCCCGGACCAGCACCCAAAGAGTTAGGTCACGGCCCCGGGGAGCCTACCTCAGCGCATCTGAAACAACTCCTGATGAAAGCGCGCAGGCGAGCGCCCCAGCTGCTGCATGCCCTGCCGCACGGCTTCGGCAAAGCCCTGCGGCCCGCAGAACCACACACTGGCCGCGTCGCTGGTGCCTGCCAGTAGCACTGCCGGTGCCACGGGCCCGGCATCGTCGCTGTAGTGGATGTCCAGCGTCACGCTGGGCAGACGGGCGCACAGCGCGGCCATGCGCTCGGCAAACACGGCCTCGCCCACATGGCGCACACAGTAGTGCAGGTGCACCCGGGGCGCCAGCGCGGGCGTGGACTGCAAGGATTCAAGCCAGGCCATGAACGGCGTGGCGCCGATGCCCGCAGCCACCCACACCTGCTCGGGCGCGCTGTCGCGGCGGAAGTCGAAGCGCCCATACGGCCCCTCGATGTCCACCCGCTGGCCCGGCTGCACTTGCAAAGGCAATTGCCCCGTGTGATCGCCCAGCGCCTTGATCGCAAAACGCAGCGTGCCGTCGCCCTGGTCGGCATTGAGCAGGGTGAACGGATGCGCGCCTTCGGCCTTGCCAAAGGTGACAAACGCAAACTGCCCTGCCGTGTGCCGCCAGGCGCTGGCGGGACTTACCTGACAGGTCACCTCCAGCACACTGGCCCCTCGTGGCGCCACGCTCACCACGCGGGCCACATGGCGGCGGCTGCGCCCGATGGCCCCGGCCAGCGAGCGCACGGCGCACAACACCCCCACCAGCGTGCACAGGCCCACCAGCATGCCCGCAGGCTGCGCCCACCAGGCGGGCGGCGTCAGCACCACGGCATGAAACGCCAGCACCAGGTACACAACGGCCAACAATTTGTGCAGGTAGCGCCAGACGTGGTACGGGAAGCGCTGCCACAGCGTGATGACCAGCATGGCCGCGAGGAACCACACGGCCCATTCCCCCATCTCCTCAGCCAGGTGGCGGAAGGTGTTGAGCCACCAGTCCGCCCGCGGCGCACGCACCGGACGGCCCACCCAGGCCGCCAGCAGGCTGCGCGACAGTTGCAGCCCATAGTGCAGCAGCGCCAGCACGATGGCCCCGATGCCCGCCCACTTGTGCAGGCGGTAGCTCTTGTCCAGGCCGTCCAAGGGCTTTTCCAGCCACGCGGGACGCACTGCCAGCACCATGATCAGCGACATCAGCGCCCAGGCCGCCACGCCAGTCAGCAGCATTAGCTGGTTGCGCCACCACCAGACATCGCCCCACGCAGGCGGCGCTGGCTGCGGCCCCCACAGTGCCATCAGCCAAGCCGCACCTGCCAGCGCCAGGGCGCCCCCCAAAACCTTCTTCCACATCGCCAGTCCAACATTTGTTGCAATGCAGCAACTGTAGGAAACTGCGATGAACGCCACCTGAACGGTGTGTGAAGCGGCGGCAAAGCGCGCCAGCTTGTAGCCGGAGGTTGATCTGCATCAGCCCTCTGCGCAGAGGACAGCCGGACTCGAACTCACGTCCGTACAAATTTCGCAAGCGGCCTGCGCGGCGTGGCGGGCGCCGGGTCGGGTGCGTAGCCCATGCGGCAGAACATCTGCACCGTGGCGTCGTGCGGCGCGCGCGGCGCAGGCTGGCCCAGCACCAGCTGGTGCACACGTCCGTAGTGCGGCGCCATCTCGGCAAACTCCTGCAGGGCCTGGCTCATGGGGTGCATGCCCACGCCCAGCGCGGTGGCCTGCAACTGCAGGCGCACATAAGCACGCCCGGCCTGGACCTGGTCGCTGCGCGTGTTGGGGCTGGTGATCCACACAAATCCCATGGCCGTGCGGCTGTGGCCCTCAAAGCGCCCCATCGCACTTTTGTAGGCGGCGCTGCCTTCGGCCGGGGGCTGGGTGCGGTCAAACATGCCCAGCGCAGTCACGGCGCGCACAAAGGGCGAGTTGATCGAGATGCCGTCGCGGTGCTGAAGGATTTCGGACGGGCCCACGCGGGTGAGGTGGATGCTTTCCATCATGGTGCGCGGCGTGAGCAGCTCGACCTGGGCGGACTCCCAGCACAGCGTGCGCAATGCGGGCAACTGGTCGGCCGCCACGGTGCCGCCCACACGCAACGCGGTCTGCCCGGAGGCTGGCGCACTGGCCAGCAGGCGGGCCAGCAGTTCGGGCGCCACAGGGCGGGTGGTGTCAAAGTCGGTCTTGGGCGTGCGGCGCAACAGCACCTGGGCAAACAGCGGGTCGGGCTGGCCGCCGGGCTGCAGCGTGATGCGTGCCACCGGGCGGTCGTCCCAGTCTTTCGGCGCCAAGGGCAGCTCACCCTGTGGCCACAGTTGCACCTGGCTGGCGACTCCCTGCTGGGCCAGTGCCATCACCAGCAGTTCCAGAAAAGCGCCGTGGCCGATGAGGATCTGGCGGCCCAGCGGGTCGGTGTGGGGCAGCACGCGCTCGCGGTCGGTGCGCAGGGTGATCACGCCCTGCTCGCGCAGGTCCACCAGCCAGGGCTGCAGGTTGTGCGGGTTGGGCGCGGTGATGGCGTAAGCCACGGCGCGGCGGCGCAGGTCGGTCTCGCCCACCGGGCCGTTCCAGGCCTCCACCGCCTCGGCGGGATAGTGCGAGCCCAGTGCGCCACAGGCAGCCAGCGAGCCTGCCGTGGCAGCGGCGATGGTGCCGCCACCGGCCAGGCGGATGAAGTTGCGACGGTTCATGGGAGTGCTCCAAAGGGTCAAAGTGGGTGGGGCCCGGCCAGCGCGGCGCGGGGCGTGTGAATGGCCACCAGCCCTAGGTCCGCCAACGCCTGGCGCACGGCCTGGTCGAACGGGGTGTGGAGTTCGTCGCCGATCAGGGCGCGCAGGCGGGTGTTGTCCAGCCGGTGCGGCGTGCTCCACAGGTAGCGCATGTCCGCCAACGCGGCGAACGTGGGTGCCACCAAGCCGGCCAAGCGCAGCAAGGGCCAAGGCAACTTCCCCACCCGCAGCGCCCCCGTTGTGGGCAGCCAGCCCTGCTCTGCCGCAATGGCCGTGAAGCTGCGCAGCCACTGCTGCGCGGTGACGTGGTGGCCTGCGAAGTGCAGGCACTCGAAGGCGGCCAGCCGGTGCCGCTCCTGCGCCACGCGCACCAGCGTGCGGGCCAGGTCGGGCAGGTACGCCCAGGGCGTGGCCACGTCCAGCGGGCCGGGCCAGGTGACGCGGCCCCGGGGCAGGTCCTTGGCGATGGCCTGGTCGATCCAGCTGCCGGTGCCGCTGCCAAAGAAGTCCCCGGCGCGCAGCACCACGGCGCGCATCTCGCCCTCTTGCGTGGCGGCCTGCAGGCGCTGCTCCAGCTGCACCCGAATGCGGCCCTTGAAACCGGTGGCGGCCTGGGGCGTGTCTTCGCGCAGCACGGGCGGCATGGATTCGCCAAAGTTGTAGACGTTGCCCGGCAGCATCAGCGTGGCGCGCAGCTGGCGGCTGACGGCAATGGCCGCTTCCATCAATGCGGGGGCTTCTTCGCGCCAGGCCTTGTGGGTGTAGGCGGGGTTGAGCGCATGCACCACCACCTGCACCCCTTGCGCCTGAGCAGCAAGCGCGGCGGTGTCGTCGACCGCCACGGGCATCCACCACACCCCGGCGATGGCAGGCAAGGTGGCGCGCTGCGCGCCGGGCCGCACTTGGGCCAGCACCTGCCAGCCCGCCTGCGCAAAGGCACGGGTGGCGGCCAGGCCCAAACGGCCCCGGGCGCCGAGGATCAGCACGGTGGACGGGTGGTCCGTGGAGGGTCGGGAAAGAGAATCGGGGGTCATGCCAGGGCTCCATTCACAAGGGATGGAGCGATTGTGGAAACGCAGACACCGTTACACAATTGGCTAAGCATTCATACCAGCAATGCAAATATGAATACCACCAACCACCCCGCTGTGACCCTTTCGCAGGCACGCTATCGCCATGAACCAGACCTTTGACTGGAGCCTCGTGCAGTCCTTCCTGGCCGCGCTCGACCAGGGCAGCCTGCTGGGCGCGGCACGCGCACTCAACGCCAGCCAACCCACCATCGGCCGCCACATTGCCGAGCTGGAGTCGCAGCTGGGCGTGGTGTTGTTCGAGCGCACCGGGCGTGGCCTGCTGCCCACGGCCACGGCGCTGCGGCTGGCCGAGTCGGCCCGTGCCATGGAGATGGGTGCCCACCAGCTGGCACGCAGCGTGTCGGGCGCCGAGGAGGGGGTGACCGGCACCGTGCGCATCACCGCCAGCCAACCCGTGGCCTGTGTGCTGCTGCCGCCCGTGCTGGCGCGCATGCGCCAGGCCCTGCCCGAGGTGCAGGTGGAGTTGGTGGCCAGCAACCAGGTCACCAACCTGTTGCGGCGCGAGGCCGACATTGCGCTGCGCATGGTGCGCCCCGACCAGGCCAGCCTGGTGGCCAAGCGCATCGGCGCCGTCACGCTGGGCGCCTATGCCCACCGCGACTACCTGCGCCGCAAGGGCACACCCCGCCAGCCGCCCGACCTGCTGCAGCACGAGCTGGTGGGCAACGACCGGCACGAAGACATCCAGCAAGGTTTTGCCGCCATGGGCTACCCCGTGGAACGCCAACACTTTGCGTTTCGCACCGACGACCTCATGGCCTACTGGGAGGCCGTACGCGCCGGGCTGGGCATTGGCTTTGTGGGCAACTACATGGCCCGCACCGACCCGAACGTGGTGGCGGTGCTGCCCCAGTTGCCGCTTCCTGATCTGCCCATCTGGCTGACAGTGCACCGCGAGATACGCACCAGCCGCAAGATCAGGGCGGTGTATGACTTTCTGGCGGCAGAGGTGCCCTTGGTGCTGTGAAACCCGGTCAATCCAGTGCGCGGCTGCTAGCATGCCAATCCCTTTGTCTCTCGCGCCCAAGGAGCCCCATGCGCCCCGTGAGCCCACCATTCCCCGTCCCCTTCCTGAGTCTTGCAACGCCCCCTGCCCTGCTGGCCCTGGGACTGACCATCCTGGCCCCGCTGCCCGCAGCGGCCCAAGACACCTCCCGCATCGCCCGCGTCACCGTCTACCCTGGCAGCGCCACGGTAGAGCGTGTGGCCAAGGTGGCGGCGGGCGCGCGCAGCCTCACGCTGGCCTGCCTGCCCGCATCGCTGGATGTGCAGAGCCTGCAGATCAACGCCGACGCCGCCGTGCGCGTAGGCGAGTTCAATGTGCTAACCGAGGACCGCGATGTGGCCGCAGGCTGCGCCAGCCCGCTGGACGGCCGCATCCGCGAGCTGGAGGATCAGATCGCCGGGGTGAAGGCCGAGGCCTCGGCCCTGCAGCTGGTGGATGGCTACCTGCGCAGCGTGGCCCAAACCGGCGCGGGATCGGAGGCGCCAGCGCCTGCCAGCACCGCCGCCCGAGCCGCCACGCCAACGCCCGCACAGATTACCGCCACCGCCGAGGTGCTGCGCAAGTCCGGGCAGGACAGCGCTGCGCGCGCGCACCAGCTTCAGCGCAAGCAGGAGGCGCTGGAACTGGCACTCAAACCCCTGGTGGCAGAACGCGACCGCGTAGCCAGCCAACGCGCGCGGGTGGTGTCGGTCACCATCAACCTGGCCGCCGAGCGCGAGGCCGAGCTGCGCCTGTCCTACCAGGTGCGCGGCCCCGGCTGGCAGCCCAGCTACCGCGCCACGCTCGATGCCAACAAATCCACGGTGCTCATCGAGCGGCAGGCGCTGGTGGCGCAAAACAGTGGTGAAGACTGGGGCAACGTGCAGCTGACCTTGTCGACGGGCCAGCCCGGGCGCGCCACGCAAGGACAACTGCCACGCCCATGGTGGCTGAACGTGGCGCCACCGCCCCAAGGCTCGCCTGCACCCGCCATGGCGATGGCACCAGCGCCCGCACCGACCGTTGCGTCGCTGTCCCGGTCCCGCAATGCCGCCGAAGAGGCCATGCCCACGTTCGACGTCAGCGCCCTCGACAAGGGGTTTGCCACCGAGTTCGCCGTGCCCCAGCGCATCACCGTGCCTTCCAGCGGCCAGCGCGTGACGCTGGCGCTGGGCAGCCACAGCGCCCCCGCCACACTGATCACACGCACGGCACCCGCCGTGGAAGAAGCGGCCTACCTGGTCGCGCAGATTGCGCAGCCGCCCGGCGTGTGGCCTGCGGGCGCAGCGGGCCTGTACCGCGACGGCGCCTTTGTGGGCAACGGCCGCATCGACTTTGGCACGCCCAGTGCGGGTGCCCCGGCCGGCAGCACCAGCCTGTCGTTTGGCCGCGATGAACTGGTCACCGTGCGGGCCGAGCCCACGCAGGATCTGACGGGCAGCAGCGGCTTCACCGGCTCGCGCGTGGAGCGCAAGACGCGCCGGGCCTACAGCGTGGAGAACCGCCACAAGACAGCCATCACACTGCAGGTGCTGCATGCCGCACCGGTCTCGCGCAATGAAAAAATCGAGGTCGAATCGCGCTACCAGCCCCAACCAGCAGACACGGCCTGGAACCGCACGCCCGGCACTGTGGCCTGGCAGCAGCCCGTGGCCGCAGGGGCCACGGCACAGTTCAGTGCCGAGCACACCATCCGTTACCCCAAGGACGTGGAGCTGATCGAACGCCAGTGACCTTGGAGACACGGTGACAGGCCCTCTGAACGCCTCGCGCAACAGCAGGTCGGTCACAATCCGTCACAGCGCCCGCCAAGTCGCCACCGAGCCCCCAGGAGCCCGCCGCCATGAGTTACCAACACCTCCTCGTTGCCGTTGACGGCAGCCCCACCGCCGACCACGCCGTGAACGAAGCCACGGGCCTGGCCCAGGCCACGGGCGGACGCATCCGCCTGCTGAACGTGATGGACCCTTTGGCCCACATCAGCGGTTTTGAGCGGCCCGATGTGTACAGCCAGGAGGTGCTGCCCCGCCTGCGCCAGGCGGGCGAGGCCTTGCTGCGCCGCGCCCAGGAGCGCGTGGCGCAAAGCGGCGTGCCGGTGGACACCGTGCTGATCGAAAACCTCGACGCCCGGGTGGCTGACCTGGTGGTGGAACACGCCAAAGCCTGGGGCGCCGACCTGATCGTGCTGGGCACCCACGGGCGCCGTGGCCTCGCCCGCGTGCTGATGGGCAGCGATGCCGAGCAGATCGCGCGCACCGCCCCTGTGCCCGTGCTGCTGGTGCGCCTGCCCGCCGGGGCAGGCGGCAGTGTCGCCAATGCCGCCAGCGCCTGACCCTTTTTCTTTCGTGCCATGACCGTTTCCGAGCCCCAGCCCAGCCTTGCCCCCCTGCGCCCCAGCGTGCGCTTCATGCTGTCCCACCCGGCCCACTTCATGGCGCTGGGCTTTGGTGCCGGCCTGGCCCCCAAGGCACCGGGCACCGTGGGCACGCTGTGGGCCTGGCTGGCATACCTGGTGCTGCAGCAGTGGCTGAACCCGCGGCAAATGGGCCTGCTGATCGCGATCAGCACCGTGGTGGGCTGGTGGGCCTGCACCACCACGGCACGCCACATGCGCGTAGCCGACCCCGGCAGCATCGTGTGGGACGAGGTGGTGGCCTTCTGGCTGGTGCTGTGGCTGGCCATGCCCATGGGGCTGTGGGGGCAGGTGGTGGCGTTTGGGCTGTTCCGCTTTTTTGACGCCGCCAAACCCGGCCCGGTGGGCTGGGCCGACAGCCTGTTCAAAGGCTTTGGCTGGCGCGGGGGCTGGGGTATCTTGTGGGACGACTTTGTGGCAGCCTTCTGTACCTTGCTGGTCATTGCACTGTGGAGGTTCTGATGGCACCCACATCACTATCAAAAAGTGAGCTACTAGCGCAAGAAATACAAGCACTTGAGGCCAATTTGACGCAAATATCGCTGCGTTTGCTGGCCCGCCGCCGCCTACTGGCCACTGCCGAGAGCTGCACTGGCGGCATGATCGCCGCCGCCTGCACCGACCTGTCGGGCTCCAGCCAGTGGTTTGAGCGCGGCTTTGTGACCTATTCCAACGAGGCCAAGGCCGAGATGCTGGGCGTGCCCCCCGGCCTGATCGAGCAGCACGGTGCAGTGAGCGAGCCCGTAGCGCGTGCCATGGCCGACGGCGCCCTTGCCCACTCGCGCGCGCAGGTCAGCTTGGCCGTGACGGGCGTCGCGGGCCCCACAGGCGGCACCGAGGCCAAGCCGGTGGGCACCGTGTGGTTTGCCTGGTGCGTGGGCGGCGAAACCCACAGCGAAATGCAGCACTTTGCCGGGGACCGCGCCGCCGTCCGCACGGCCACGCTGCGGTACGCGCTGAAGCGGCTGCTGAGCTTGCTGCCTGCCTGACCTCGCTGGCAAGGTCCCAGGCCCCGGCGTGGGCAACGCTGCTGTCGTCCACAAGACAGGGCTTCCCCCGCCCCTTGCCACACCATACGGCCATGACAACGACACCCTCCTGGTTTGACGGCTTTGCCACCCAGCGCATCACCACCTCGGGCGCGGAGATCTTTGTGCGCACAGGGGGCACCGTGGGCGCGCCCCCGCTGCTGTTGCTGCACGGCTTTCCGCAAACGCATGCGCTGTGGCACCGCGTGGCGCAGCAGCTGGCGCGCGACTACTGCCTGGTGCTGCCAGACCTGCGCGGCTATGGCGACTCATCCCACGCGCCCGGCCTGCCCGACCACAGCAACTACAGCAAACGCGCCCTGGCGCAAGACATGGCCGAGGTGATGACTGCCCTGGGCCACGACCGGTTCTACCTGTGCGGCCATGACCGGGGCGGCCGGGTGGCCCACCGGCTCGCGCTGGACCACGCCGCGCGCGTGAAGAGGCTGTGCGTGATCGACATCGCCCCCACGCTCGACATGTACGCGCGCACCGACATGGAGTTTGCGCGCGCCTACTACCACTGGTTCCACCTGATCCAACCCGCACCGCTGCCCGAAACCATGATCGGCGGCAACGCGCGCGCCTACCTGCACGCCAAGCTGGGCGGCTGGGGCAGCGCAGGCCTGGCCCACATCGAGCCCCAGGCCCTGGCCGACTATGAGCGCTGCTTTTGCACACCCGAAGCCATCCACACCGCCTGCGAGGACTACCGCGCCAGCGCAGGCATCGACCTGGACCATGACCGCGACAGCCGCACGCGCGGCGAGAAAATCGCCTGCGACACCCTGGTGATCTGGGGCGCGCACGGTGTTGTGCACCGGCTGTTTGATCCGCTGGCGCTGTGGCAGGCGCAGTGTGCAGGCGTGGTCACGGGCCAGGCCGTGCCGGCGGGGCACTTCATTCCTGAACAATTGCCCGGCGAAACCGCCGAGGCACTTCGCAGCTTCATGCGCTGACGGCCCGGTCCCATTCGGCCCGAAGGGGCAATCGAAAGGGCCTGCCGTGCATTTGTTCACGCGCTGCGCAGGCGCCATGCTCCGTGCAGTGCGCACAGGGGCCTTCGCGTTCCTAGAATCCGCCGCTTCGCACGCTGCGGAACACTTGGCCAGCACCGGTGGCTGGCCAGCCATCACCTTTCGCAGCGCCTTCACTGTGCCTTGCCCATTGCGTGACCATGCCTCCCTTTACCGCGACCCAGAACCAACTGCTCACCGAGCACCTGCGCAACTTTCTGCCAGGCATCGAGCCCGAGGCGCTGGAGCTGCTGCGCGCCCAGCTGGAATGGGTGGAGGTGCCCGGCGGCAGCACGCTGATGACCCAGGGCGAGCCCGGCGAATCGATGTACCTCACCGTCAGCGGCCGCCTGCGCGCCTATGTGCGCAGTGACGACGGCCACAGTGGCACGCAGCGCCGCGTCGCCGACATGGGCCGGGGCCAGGTGATTGGTGAGATCAGCCTGTTCACCGACGCCCCCCGCGCCGCCACCGTGGTCGCAGTGCGCGACTCGGTGCTGGTGCGCCTGACCAAGGACGTGTTCAAGACCCTGCTGGCCAGCAGCGCGCAGGTGTCGATTGCCCTCACACGCCAGATCATCCAGCGCCTGCAGTCAGGCACCGCCGCCCACACGGCCGCGCAGGAGCGCCCTGTGGCCATGGGCCTGCTGCCCGTGAGCAGCGGCGTGGACCTGCAGGCCTTTGGCCAGCGCCTGGCGCGCCACCTCGGCACGGTGGGCCGCGTGCGGGTGGTGGACTCGACCACCGTGGATGCCGAATTGCACGAACCCGGCATTGCCCAGCGTGAAGGTGCCGACGCCACGGCCAACCGGCGCATCGCCATGCTGCTCGACGAGATCGAGGCGCGCAATGACTTCGTGCTGCTGCTGGCAGACCCGGAGCCCACGCCCTGGACGCGCCGCGTGAGCCGCCACTGCGACGAGTTGCTGCTGCTGGCCGACGCACAGGCCGAGCCCGCCATCCACCCGATTGAAGAAAACTGCCTGCTGCGCCGCGCGCCCCTGGCCGAGGCCGCCGAGATTTTGGTGCTGCTGCACCCGGAAGGCACCCAGTGCCCGCGCGGCACCCAGCAATGGCTGGACCGCCGCCCCGTGGCCGACCACGTGCACGTGCGCCCTGCCCTCGACCGCGACATGGCGCGCCTGGCCCGCATCCAGAGCCGCACCGCCGTGGGCCTGGTGCTGGCCGGTGGCGGCGCGCGCGGGTTTGCGCACCTGGGCATCTACCGCGCGCTGCAAGAAGAAGGCGTGGAGATCGACTGCGTGGGCGGCACCAGCATCGGCTCGGTGATGGCCGCGTATGTGGCGTCCGACCAGCCCCTGACCACGGTGATGGACAACGCCCGCGAGGCGTTCCGCACCAACCCCACGGGCGACTGGAGCCTGCTGCCGCTGATGTCGCTCATCAAGGGCCGCCGCCTGCGCCACATCCTGCACGACGCAGTGGGCCAGCTGGTGGGCTTTCCGGCGCAGGTCGAGGACCTGTGGAAGAACTACTACTGCGTGGCCACCAACTACTCGCGCGCCAGCGAACAGGTGGTGCGCCGGGGCAGCCTGGTGAAGTCGCTGCTGGCCAGCATCTCCATCCCCGGCGCGCTGCCCCCGGTGGTGCACGAGGGGGACCTGCTGTGCGACGGCGGTACGTTCAACAACTTTCCGGTGGACGTGATGCGCAGCAGCATGCGCGGCGTGGGCACGGTGATTGGCGTGGACCTGAACTTCCGCAAACCGCGCCGCATCGAGCTGGACGACATCCCCAGCAGCTGGGCCCTGCTGCGCGACAAGCTGCGGCCGCGCGCGCAGCGCCGCTACAAGCTGCCCTCGCTGGCCAGCTACCTCATGCAGGTCACCATCCTGTACAGCATGTCGCGGCAGCGCCAGTCGCAGCAGCTCACCGACCTGTACTTCAACCCGCCCATGGACCGCGTGGGCATGCTGCAGTGGAACCGGTTCGAGCAGATCGTGCAGCAAGGGTATGCGCACGGCATCCAGGTGCTGGACGCATTGGATGAAACCCAGCGGCGGCGCATTGGCGGGCTGCGCACCAGCTGAAAGCACGTCGCCGCGCCGGTCCCGCAGGGGGCAGGCAGCGCAACGGCCCCGGTGTAGCATGGGCGCCCTTGAGGAGGAGAACCCATGCACCCCAACGCCCAGACCCTGCAACGCTTCTACACCGCGTTTGCGCAACTGGACCATGCCACCATGGCCGCCTGCTATGCCCCCAACGCCACGTTTGACGACGAAGCCTTTTCCCTGAAAGGCCGCGAGCAGGTGGCCGGCATGTGGCGCATGCTGTGCACCGCAACGAAAAAGCCCGGCGCCGCCGAGCACTGGAAGCTGGAGTTCAGCGGCATCGACGCCGATGCGCAGGGCGGCAAGGCCCACTGGGAGGCGCACTACCTCTTCAGCGCCACGGGGCGCAAGGTGCACAACATCATCGACGGCACCTTCACCTTCACGCCCGACGGGCTGATCGCCACGCACCGCGACCGTTTCAACTTCTGGCGCTGGGCGCGGCAGGCACTGGGCGCACCCGGGCTGCTGCTGGGCTGGTCGCCATCGCTCAAGCGCAAGGTGCGCAGTACGGCGGCGGGGAATCTGAAGAAGTTTCTGGCGCAGGGCGGCTAGGGAGCGAGCGGGCTATTGGGCCAGCGCTGCATCGCCCGCCAGGCGGTCGATCAGCACCGCACTGGCTTCGTTCAGCCCCAGCACCTGCACCGTGCAGCCGTGGTGGCGCAGGCGCTCCACCACCTTGTCGAGCGCAGCGACGGCAGTGATGTCCCAGAAGTGGGCGTGCGTGACGTCGATGACCACCGGGCGGCCCTCGGCGCCCAGCACGTCGAAGGCTTCGATGAACGCATCGGCCGAGGCAAAGAACACCTGGCCGGACACGCGCCAGGTGCGTTGGCCGGTCTGTGCGTCGTCGTGCATGCGCACATCCAGCATGCGCGAGACCTTGAACGCAAAGAACACCCCGCTGAGCACCACGCCCACGGCCACGCCGGCAGCCAGGTTGTGGGTGGCGATGGTGACGGCCACGGTGGACAGCATGGCGGCGCTGGACAGGCGCGGGTGGCGCACCAGGGCGCCGAGCGACTTCCAGTCGAACGTTTCGGCCGACACCATGACCATGATGGCCACCAGCGCGATCACCGGCACCTGCGACACCCAGGGCTTGAGCGCCACCATCAGGATGAGCAGAAACACCCCCGCGAACAGCGTGGACAGGCGCCCGCGCCCGCCGTATTTCACGTTGCCCACGGCCTGGCCGATCATTCCGCAGCCAGCAATGCCACCAAAGCAGCTGGCTGCAATGTTGGCCACGCCCAGCCCGGCGCATTCGCGGTTTTTGTTGCTGGGGGTGTCGGTCAGTTCATCGACCACGGCGGCGGTGAGCACGGATTCGAGCAGACCCACCATGGCAATCGCCAGTGCGGGCAGCAGGATGATGCGCAGTGTGTCCAGCGACACGGGCACCTGCGGCAGCGCAAACACGGGCAGCGCATCGGGCAACTGGCCCAGGTCTCCCACAGTGGGTAACTTCAACCCCAGTGCGGACGCCAGCACGGTGAGCACCACCACGCAGATCAGCGGTGACGGGATCACGGACAGTGCAGGCCACGCCAACCGCTGGCCCAGCCACGGCAGGCCGTAGATAAGCGCCAGCCCCAACGCCAAAGCACCCCAGGTGGCTGTAGTGGCCCCGTGCAGATGCGGCAGCTGCGCGGCAAAGATCAGGATGGCCAGTGCATTCACAAACCCGGTGCGTACCGAGCTGGACACAAAGCGCATCAGCACGCCCAGCTTCATCAGCCCAAACGCCACCTGCACCACACCGGCCAGCAACCCGGCTGCCAGCAGGTAGCCCAGCCCGTGCGACTGCACCAGCGGCGCGGCCACCAGCGCCACCGAGCCCGCCGCAGCAGACACCATGGCCGGCCGCCCGCCGGTGAAAGCAATCACCAAACTGATGACAAACGAGGCAAAGAGCCCCACCGAAGGGTCCACGCCCGCCACGAAGGAGAAAGCGATGACCTCGGGGATGAGCGCAAACGTGGCCACCGCGCCAGCCAGCAGTTCGCGCGGAATGCTGGGCGCCCATTCGGCGCGCAGGCGGGTGAGGAATGATCGATTCATGAAAGGTGCAAAGCAAAGCGCGCCCGAAGGCGCGCTGCGAGGGGTTTCAGACAAAAACAGGCTCTAGCGCTTATCCATCAAGCGCAACAAGCTATCAACTCAGTAGCAAATTCTCCAACGGGATCACGCCCCGTGGCACTTCTTGTACTTCTTGCCGCTGCCGCAGTGGCAAGGGTCGTTGCGCCCGGGCTCGGGCGCCTTGCGCACCGTCTCCACGCGCGGGCCCATGCTCTTCCATAGCTGGCGCAGGTCGTACACGGCCCAGATGGCTTCGCCGAAGGCTTCCACGCGCGCCTGGCTGGTGCTGGGTGGGCCGTCTTCGTCGTACATGCAGACTTCGGGTTTGCCGGTGTCGTCTTCGGTCAGGGCCACGATGCGCTCCAGCGCATCGTCCAGCCACTTGGCGGCTTCCTTGTCGCGCGGGGCGGCCCAGTCTTCAGGCCAGTTTTCCACCGCAAACATGAAGCCCAGCGCCCACACTTGGCCGAAGGATGGAATCTCCTGGTCGTCGCCCATCTCGGCGCGCTGTTCGTCAGTCAGGCTGGCCACCGCGCCGCGCATGTCCATGGCTTCGGGCTGGAAGGTGCGGTCGTCGTCCAGCGTCTTCACGTCGGTGTCGAGCTGGGCCACGATCTCGTTCCAGCGGCGCATCCACAGGTCCATGAAGCGGGCTTGCTGGGCAGCGTCGGCAAACGCGGGCAGCAGGGGCAGCGGCTCGCCCTCGGCCACATCCAGTTCGGCACCATCGCCCAGCAGCATGGGCAGGTATTCGGCCGGGCCGATGGGGCGGCGGCTGCAGATCAGCGCGGTCATGAAGCCGTCGCAGAACTCCCACTGCGGGATTTCCTCGCCGCGCGCGCGCAGGTCGTCGAGGATGTTGTCCATCTCCTCCAGCTCGTCGGGGCCCAGTGCGGCAGCGGGCGCAGCGGAGGCGTCGAGGTCGTCGTGAGCGGGGGTGGGCGATGTGGGTTCGGTCATGGGAGGCTCCGGTCGTCAAGCGAGAAAGCGGGGGCAGTAAAGCGATGTTTTACTTTTATGATGCGCTGGCCTTGTGCTGTGGCGCTCGTCAGCGGCAGATGCAAGGCGGCCCAGGCAAGGCCAGGGCGTGAAAAAAGAGCCGCGCGCAACATGGCGACCCGATAAAAAGGCGGTCAGTGTAGCCCTCCCGCGCCACCGCCCAGAACCAGGACCCCCATGATCCACCAACTGAACTCCCTGTACCCGGTGCGCTACACGGCCTTTGCGCTGTGCGTGTTCGGGCTGCTGCTGTCGCTGTTTGCGCTGGTGGTGTTTGGCGTGGGCCTGCCCGTGGTGCTGGTGTTTGCAGCGCTGGTGGCCCTGGGCGTGTACGACCTGCAACAGACGCGCCACGCCATCCTGCGCAACTACCCGGTCATCGGCCACATCCGCTTCATGCTCGAATATGTGCGGCCCGAGGTGCGCCAGTATTTCATCGAAAGCGACAGCGAGGCCGCACCGTTCTCGCGCGCGCAGCGCTCGCTGGTCTACCAGCGCGCCAAGGGCGACCCGGACAACCGCCCCTTCGGCACCCACCTGGACGTGGGCGCGCAGGGCTACGAATGGGTGAACCACTCGCTCGCGCCCACCCAGCTGCCGTCGCACGACTTTCGCGTATGGATCGGCGGCAGCCCCGATGCGCCTTCGCAGTCGGTGTCGCCCTGCACCCAGCCCTACCACGCGAGCGTGTTCAACATCTCGGCCATGAGCTTTGGTGCGCTGTCGGCCAATGCCATCCTGGCGCTCAACCAGGGCGCTAAAAAAGGTGGCTTTGCACACGACACGGGGGAGGGCAGCATCAGCCAGCACCACCGCGTGCATGGCGGCGACCTCATCTGGGAGATCGGCTCGGGCTACTTTGGCTGCCGCAACCCCGATGGCACGTTCAGCGAAGAGCGTTTTGCGGCCAATGCCACCGACCCGCAGGTCAAGATGATCGAGCTGAAGCTCAGCCAGGGCGCCAAGCCCGGCCACGGCGGCGTGCTGCCCGGCGCCAAGGTCACCGCCGAGATCGCGGCCGCACGCGGTGTGAAGGAGGGCGAGGCCTGCATCTCGCCCGCCAGCCACAGCGCGTTTCGCACTCCAGTGGAGATGATGCACTTCATCGCCAAACTGCGCACGCTGTCGGGCGGCAAGCCCACGGGCTTCAAGTTCTGCCTGGGCCATCCGTGGGAGTGGTTTGCCATCGTCAAGGCCATGCTGGTCACGGGTATCACGCCGGATTTCATCGTGGTCGATGGCGCCGAAGGCGGCACAGGTGCGGCGCCGGTGGAGTTCAGCGACCATGTGGGCGCGCCGCTGCAAGAGGGCCTGCTGCTGGTGCACAACACCCTGGTGGGCGTGAACCTGCGCGACCGCGTGCGCATTGGCTGCGCGGGCAAGGTGATCAGTGCCTTCGACATCGCGCGCATGATGGCGCTGGGGGCCGACTGGTGCAACGCGGGGCGCGGCTTCATGATGGCGCTGGGCTGCATCCAGGCGCAGAGCTGCCACACCGGCCACTGCCCTACCGGCGTGACCACCCAAGACCCGCTGCGCCAGCAGGCGCTGGTGGTGCCCGACAAGGCCACGCGCGTGGCGCAGTTCCACCGCAGCACCTTGCACGCGCTGCAAGAGCTGGTGCAGGCCGCCGGGCTGCGCCACCCCAAGGACATCACGGCCCACCACATCGTGCGCCGCATCAGCGACACCGAGGTACGCCTGCTGTCCAACCTGATTACCCGCATGCAACCTGGCGCGCTGCTGGGCCCGCTGGATACGCAGCACAACGTATTTCGCCTGTACTGGCCGCTGGCCAATGCCCACAGCTTCCAGGCCAGCGAGCCTGCGCTGGAGCCCTCTGTGCCCCACCATGTCGAGCTGGCGCAGGCCGCCGCCGTCGGCACCGCCGCCGCAGTGGCTGGGGATGCCCCCGTATGACTTTGACGATGGACAGCACCAACGCCGCCCCCGACTACGCCGCCTTTTTGCAGCAGCAACTCGCCACCCAGCCGCACAACGTGATGGCCCATGTGCTGGGCCACGAACAGATCTGGATCAAGCGCGCAGGCGCCCCCCACGGCACGGGCCGCTACCGCGCCATGGCCGTACTGGCCGCCCTGCTGCGGCTGGACGCCCTGCGCCCCGTGCCCAACCCCGGCGGCCCCGCGGCCATTGCCACCGAAGTGCAGCGCCTGCGCGACCTGGCCGCACGCGGCATCCGCGTGCCCGTGGTGCTGGCGGCATCCACCAATGGCTTTGCCATGCGCCATCTGGGCCACACGGGTGAAGAGATCCATTCGCTCGGCAACGAGATCGACCACGCTGTGCAGGCGGGCGACACCACCAGCGTGCTGGCCCTGTGGCAGCAGGGGCTGGATACCTTGGCCCATGTGCACCGCCAAGGCACCTGCCTGAGCCAGGCCTTTGCGCGCAACCTGGTGCGCTGCCCTGATGGCGAGGTGGCCTGCATCGACTTTGAAGACGACCCCGCCGCCGTGCTGCCCCTGGCGGTGTGCCATGTGCGCGATGCGCTGTGTTACGCGCACTCCACCGCGATCTACCTGCACACCAGCGGCACGCTGACCGAGGGGCGCGCGCGCTGGGCGGCGTGGGTGGCGCAGGGCAGCGCGGAGATGCGGGAGGTGCAGGCGACCAGCGTGCGGCGGATGGGGTGGATGCGACATCTGCCCACGAATCGCAAGCTGGGGCGGGATTTGCAGCGGGTGCGGGCCGCGTATGACTTGCTGGCCTGAAAGAGTCTCTTTCGATGAGCGACTTTGAGATTTACACCCCCACGGCAGAAGAAGTCCACTCCGGCGTGCTGGGCCGCCGGATGCGGCAGTTCAACTACGGTTTTGTGGGTGAGTACGGCCAGTCCCAGCCCGTATGGGTGAGCGCGCGGGATACGCACGGCGAACTCGTCGGCGGACTGCGTGGGTTCGTGTTTTTACAGTGGCTGACGGTGGAGCTGCTGTTTGTGGACGAGACGGCCCGGCACCAGGGGGTGGGCCGCCAACTGCTGGCCACCGCAGAACAGAAAGCCCGCGACCTGGGCGCCCACAGCGTGACGCTCAACACCTTTGAATGGCAGGCCCGAGGCTTTTACCTCAAGCAGGGCTACGAAGAGTTTGGGCATATCGACAACTATATCCAGGGCTTTCAGCTGGTGTATTTGAAGAAATCCCTGGCGACTTGATACCCGAACGTCGTCTGCCGAGTGGACGATAGGCCGACCGAAGTCCTACGCCAGCCACAGCCCGGCCGCAATTCCAAAGCAAGCTACTGAGAGCGCCACAAGAACCCAGTAGAGGCCCGGAATGCCCCCCACCGCAGTGATTTCGTTCGACTGCGCACCTTCTTGTTCGGCGCGGGACAAAGGATCCACACTTACGGCGCGATCAGAAGATGGCGGCACGGCCCAGACTTTGTGGCCGGATGTCCGGTTGAACTGGTGCGCGTCGAACGCCAGGTATGCAAAAAAGCCTGAGAGGACAAGAAAACCCAACGGTCCCATACCGATCCTTGCAGCAAAAACTGAGTAATGCGTGATCAGGCCACCTCAGTGGCGGGCGCCTCGTCCAACACCACCTCCGTCGCCACATCCGCCCCCAGGTTCGCCAGCCGCTTTCGCATGCAGATCACCGCCTTGTCCTTGCTCAGCAAGATCGCCCGGTGCGCCGCCGCCAGGTCGATGAACTTCTGGTCGTCCGCGTCCTTGCACACATAGGCCACCTTGGGAGCGATCTCCACCAGGCGCGCCTGCGCGTCAAACGCCGCCAGCACCTGGGCGGCACCCACGCGGTAGAAGTTCATGCGCTCAACGATGTGCGGGTAGGCCAGCACGCGCTCCAGCTCGTCGCGCATGACCTGCGTGGCAATCCAGGCCAGGCGCCCCTGGACCAGCAGCGTGCGCAGAGGGGCGGTGCGCGGGTCGCTGAAGATCAGCAGGTCGAGCGCCACGTTGGTGTCCACCACCACGGGGCGTGCGGGCTCGTTCGCCTGCACCTCGGCGGGCAGGCGCAGTTCAACCTTCATGGCGCGGGCCGCCGTCGGGGGCAGGCTTGGCAGCCCGGTCGCGCACGGCGCCCTTGATCATGTCGAAGCGGAACATGCGGCATTCGATGGGGCCGTTCCACATGGGCACGCGGCGCGATTCCTTGAGGCGCATCTTGCCGGGCAGTTTGAGGTCGGGGGTGAGCATCCAGGCCGTCCAGCCGCTGTAGTTCTTCTTCCAGTGCGTGGCCAGCTGGCTGAAGAATTCGCCGCCGTCTTCGGTCTGCGCCTCTTCGCGGCCCACAGCCAGGCCCTGGGCGCGGTCGGCCGCGCGTTCGCTGGCGTTGCGGCCTGCGGTACCGGCTGCGGCAATGCGCTCGCCGTAGGGCGGGTTCAGCAGCATCACGCCGGGCTGGTCGCAGGGCGGCATGCGCTGCAGGGCGTCGCCACCGCGCAGCTGCACGGCCTGGGCCACACCTGCGCGCTCAGCGTTGCGCTGTGCAAAATCGACCATGCGGAAGGCCACATCACTGCCAAAAATGGGTACAGCGCTAGTACATATTGCGCCTTCAGCTTCGTTTTTGATAGCAGACCAAACGTGCGCCTGGAAGGGCAGCAGCTTTTCAAACGCAAAGCGACGCAGCATGCCCGCCGGGATGCGGCAGGCGATCTGCGCGGCCTCGACCACGATGGTGCCGCTGCCGCAGCAGGGGTCGTACAGGGGCTGGGGGTTGTCGCCGTGCGGGTCCCAGCCGCTGGCGGCGATCATGGCGGCGGCCAGGGTTTCCTTGAGCGGTGCGTCGCCCTTGTCCTCGCGCCAGCCGCGCTTGAACAGCGGCTCGCCGCTGGTGTCGATGTAGATCGTGGCTTCGTCGGTGGTCAGGTGCAGGTGGATGCGCACGTCGGGCCACTGGGTGTTCACATCGGGGCGCACGCCGCTCTTGTGGCGGAAGCGGTCGGCCACGGCGTCTTTCACCTTGAGGCCCGCGAAGTTCAGGCTCTGCAGCGGGCTGTGCTGGGCCGTCACTTCGACCTTGAAGGTCTGGCGCGTGGTGAACCAGATCTCCCAAGCCACATCGCTGGCCATGTTGTAGAGGTCGTTCTCAGACCGGTACGGGCGGTGGGCCAATTGCACCAGTACGCGCTGGGCCAGACGGCTGTGCAGGTTGAGCTGCATGGCCTGGCGCCACGAGGCGCGCAGCAGCACACCACCCCGGCCCACCAGCAGGTCTTGCCCCGTGAGACCGGTGATGCCATGCACCTCGTCGGCCAGAAAGCCCTCGACGCCCGCGGCGCAAGGGAGAAAAAGTTGGAGTTGGTTCATGTCGATGGGGAGGATACGCGCTCGGGCACTGCGGGGGAACCGGGCTCCCCCGCCCGGGCCAGCAGCTGGCGGATGGAGTCCGGGATGGGGGCGACCTTGCGGCTGGCCTTGCCGATGAAGACGATGCCGATCTTGCCGCGCGCCACCTCGCGGCCTGAGGCCTTTTCGGTCATGCAGAACACCAGGTCGAAACCGTAGCGGTTGAAGTCCGCAGGCGCCATCTCCACGCGCATGGTCTCGCCGTGGAAACCTTCGGACTTGTACTGCGCCACGATGTCGCCGACCACGATGGACAGGCCGCCCACATCGGCCTCGGGGTAGCCCAGCGACTGGAAGAAACGCACGCGTGCTTCGGACACCAGGGTGAGCAGCTGCGCGTTGTCCAGATGCCCGCCCTGGTTCACGTGGCTGATGTAGATCTGCAGCTCGGTGGCAAAGCCGAAGTACGGGGGAAGGTCAAAGACGATGCGGGCCATGGTGGGCTGCGGTAGGTAATACGGAAACAACAGAAAAGGTACGGCATCGCAGGCGCGCCGTGCGCCAGCTGCCGAGGCGGCTACAACGCCTTGCGCAAATTCGCCGGCGCGATCTTGAGCGCCTCGCGGTACTTGGCCACGGTGCGGCGCGCGCATTCGATGCCCTGCTCCTTGAGCATCTCGGCGATCTGGCTGTCGGACAGCGGCTTGGCCGGGCTCTCCGCCGACACGAACTGCTTGATCAGTGCGCGCACCGCCGTGCTCGATGCATTGCCGCCCGTTTCGGTACCCAGGCCCGAGCCAAAGAAATACTTCAGCTCGTAGGTGCCAATCGGCGTGGCCATGTACTTGGCAGTGGTGACGCGGCTGATGGTGGACTCGTGCAGGCCCAGTTCGTCGGCAATGTCGCGCAGCACCAGCGGGCGCATGGCCAGTTCACCGTGGGTGAAGAAGTTCTTTTGCCGCTCGACAATGGCGCGCGACACGCGCAGGATGGTGTCAAAGCGCTGCTGGATGTTCTTGATGAACCAGCGCGCCTCCTGCAGGCGCTGCTGCATGCCCTGGTGGCCTTCGCCGCCCTTGTGGCCGCGCAGGGCGCCTGCGTAGATGTCGTGCACGCGCAGGCGGGGCATCACGTCGGGGTTGAGCTGCACGATGAAGCTCTGCTGGCCGCTGCCATTGGCGCGACCGGCTTTGCGCACGATGACGTCGGGCACGATGATGTTGCGCTCCACGTCGGCAAACTTGCGGCCCGGGCGTGGTTCCAGGCGGGCGATGAGTGCCATGGCAGCGCGGGTACGCTCTTCTCCAGCCACGCCGCCTTCGCTGCACAGCTGCGTCAGGCGGCGGATGTCGCGGCGGGCCAGCATCTCCAGCGGCTGCTGGCAGATGCGCAGAGCGGTCTGCACGGTCTCGGGGTCGGCGTCGCTGTCTTCGTCGGCCGCCAACGCCGCGAGCTGCAGCGTCAGGCATTCGGACAGATTGCGCGCGCCCACGCCCACAGGTTCCAGGCTTTGCAGCAGGCGCTGGGCCACCGTGAAGCGGTGCACCAGCTCTTCGATCTGTTCCAGGTCGTCGGGCCCGACGAGGCTGATGGCGAGTTCTTCCAGCGGCTCTTCGAGGTAGCCGTCGTCGTTCAGCGATTCGATGAGGAAACGCAGCGCGGCCGTGTCCACTTCGGACAGGCGCAGCGACAGCGCCTGGCGGTGCAAAAAGGCCGTCAGCGATTCGTGCGAGCGGGCCAGCTCGGTGGCATCGGCCTCGTCGCCTTCCGCGTCGTTGCGGGTGCGTGCCGGGGCGTCGCCGCCCCACTCGGCATCGTTGGGCGCCATCTCGACGGTGCCGTCGCCGCTCCAGTCGGGCTCGTCCGAGCCCCCGCCGGAGATTTCAGCGTCGTTTTGGCTATCAGCGCTAGTACTGCTTGCGCTGGTAGCTCCTGAAAACATAGCATCATCGGCACTGTAGTCGTCGGCCTGTGCAGGCGTGTCGGCGGCTTCCAGGCCAAATTCCTCGCGCGGGGCTTCGTCGGCATTGCGTTCGAGGAACGGGTTTTCGTCGAGCATCTGCTCGACTTCCTGCGAGAGTTCGAGCGTGGACAACTGCAGCAGCCGGATGGACTGCTGGAGCTGGGGGGTCAATGCGAGATGCTGCGAGACGCGCAGCGACAGTCCAGGCTTCATCACATCCTGAAGTGTTCGCCGAGGTACACCCTTCGGACCTCCGCGTTGTCCACGATCTCGGACGGCGTGCCCTGCGCCAGCACGCGGCCGTCGCTGATGATGAAGGCGTGGTCGCAGATGCCCAGCGTCTCGCGCACGTTGTGATCGGTGATGAGCACCCCAATGCCGCGCGCCTTCAGGAAGCCGATGATGCGCTGGATTTCAATCACGGCGATGGGGTCGATGCCCGCAAAGGGCTCGTCCAGCAGGATGAAACGCGGCTGGGTGGCCAAGGCCCGCGCAATCTCCACACGGCGGCGCTCGCCGCCCGACAGCGCCAGAGCGGGTGAGGCCCTCAGGTGGTCCACGCGCAGCTCTTGCAGCAGGGCCGTCAGGCGCTCTTCGATGGCATCGCGCGACAGCGGCTGGCCGTCATCGGCGCGCTGCAGTTCCAGCACGGCGCGCACGTTTTCTTCGACGGTGAGCTTGCGGAAGATGGAGGCTTCTTGCGGCAGGTACGACAGCCCCAGGCGCGACCGGCGATGGATGGGCATGTGGGCCACGGACTGGCCGTCGATACGGATGTCACCCGCATCGCTGCGTACCAAGCCCACGATCATGTAGAACGAAGTGGTCTTGCCCGCGCCATTGGGGCCCAGCAAACCCACGACTTCGCCTTTTTGCACCTCCAGGGACACGTCCTTGACGACCTTGCGGCTGCCATAGGACTTGGCCAGGTGCTGCACCTCCAGGCGGCTGCCCGACTGCGAATCAGGCCCCAGACGGCTGTTCGCAGGGGTCGCCGGGGTCTCGGGACCAGTACTCACCACGCGCCCGCTCACTTGGCGCCGCCGCCAAGGGTGTTGCTGGGGCGCAGCGCCGGTGCGGGCGACTCGGGCGCCTTGGCGGGGGCTGCCGTACCGGGCGGCGGGTCCTTGGGTGCCAGCACGGCGCGCACGCGGCCGCCAGACGTGGGGGCGTCGCCGGCCGCAGCCGAAGACGCAGGCGCCTTCTGGCCATCGACGGTGAACACGTCGGTGAGGTTGTTGTAAACGATCACGGCGCCGGTGATCTCGTCGTTGAGCACCGACCCACGGTAGCGGCGCAGTTCGGCGCGGGTGATGAAGCGCACGTTGTCGGCCTTGCCGTCGTATTCGATGACTTCGCTTTCGCCTTCGATGAACTCGTCCGGCGCTCCGGCCACGGTGTCGCGCTTCTGGCGGAAGAACGCCCGTTTGCCCGCCTCGGCCGTGACCACGCCGTACTGGTAGCCGTCGGCGTCCTGGCGCACATCCAGCCGCGCGCCGCGCAGCACGATGGTGCCCTTGGTCATCACCACGCGGCCCGAGAACACGCTGGTCTGCTTGAGTTCATCGTGCCGCAGGGCGTCGGCCTCGATGTTCATGGGCTTGGCACGGTCTGCCTTTTCGGCATGTGCCATGCCCGCAAGGCCGGTCAGGGCTGCGAGCACAAGGAGGGGGAGTAGGCGGTGGGTCATAGGGCACGAATCTTGCAACGATTGTAGCCACCCGATGGTACCCACCCCGAAAAAAAAGCCCGCATCCGCGGGCCTTTGGGACAGCTTGCCGACAGGGTCGGCCGCTCGTCAGGCTTTGCGCGCCGTAGCGGCCAGGTATTCGACCACCTGCAGCACGGTCTGCATGCTGCCAGCCATCGTGCCGTCGGTGTAGTACTTGCCCGCCACACCCATGGATGGCACGCCTTCGACACCGTACGAATCCTGCAGCTGCGAGGCGCGACGCACCTGGTTGGCGACGCTGAAGGAGCCGTAGACCTCCTTGAACTTGGCCACGTCCACGCCCTGCTGGTTCACCCAGGCCAGGATTTCGTCGTCCTTGGCGAGCTTGGCCTTTTCCACATGGATGGCACGGAAGACCTTGGCATGCAGGGCTTCGAGCTTGCCCATGCCTTCGAGCGTGTAGAACAGCTTTTGCTGGGGCACGAAGCTGGCATTGAACGCCACGGGCACGCGGCGGATGGAGAGATCCTTGGGCGCGGCCTTGACCCAGGCGTCCAGTGTGGGCTCGAAGGCGTTGCAGTGGGGGCAGCTGTACCAGAAGAACTCGATCACATCGACCTTGCCGGCCGGCGCATCGGGGGCGACGGGCTTGTCCAGCCGCTTGAAGTCCTTGCCCTCCTTGAACTGGCGGGCTTGCGCCATGGCGGGGTTGGCCACTGGCAGCGTCAGGGCAGAAGCGGCAACCGCCGAGGCGGCGGACAAAGAAAACTCACGGCGTTTCATGACAAAGACTCTCCTGGTTCAGTTATGCGGGATGTGAGACATCCCTTTACAAAAAGTTCAGCCTTGGCGATGGCGCCGTTTTTGCAAGCGCTTCAGCGCTGCACGCGCACGAGCGCCGATTCCAGCCCGGCGCCGTCGAGTTTCTCTTTGAGCACCTCGGCATCGTCCCGCTTGGTGAAGGGGCCGATGCGCACCCGGAACACTGCCCGGCCATTTTGCTCACGCTCGCTCACGCGGGCCTCCCAGCCCAGCATGGCCAGCTTGGCGCGCTGGGCGTCGGCGTCGGCCTGGGTGCGGAAGGCACCAGCCTGCACAAAGTAGTCAAACGGGTCCACGCTGCCCTTGGCGGCTGCCTTGGCCACGGCCAAGTCGCCCAGCGGGTCTGCGCCCGGCTTGCTCTCTGCCTTGGCCTCGGCTTTGGCGTCTGGCTTGCTCGCGGCAGGCTTGGCGGCCGATGCGGCGGCGCGCACCTCGGGCGCCGGTGCCGATGCAGGGGCTGACGCAGCCGCGGCCACCGGGGGCGCCGCGGGGCGGGCCGGGTTCTTGCCATACAGCGGCGAGTTCGGGTCCCAGTTCTTGTTCTTCTGGGACTCCGCTGCGTCCAGGTCGGCACCGCGGCCGTTGCCCTTGTTTAGGAACGGCACCGGCACCTTGGTCACGTACACGGCCACGGCCAGCGCCGCGCCCAGGCCCACGATGACCCCGACGATGAAGCCGACAATGGTCCCGCCCGTCTGTTGCTTTTTCATATTGGTAGTAACTGCTTACATTCTGGCCGGGGCCGACACGCCCAGCACCGCCAGGCCATTGTGCAATACCTGGGCGGTGGCAGCGACCAGCGCCAGGCGCGCCTTCTTCACCACCTCGTCGTCCACCAGGATGCGCTCGGCATCGTAATAGCTGTGGTAGCTGGCGGCCAGGTCGCGCAGGTAAAAGGTCACATCGTGCGGGGCTTCGCCCTCGGCAGCGGCCGTGAGCATCTCGGGGTACTTGGCCAGCTGCAGCATCAGGGCCTGGGCCTGCGGGCCTTCGAGGGCGGACAGGTCCACATCCTTGAGCGAAGCCACATCACCACCACCCGCCTCTTGCCAGGCGCGCAGCACCGACTGGATGCGCGCATGGGCGTACTGCACGTAGTACACCGGGTTGTCGTTGTTCTGGGCCACGGCCAGGTCCACGTCAAAGGTGTACTCGGTGTCTGGCTTGCGGCTGAGCAGGAAGAAGCGCACGGCGTCCTTGCTGGTCCACTCGATCAAATCACGCAGCGTGACATAGCTGCCCGCGCGCTTGCTGATCTTGACCTCTTCGCCGCCCTTGACCACGCGCACCATGGTGTGCAGCACGTAGTCGGGGTAGCCCTTGGGGATGCCCACATCGGCCGCCTGCAGGCCGGCGCGCACGCGGGCAATGGTGCCGTGGTGGTCTGTGCCCTGGATGTTGACGACCTTGGTGAAGCCCCGCTCCCACTTGGCAATGTGGTAGGCCACGTCGGGCACGAAGTAGGTGTAGGTGCCGTCCTGCTTGCGCATGACGCGGTCCTTGTCGTCGCCGTAGTCGGTGCTCTTGAGCCACAGCGCGCCGTCCTGCTCGTAGGTTTTGCCGTTGGCGATGAGCTTGTTCACGGTGGCCTCGACGCGGCCGCTGGTGTACAGGCTGGACTCCAGGTAGTACTGGTCGAAGTGCAGGTTGAATGCCTGCAGGTCCTTGTCCTGCTCGTTGCGCAGATAGGCCACGGCGAACTGGCGGATGTTGTCATAGTCGTCCACGTCGCCATTGGCGGTGAACTCGCGGTCGTCGGCCTTCACCGTGGCCTTGGCCTTGAAGGCCTCGGCGATGTCGGCGATGTAGTCGCCGTTGTAGAAGTTCTTGGCCAGCGGGTTCTCGCTGTCGGTGGGCCAGCAGTCGTCGCCGGGCTTGAAGCCCTTGGCGCGCAGCTGCGTGCTCTTGGTCAGCGTGTCGATCTGTACGCCTGCGTCGTTGTAATAGAACTCGCGGTGCACCTTCCAGCCCTGGGTGCTGAACAGGTTGCAAATCGCATCGCCCAGCGCGGCCTGGCGACCGTGGCCCACGTGCAGCGGGCCCGTGGGGTTGGCCGACACGAACTCGACCAGCACCTGCTGGCCGTTGCTGGCTTGGTAACCAAAGCGCTCGCCCGCAGCCAGCACCTCACGCACCACTTCCTGCTTGGCGGCAGGTTGCAGGCGGATGTTCAGAAAGCCCGGACCCGCAATTTCAATGGCGGACACCCAGCGCTGAAAGGCTGGCGTGGCTTCGAGCGCGGCCTTGAGCTGCTCGCCCAGTGCACGCGGGTTGAGCTTGAGCGGCTTGGCCAGCTGCATGGCCGCAGTGCAGGCGAAGTCGCCATGGGCCGCCACCTTGGGAGATTCAAAGGCTGCCTTGGCGCCAGCGCCGGGGGACAGGTTTTCCAGCTCGGCTGCGAGCGCAGCGAGCAATTCATTTTTGGCTGTGAGCATCGGCGGATTTTACGGGCCCGCCAACAGCGGGGCGCCAGACGCACCACCGGGGTGGCGTCCCGCAGCCAAAGGCACAATAAGTCGCCGTGCCCTTTCAACCGGAGATTGCACATGCCACCCCAACCCATCCTGCTCTACCGGCGCCGCTGGACCCTGGTGTTTCAGGTGCCTTTTGTGCTGCTGATGGCGATATGCCTGGCCTTCTCGCTGTATTGGGCGTCTGTATCGAACGACCGGCTGCTCACGGCCCTCTGCCTGTGTGCCGCATTCGTCTCCTTCTGTGTGGGCGGAACCCTGGGCCGGTCCGCCCTGGAGGCCTACCGGGAGCAAGACCCTGCAATTGTCATTGATGCCACCGGCATCACCGATCTGCGCCAGGACGACCCGCACACCGTGCCCTGGGAAGCCATGGAACGTGTGCACCTGGACGGCTACGAAGGCGTGATCCTGGTCAAGCTGAGACCCGGCCACAAAGACTCTGCACTGGGCGTGATCATCAAGACCCTCAAACGCTGGCAGCAACGGGGTGATGTAGTGTTTGCCCTCGGCGGGCTGGCGCACGCCCCCCTGCAGATCCAGACGACACTGAAAGCCTTTCACGCGGCAGCGGCCTCCAAGCCCCGTACAAGGTTGTCATGACTTGTGCGCGTTGTCGCACGCCATGTTCTATGGTGCAATGCCACCGGGACCCCCCATAACGCATTCACACCAGGAGATTCCATGAAAAAGCTTCTTTCCCTGACTGCACTCGGCCTGGCCCTCACACTGGGCGCGGGTGCCCACGCCGCCGAAGACGCCAAGGCCCCGACCAAGCAGCAATCTAAGATGGCGACCTGCAACAAGGACGCCGGAGACATGAAGGGCGACGAGCGCAAGGCCTTCATGAAGACCTGCCTGAGCAACAAGCCCGCCACCCAGCAGGACAAGATGAAAACCTGCAACGCCGACGCCAAGGCCAAGACGCTCAAGGGCGACGAGCGCAAGGCCTTCATGAGCGAGTGCCTGAAGAAGTGAAGTAAGTTCACACCCGGTGCACCATCACCGGGTTCGATAAGCAAAAGCCCGCCGGCATCCAGCCAGGCGGGCTTTTTAATAGGGAATATGTCCGCTTACCAGCCGCGCGCCCAGAACACTGCAATCACGGCCACCACGGGCAGCACATGCGACTGGATCATCACCAGGCGACGCACCCGCGCGACTTCTGCGGCGGGCGGCAGGGCGCCAGTGCTGCGCAGGTTCTGGCGCCAGCGGCGAAACGCAGCCGAGGGCACAAACGACAGCACGACCATGGCCAGCACCAGGGTGATCTTGATGTGAAACAGGGGCTGCGACAGGTACCACGAGGCGCCCTTCACGCCCCAGATCAAGCGGGCCAGGCCGCTGCCAATCATCACGGCCCCGGCCACACCGTAGATCACATCCAAGCGGGCCAGGCGCTCGACCACGGCAGCATTGAGCCACTCGATACGGCACAGCGCCGCTTGGCTGGACAGAAAAACCACAAAGGTCAGGATGGCCAGAAGGTGAAAGGCGGCCAGAATGGCTTCGAGGGTCATGGTGCGGATTCCTTGTAGCGCCCGAGGCCACTGCGCCGCGCCAAGCGCTCACAGTGCCGTCCGGCAGGGCCACCATTGTGCGCGATGGCGTGGGCTCAACGCGCTCAAAGAAAAACGGCGCGGGCCCGAAAGCCCGCGCCGCTGAGAGCGCTATTACAGCAGGTACCAGCGATCACGCCACTGTGCGCGCCACCGTGGGCACGGGCACATCCGCCGGCACCACGGGTGCCGCTGCCGCAGACACCGCGAGCGGCAGCGGATGGCCATTCATCGCCGCGTCCAGGCGTTCCTGGTCCAGCGCGTTTTCCCAGCGGGAGACAACCACCGTGGCCACGGCGTTGCCGATGAAGTTGGTCAGCGAGCGGCATTCGCTCATGAAACGGTCCACGCCCAGAATCAACGCCATGCCGGCCACGGGCACTTCGGGCACCACGGCCAGGGTGGCGGCCAAGGTGATGAAGCCCGCGCCCGTCACGCCCGCCGCGCCCTTGGACGACAGCATGGCGACGAGCAGCAGCGCCACCTGGTGGCCCAGCGTCAACTCGGTGTTGGTCGCCTGGGCGATGAACAGCGCGGCCAGCGTCATGTAGATGTTGGTGCCGTCCAGGTTGAACGAGTAGCCCGTGGGCACCACGAGGCCCACCACCGACTTGCTGCAACCGGCCTTTTCCATCTTTTCCATCAGCGACGGCAGGGCCGATTCAGACGAAGACGTGCCCAGCACCAGCATCAGCTCGGCCTTGAGGTAGCGGATCAGCTTGAACACCGAGAAGCCACACAGGCGCGCCACCAAGCCCAGGATCACCACCACAAACAGCAGCGAGGTGACATAGAAAGAGCCCACCAGCCACGCCAGGTTGACCAGCGAGCCCAGGCCAAACTTGCCAATGGTGAACGCCATGGCTCCAAACGCCCCCAGGGGCGCGGCCTTCATCACGATGCCCACCACCTTGAAAACAGGCGTCGTCAGCGCGTCCAGAAAGTTCAGCACCGGGCGGCCTGCCTCACCCACCATGGCCAGGCCAATGCCGAACAGCACGGCCACCAGCAGCACCTGCAGGATGTTGTCGCCCACAAACGGGCTCACCAGGGTCTTGGGGATGATGTCCATCGCAAAGCCCGTGAGCGTCATCTCGTGCGACCTGGCCACGTAGCCCTTGACGGCCGTCTGGTCCAGGTCGGCCACGTTGATGTTCATGCCCGCGCCGGGCTGCACCACGTTGGCCACCACCAGGCCCACCACCAGGGCCAGCGTGGAGAAGAACAGAAAGTACGCCATGGCCTTGCCGAACACGCGGCCCACGGTGGAGAGCTGCGACATGCCCGCGATGCCGGTCACGATGGTCAGAAAGATCACCGGGGCGATGATCATCTTGACCAGCTTGATGAACGCGTCGCCCAGCGGCTTGAGCGCCTCGCCGTAGGACGGCTCGAAATGGCCCAGCAGAACGCCCAGGACGATGGCGAACACCACCTGGAAGTACAGTTGCCGGTAAAAAGGCAGCTTCAAGGTCGAGGCTGCGGGAGCGGAATGGTTGTGCATGGAACGGGTCTCCTGGAGTCTTGGGACTGCACCACCGGAGTGCACCGGTGCGCTGTCAGGGTGCCGTTTGTACCGCAGCACTTTGTTTCAGCCGATAACCTATTGGTATTAGTCGCCCAACGCCCCAGAGGAGAGCATCGGCGCACCATAAGGGTAACTACCTAGCCTCTGAAGCCCCTGGAACCGGTGCGGCACACTCCCCACCTGCACCAGACTGGTTTCAGAACTCCGTTTTTTCATGCCCACGCCCCGCCTTCGCCAGTTCTGGACGCAGCTCCTCCTGCTTGCAGGCACAGCGGCCAGCATGTTTGCCGCCGGCCAGTGGGCCTGGCACCGGTCCTTGCTGGACGAGAGCGACAGCGTGCAGCGCCAGCTGGCCCTGTACGGCCAGACGCTGGCCCAGCGCATCGACCGCTACCGCACCCTGCCCGAGGTGCTGGCCCTGGACGCGCAACTGCAGGACGCCCTGCGCCGCCCCCTGAGCCCGGACGAGGTGGCGCAGCTCAACCGCAAGCTGGAGCAGGCCAACGGCGCCAGCCAGTCGTCCACCCTCACCCTGCTCAACCGCGACGGCCTGGCCGTGGCCGCCAGCAACTGGCGCAGGGCCACCAGCAATGTGGGTGTGGACTACAGCTTTCGCCCCTATGTGCAGCAGGCGCTGGCCCAGGGGCGCGGCAGCTTCTACGGCATTGGCGTGACCACGGGTGAGCCCGGCTACTTCCTGTCGCAGGCCATCCGCGACGACAGCGGCCACATCCTGGGGCTGGTGGCCATCAAGATCGCGCTGCAGGAGCTGGAGCGCGAATGGCTGCAGACCCCCGACATCG
Source organism: Acidovorax sp. DMC1 (assembly GCF_056314325.1). Classification (NCBI taxonomy): domain Bacteria; kingdom Pseudomonadati; phylum Pseudomonadota; class Betaproteobacteria; order Burkholderiales; family Comamonadaceae; genus Acidovorax; species Acidovorax sp. DMC1. The sequence goes on along the minus strand of NZ_JBQUYO010000008.1, from coordinate 12,585 downwards.
TGCTGGCGTCGGACGCGCATGGCGTGGTCTTTCTGGCCAGCCAGGATGCCTGGCGCTACCGCCTGCTAGAGCCGCTGGACGACGAAGAGCGCCGCGAGCTGAACGCCACGCGGCAATACTCCGACCAGCCTCTGCGCCCGCTCGACTATCGGGTGGACGACCACCTGGACAACGGCGGACGGCTGGTGCGCGTGCAACCGTCCGCCGACATGCCCGCACCGCCCGGCCGCATGCTGTGGCTGACCCAGCCCCTGCCCGGCACGCCCTGGCAACTGCACCTGGTGCACACCACCCACAGCAGCATTGCCGACAGCCGCTGGGCGGCCGCAGCCGGGGGCGGCGGCTGGCTGGCCCTGTCGCTGCTGGTGCTGTTTGTGCGGCAGCGCCAGCGCCTGGCCCGCCTGCGCCAGCGCAGCCGCCAAGAGCTGGAGACCGTGCTGCAACAACACGCACAGGAGCTGCGCACCGCGCAGGACGGCATCGTGCAGGCGGCGCAGCAAGCCGCGCAGCAGACAGACACCGGCCTCTCCCGCAGCCTGGAACACCTGCCCCAGGGCGTGGTCATCATCGACGCCGACCTGAAGCTGGTGGCGTGGAACTCGCGCTATGTGCAGCTGTTTCGCTACCCTGCCGATTTGATGCAAGTGGGCCGCCCCATTGAAGACCTGATGCGCCACAACGCACGCCGGGGCCTGCTGGGCCCGGGCCCGGTAGAAGAAGCCATCGAACGCCGCCTGGCCCACCTGCGCAGCGGCACCCCGCACCTGCACGAAAGCGCCAAGGAAGACGGCACCGTGCTGGAGATTCGGGGCAACCCGCTGCCCGAGGGCGGCTTTGTGACCAGCTACGCCGACATCACCAGCTACAAGAACGCCGCGCGCGAGCTGCGATCGCTGGCCGATGCGCTGGAGCAGCGCGTGGCCGACCGCACGCGCGACCTGGTTGCGGCGCGGCAGGAGGCCGAGCAGGCCAACCGTTCCAAAACCCGGTTTGTGGCCGCCGCCGTGCACGACCTGCTGCAACCCCTGAACGCAGCACGCATGTTCACCTCGCTGTTGCGCAGCCATCTGCCAGGCGACGCCGAACGGCACGCCGTGGACAGCATCGACGGCGCGCTGGCCGCGCAGGACGCCATCCTCAACAGCCTGCTCGACATCTCGCGCATGGAGTCGGGCCAGTTCGACGTGCACATCCACGACGTAGCACTGGGCCCGCTGCTGCAGGTGCTGGGCCACAACTTCGGCGTGCTGGCCAAAAGCCAGGGCCTGCAACTGCGCTGCGTGCCCACCCGCGCCGTGGTGCGCACCGACGACAACCTGCTGCGCCGCATCCTGCAGAACTTTGTCTCCAACGCCATCCGCTACAGCCGGCGCGGGCGCATTGTGGTGGGCTGCCGCAGGATGGGCGACCACCACCTGCGCATCGAGGTGCACGACCAGGGCCCCGGCATCCCCGAGGCATTGCAGCGCGAGATCTTTGAAGAATTCCGCCGCCTGGACGAAGGCCGCGCCGACGACCGGGGCGCAGGCCTGGGCCTGGCCATCGTCGAACGCCTGGGCCGCTTGCTGGGGCACGAGAACGGCCTGCGCTCGCAGCTGGGGCGCGGCAGCGTGTTCTGGGTGTGCGTGCCGCTGGGCAACCCCGACGCCGCACAGCAGGCGGCGCCCCCCGCCACCACGCTACAGCCCAGTGACGACGCGCCCCTGCAAGGCAGCAGCGCCTGGGTGATTGATGACGACGGCCCCACCTGCGCCGCCACGCAGGCCCTGCTGCAGCGCTGGGGCTGCACGGTGCCACTGGCCGCTGGCGCACCCGAGGCCCTGGCCGCCGCCCAGCCCGGCCAGGCGCCGCAGCTGGTGCTGCTGGACGTGCACCTGGGCGCCGGCCTCCACGGCCCCGAAGTGTTCGCGCAGCTGTGCCAGCGCTGGGGCCAGACACCCGCCGTGATCCTGGTCACCGCCGAACGTGACGCCACCCTGCGCCGCCAGGCCGCCGAGCGCGGCTGGGGCTTTCTGGCCAAGCCGGTGCGCTCCCCGGCGCTGCGGGCGCTGATGAGCCAGACACTGCTGCGGCTGGGGGAAAGCAATAGAAAGTAAGCCCTGTCGCGTGCAGACAGGCAGGCCGGCAGGCGGAAACACCATTGCACAGCCCAAAGCGGCGCAGGCTCTCGTAAAGTACCTTGCCACCAAAACACCCGAGGTGCCGCCCGCGCCGCGCAGACACTGCAGGACGGCCACCACCCACACCGAAGCGGAGGACGGAAAGATGAGCGAAGCGATTCTGTATGCGATGGATGCACCGCGTGCCAAAAGCGCAGACGCGGCGGCAGACTTTGTGGAGAAATGGCAGGACAGCAATAAGGCCCCCACCGCGCGCATCGCGGCCTTCTTTGAGCATCTATTGCAAACCTGGCCGACAGACGGCACCGGAAGCGCCATCTGGTACGAAGGCTTTGACCACAGCCCGCCCACAGGGCCGGTGCTCGCCATGGCGTTCGAGCTGCGCGAGTTCAACACCGACCGGCTGCAGCAGCTGCGCGCCATGGCCCAGGCCCATGGCGTGCACATCTTCGACCCGGAAGGCCATGTGCTGTACCTCGCCGATGGCAGCGAAGCTCGGGCGCCGTCGTTGGCCACCCCGGAACCCGGCGCCCCCGTCCAATGCCCATCTGGCTTGCGCTTTGACGGCGTGTACGAGACGAAGCGTGAGAAGGGCTGGACCTACCTGTGCTTCACGGCCGACGGAAAGATCTTCTGGCAAAGCACCGGGGGCCGTTTTCAGGCCCGCGATGCGATGGAGAGCTTTGGCACCGGCGACTCCTTTATTGTCAAAGGCACCTACAAACCTGGCGACAACGCGTTCAGCGCACGGCTCAAAGCCTCGTTTGGCGCGTTCAAGATGAACGGCGTGCTGAAGGAGGACGGCTTGCACGTCCATTCGGAGCGCACCAACGGCAGCTACCCGTTCGACTCCGTGTACACGTTCCTTCCGCTATAGCACGCCATCGATTCGGATCTGCGCCACGCACCTGGCGCAGACACGCCCGGCCGCTCACGCGGTGGACTCTGCCTCCAGGCTCTTCACCAGCACCGCCGCCTGCGTGCGGCTGTAGCACTCCAGCTTTTTCAAGATGGCGGTGACATGCACCTTGACGGTGTTTTCTGCCAGACCCAACGTCGCCGCGATCTGTTTGTTGAGCAAACCATCGGCCAGGCACAGCAGCACGCGGAACTGCTGGGGCGTGAGCTGCGCCAGGCGCGCAGCCAGCTCGGCGTCGGCCTCGGAGCGCTCGGCCGCCATGGGCGGGAACCAGCTGCCACCGTCCAGCACGGCCTGGATGGCGTCGCCCATGGCGTCGGCGGGCGCGGACTTGGGGATGAAGCCCGCAGCACCAAACTGCTGGGCGCGGCGGATGACGCGGGGGTGGTCGTTGGACGAGATGATGACCACGGGCAGCTCGGGGTATTCGCCGCGCACATGCAGTAGGGCAGAGAAGCCGCGCGTGCCGGGCATGCTCAGGTCCAGCAGCACCAGCTCGACCTCGGGGTGGTCCTGCAGCGCCTGGCCCAGCGTGGCGGCGCTGGCCGCCTCCAGCGTGCGGAACTGCGGCAGCCGCTCGCGCAGCACGTGCAGCACAGCCGCACGGAACAGCGGGTGGTCGTCAGCAACGAGGAGTGTGGGCGCGGTGGGCATGGATTGTTGTGCAGTCTGCCACGGGGGCTATCAGCCGCCGGCCTGCGGGCCTTTCCAGAACGCGGGCTGTGCGTACTGGTGCTTGAGGTGTTCGATCCACAGCCGCACCCGCAGCGGCATGTGCTTGCGCTGCGGAAACACCACATAGATGCCGTTGGGCGGCGCCGCAAAATCGTGCAGCACCTCCACCAGGCGCCCGGCGGCGATCTCGGCCTCCACCTCCCAGGTGCTGCGCCAAGCAATGCCGTAGCCCGCCAGGCACCAGTCGTGCAGCACCTGCCCGTCCGAGCAATCGAGCGGGCCGCCGGGCTTGAGGTGGATGACCTCAGTGCCACCGCCTTCGACCGGCATGCGGAACGCCCAGCCCCGTGTTTGCGACGCCTCGCTCGACAGCGTGAGGCAGTCGTGCTGCACCAGCTCGCTGGGGTGGCGCGGGGTGCCGTGGCGCTGCAAGTAGGCGGGCGTGGCCACGCACAGGCGGCGGTTGTCGGCAATGCGCACGCTCACCAGCGACGAGTCGGGCAGGTCGCCCACGCGCACGGCGCAGTCATAGCCCTCGCCCGCGAGGTCCACCACGCGGTCGCTGAGGTTGAGCGAGATGGTCACATCGGGGTGCGCCGTCCGAAAGCGCGGCACCAGCGGCGCCACATGGCGGCGGCCAAAACCGGCGGGTGCGGTGATGCGCAAATGCCCCGTGGCCTTGACGCCGCCTTCGGACACGCTGGCCTCGGCATTCGCCACGTCGGACAGCAGGCGCTGGCAGTCTTCCAGAAACGCACTGCCTTCGTGCGTGAGGCTGATGCGGCGCGTGGTGCGCACCAGCAGCTTCACGCCCAGGTGTTCCTCCAGCGCATCGAGCCGCCGGCCCATGATGGCCGGCGCCACGCCCTCGGCCTTGGCCGCAGCGGTGAGGCTGCCGCGCGTTGCCACCGACACAAACGATTCGAAGGCCTTGAGTTTGTCCATGGGCGCTGATTATGGGGATAAAGCGGCAAAGGGCCTGGTGGCGGACCCGGGCGCGGCCTGTGATCGATTTTGAAGCCAAACAGGCCACTTGCGCCAGTGCAACATGCCTGAGCAGCTGCATAAATGATAGCAAACCAGCATCACACCCCACGTTACACCAGGCGCGACTTGAGGAACCCCACGGTGCCATAGCGCTTGACCTCGGTGTAAAGGTCGCGCGTGAGGCCCTGCACCATGACGGTGTAGGCGTCGGCCAGGTCGGGGGCGATGGTGAAGTGGTCGTAGTTCACGATCACGCCCACGCGCTCGCCCTGTGCGGCCAGCGGTGCGAGCAGGCGGCGCACCTCCTGCTCGATGGCGTCGATGGTGCTGGCGGTATTGATCTGCAGGCCCGAGAAGTCGATGTGCAGCAGCTGGCGCGCGGCGTCCAGCTCAAAGCGCTGCACCAGCGGGCGGTTAAGCAGCTGCTCGCGCAAGCCCAGCGGGCCGGGCTCGAACAGGCGCATATCCATGGTCTGCAAACCAGGGCTGATGCGCGGCGTGAAGGACATGTGGGCCAGCACGTCGCGCTCCAGGTCGATGCCGGGGGCCAGCTCGATGAGTTCCAGCGCGCCGCCGCCATCCGCCTCGCCCGAGGGCACCAGGCGGAACACGCAGCGCTCCGTCACATACAGCACGCGCTGGCCGCGCCGCAGCGCCTCGGCGCCGCTGAAGGTGCGGTGCTCGACCTCGCGCACCAGCTTGCGCGCGCCACCCTCGTGCAGGATGTGCAGGTGGCCGTCCACCGCCTCGACCTGCAGCGCGCCAGCGGTGAAGGTGCCGACAAACACCACCGTCTTGGCGTTCTGGCTGATGTTGATGAAGCCGCCCGCGCCCGCCAGGCGGGGCCCGAACTTGCTCACGTTGAGGTTGCCGTGCTGGTCGGCCTGCGCCAGGCCCAGGATGGCGATATCGAGGCCACCGCCGTCATAAAAGTCGAACTGGTTGGGCTGGTCGATGATGGCCTGCGGGTTCACCGCCGCGCCAAAGTTCAGCCCGCCGGCGGGGATACCGCCGATCACGCCGGGCTCGGCCGTGAGCGTGACCAGGTCGATGATGCGCTCTTCGGCCGCGACGTTGGCCACGCCCTCGGGCATGCCGATGCCCAGGTTCACCACCTGGTGCGGGCGCAGCTCCAGCGCCGCGCGGCGGGCGATGATCTTGCGCTCGGTCAGGGGCATCGAATCCAGCGTGTCCATGGGCACGCGCAGCTCGCCCGCAAACGCGGCGCTGTAGGGCTCGGCAAAGGTCTGGTGGTGGTGCGCGGGCTCGGTGGCCAGCACCACGGCATCGACCAGCACGCCGGGCACCTTCACCTGCCGGGGGTTGAGCGTGCCGCGCTCCGCAATGCGCTCGACCTGCGCGATGACCACACCGCCCGAGTTGCGCACGGCCATGGCGATGGCCAGCGCTTCGAGCGTGAGCGCCTCGCGCTCCATGGTGAGGTTGCCATCGGCGTCGGCTGTGGTCGCGCGAATGATGCCCACGTGGATCGGGAAGGCCTTGTAGAACAGGTAGTCCTGCCCGTCGATGGGCAGGATGCGCACCAGGTCTTCGGTGGTGCGCGCATTGAGCTTGCCACCGCCGTGGCGCGGGTCCACAAAGGTGTCGAGGCCCACGCGCGTGAGCGTGCCGGGCTTGCCCGCAGCGATGTCGCGGAACAAGTGCGTGATCACGCCCTGCGGCAGGTTCCAGGCCTCGATCTGGTTGTCCACCGCCAGCTTCTGGATGCGGGGCACCAGACTCCAGTGCCCGCCGATCACGCGCTTGAGCAGGCCCGCGTGGCCCAGGTGGTTGAGGCCGCGCTGCTTGCCGTCGCCCTGGCCTGCGGCGTAGACCAGCGTGAGGTCGCGCGGGGTTTGGGTCGTTTCCCAGCGCTGGGCCAGCGCCACCGCAATGCTCTCGGCAAAGCCGATGCCCACAAATCCGCCCGTGGCCACGGTGTCGCCGTCGTGGATGAGCTGCACCGCGTCGGCGGCGCTCACGATCTTGTTCTTGTGGGCCGCGTTGAGCGCGCTGGCGTCCAGGGGTGCCTGCATGGGTTTGTCTCCCGGTGGGTTTGTTGTGCGCGCAGCGTAGTGGGTAACGGGCCAAAGCACCATTCAGGGTGACTACGGACCACGCTCAGTTTTGCGTAAAAGTCACTGGTTTAGAGATTTTCAGCGTATTTATGTGGGCAAACATTTGCAATACAGTGTGCCTATGGCCTGCTGCTGCGGGCACCGTTTTCATTGATCCCCGTTTCCACCACTCTTCTCTAGGCACCCCATGACCGATCGCACCCAAGTTCACGGCCTGCAAGTGGCCACCTCCCTGTACCGCTTTGTCGAAGACAAGGTGCTGCCCGGCACAGGGGTGGATGCCGCCGCCTTCTGGAAGGGCTTTGACGCCATCGTGTCGGACCTGGCCCCGCGTAACATTGCACTGCTGGCCGAGCGCGACCGCCTGCAGACTGAGCTGGACACCTGGCACAAGGCCAACCCCGGCCCCATCAAGGACATGGTGGCTTACCGAGGCTTTCTGGAAAAGATCGGCTACCTGGTGCCCCAGCCTGCCGATGTAAAGGCCACCACCGCTAACGTGGACGACGAGCTGGCCACGCAGGCTGGCCCCCAGCTGGTGGTGCCCATCCTGAATGCCCGCTATGCACTCAACGCCGCCAACGCGCGTTGGGGGAGCCTGTATGACGCGCTGTATGGCACGGATGCGATCCCCGAGACTGACGGCGCCGAAAAGGGCAAGGGCTACAACCCCGTGCGCGGCGCCAAGGTGATCGCGTTTGCACGCCAGGTGTTGGATGACACGGCGCCCCTGGCCTCGGGCTCGCACAAGGACTCCACCGGCTATCGTGTAGAAGGCGGCCAGTTGGTCGTGTCGCTCGCCAACGGCAGCACCACGGGCCTCAAGGACGCGTCGCAATTCAAGGGTTACCAGGGCAATGCCGCCGCACCGTCGTCGGTGCTGCTGCAGCACAACGGCCTGCATCTGGACATCCAGATCGATCGCAGCACGCCCATCGGCCAGTCCGATGCCGCGGGCGTGAGCGACCTGGTGCTGGAAGCAGCCCTGTCCACGATTCTCGATCTGGAAGACTCCGTGGCCGCCGTGGACGCCGAGGACAAGGTGCTGGGCTACAGCAACTGGCTGGGCATCATCCAGGCCACGCTGACCGAGCAGGTCGCCAAGGGCGGCAAGACCTTTACGCGCGGCCTGAACCCCGATCGCATCTACACCGGCCCCCAAGGCGGTGAAGTGCGCCTGCATGGCCGTTCGCTGATGTTCCTGCGCAATGTGGGCCACCTGATGACCAACCCGGCCATCCTGTGGAAGGACGCCCAGGGCCAGGTGCGTGAGATTCCTGAAGGCATCATGGACGCAGTGGTGACCACGGCGATTGCGCTGCACGACCTGCAAGGCCATGGCGCGAACGGCATCCGCAACAGCCGCAAGGGCAGCGTCTACATCGTCAAACCCAAGATGCACGGCCCCGCCGAAGTGGGCTTTGCTGCCGAGCTGTTTGGCCGCGTCGAGAAGCTGCTGGGCCTGCCCGACAGCACCGTCAAGCTGGGCATCATGGACGAAGAGCGCCGCACGTCCGTCAACCTCAAGGCCTGCATCGCCGCCGCATCGAGCCGCGTGGCGTTCATCAACACCGGCTTCCTGGACCGCACGGGCGACGAAATGCACACCGCCATGCACGCCGGCCCCATGGTGCGCAAGGGCGACATGAAGACCAGCGCGTGGATTCAGTCGTACGAGAAGAACAACGTGCTGGTGGGCCTGAGCTGTGGCCTGCGTGGCAAGGCCCAGATCGGCAAGGGCATGTGGGCCATGCCCGACCTGATGGCCGAGATGCTCAAGCAGAAGATCGCCCACCCCAAGGCCGGTGCCAACACCGCCTGGGTGCCCAGCCCCACCGGCGCCACCCTGCACGCCCTGCACTACCACCAAGTGAAGGTGAGCGACATCCAGATCGAGCTGGAAAAGACCGACGTGAACGCCGAGCGCGATAACCTGCTGACCGGCCTGCTCACCGTGCCGGTGGCCGCCGCTCCCAACTGGAGCGACGCCGAAAAGCAGCAGGAGCTGGACAACAACGCCCAGGGCATCCTGGGCTATGTGGTGCGCTGGGTGGACCAGGGCGTGGGCTGCTCCAAGGTGCCCGACATCCACAACGTGGGCCTGATGGAAGACCGTGCCACGCTGCGCATCAGCAGCCAGCACATGGCCAACTGGCTGCACCACGGCGTGGTGACCGAAGCCCAGGTGCGCGAGACCTTTGAACGCATGGCCGCCGTGGTGGACCAGCAGAACGCGGGTGACCCGCTGTACCGCCCCATGGCTGGCCACTTCGATACCAGCATGGCCTACCAAGCGGCGTGCGACCTGGTCTTCAAGGGCATGGAGCAGCCGAGCGGCTACACCGAGCCACTGCTGCACGCTTGGCGCCTGAAGCTGAAGGCAGCGCAAGCTGCCTGATTCCCGATGGCAGTCGGCGCCATGTTTGCGGCGTCGGTTGCTCCAATTTTGATATCTGCTAGCGCAATCAACATATGCGCTAGCGGCTATTTTTGTTTGGGCGGCACTGTGGCTCGCCTCATTGACGTGGATGGGACGCAGCGGCCGCGCGCGGGCAGCGCCGCGCCGTACACTGGCACCCGCGCCCACGCGTTCCTCCCCCCATGCCTGCAGCACTCTCCACCCCTCTCACCCCCTCTGTCTGCCCGCTGTGTGGGCAGTCCAACGAATGCGCTATCGCAGCGGGTCGTCCAGCAGAAAGCTGCTGGTGCATGACGCAGGCCATCAACCCTGCGGCCTTGGCCGCTTTGCCGCAGGAGGCACGCGGCAAGGTCTGTATCTGCGCGGCATGTGGTGCGCCGGCCCCAGTCGCGCAGCAACCCTCCGCCGCCAGCAACCCGCCTTCGCCGATATGATTTGGGCTTTTCGCTGTCTTCACAGCGCGCGAAGGAACAAGACATGCCCACGTACCACATCGAAATGATGGAAGGCCGCACGGTCGAGCAGAAGAAGAAGCTGGTGGAAGAGATCACCCGCGTATCCGTCGAGATCCTGGGCGGCTCGCCCGAATCGGTGGACATCCTGATCACGGACGTGAAGCGCGAAAACTGGGCCACTGGCGGCAAGCTGTGGCTGGAGCGCACGTCCTGAGTGATGCGCCCCGTCCTCATTGACTCCGCGGTGTTGCTTCAGCATTTGATCGCTTCATGAGCACCGCCTCGGGGTCTTTGGCTGTATTGCGCGAGCGCTATGGCGAGCGGTACCGGTGGCTGCTGCTGCTGTCTGTCATGGTCGGCACCATGGCTTCCATCATGTCCTCCACCATCGTCAACGTGGCGATCCCGGACATGAGCCATTACTTCGCACTGGGCCAGGAGCGCGCCCAGTGGGTCACGTCCGGCTTCATGGTGGCCACCACCGTGTCCATGCTCACCACCCCCTGGCTGTTGTCTCGCTACGGTTACCGCGCGACCTATGTGGGCGCGATGTTGCTGCTGCTCGTTGGGGGCGTGGGGGGCGGTCTGGCGCGCGACTTTGGTCTGGTGCTGGCCGCACGGGTGGCCGAGGGGCTGGCAGCGGGCGTGGTACAGCCCATCCCAGCCGTCATCATCCTGTATGCCTTCCAGCCCCACGAGCAGGGGCGCGCGAGCGGCATCTTCGGCATGGGAGTTGTGCTGGCGCCGGCCATCGGCCCGAGCATGGGCGGCTTGCTGGTGGATTGGTTTGGCTGGCGCTCCATATTTTTCATGGTGGTGCCGCTGTGCCTGGCCTCACTCTGGCTGGCCTACAAGTTTGTACCGGTCACCGCCCCAGGAGGGGTCGAGGCCAACCGGCAAGGCCAAGCGCTGGACTGGCGAGGCCTTCTGCTGGGCACTGTCGGAACGCTGTGCTTGCTGAACGGGCTGGTGTCGCTGCATGGCGGCTCTCACGTCGAGGCGGCGGGCCTGCTGATCGGTGCGGTGGTGACCGTCGCCTGTTTTATTGCCTGGCAGCGCAGGCTGCTGCGCACCGGGCGGAAGCCGCTCATGGACCTGCGCCTTTTTCAATACCGCCAGTTCGCCATGGGCAGTGTGGTGGCCTTCATTTACGGCACAGCCTTGTTCGGCTCCACGTATCTGTTGCCGGTGTTCATGCAACTGGGGCTGGAACTTTCGGCATCGCACGTCGGCACCCTCATGCTGCCAGCGGGGTTTGTATTGGCCGCCACCATTGCCGTGGTGGGCCGCCTCGCGGACCGGCAGCCGACCCATTTACTGGTCAGCACCGGCCTGGGTTTGCTGGCCTTGTCCTTCGGGCTGATGGTGTTTGTGGGCCTTGGCTCATCGCTGTGGATGCTGGTCGCTTTTGCGATTCTGGGGCGCATCGGACTCGGCTTCATTCTGCCGTCCCTGAATCTTGGCTCCATGCGCCCGCTGGACAAATCGCTGATCTCGCAAGGCTCCAGCGCCATTGGTTTCTTGCGCATGCTGGGCGGTGCCGCCGGGGTGAGCCTGTGCGGTATCGTGCTTGAATGGCGACTCGGTGCACATGGCGCCTCGTTGACTGCCGGAGCCAGCAACCCGGCGCGCATCGCAGCGTTCGGTGAAACCTTTTTGATGCTGACTTTTCTGTGCGGTCTGGCGCTGGTAGCAGCCTGGCAGCTGCGCGAGCGGCAGCCAGATTGAGGGCGGGCGTAACTTGTCCTGTTGCTTGAAGGCAGATACGCACAGTACCCCGTCAAGCCTTTCAAGAAATCAAAGAAACGGAACCTTCGCCATGTGCCAACTGCTCGGCATGAACTGCAATGTGCCCACGGATGTGACCTTCAGCTTCACGGGTTTTGCGCAACGCGGCGGAAAGACCGACCACCATACCGACGGCTGGGGCATCGCGTTTTTTGAGGACAAGGGGCTTCGCCACTTCGTGGACCATCTGGCGGCTGTGGACTCTCCAGTGGCCGAACTCATTCGCCGTTACCCCATCAAGAGCCGGAACGTCATCGCCCACATCCGCAAGGCCACCCAGGGCGTGGTGAGCCTGCAGAACTGCCACCCGTTCGTGCGGGAGCTGTGGGGCCGCTACTGGGTCTTTGCCCACAACGGGGACCTGAAAGATTTCCGCCCTCGCCTGCATTCGCATTTCCGACCCGTAGGAGATACCGATAGCGAACACGCGTTTTGCTGGATCATGCAAGAGTTGGCCAAATCACACGCCAGCGTGCCCTCCGTTCCAGAACTGACGCTAACGCTCAAGGAACTCGCTGCGCGCATTGCGCCCCACGGCACATTCAACTTCCTGCTTTCCAACGGTCAGGCCTTGTGGGCACACGCCTCCACCCACCTCCACTACATTGAGCGCCGCCACCCCTTCGGCGCCGCGCATCTGAGTGACGAAGACCTTCAGCTGGATTTTTCGAAGGAAACTGGGGAGAACGATCAGGTGGCAGTGATCGTGACCAGTCCTCTCACCACAAACGAAACGTGGACCGCCTTCGGAATAGGCGAACTGCTAGTGTTTGAGCAAGGTCGGCGGCTGCCTATCTGATGCAGGCGAGGCATCGGCGCTGAGAGAGGCGGCATGTTGTGTGCGCCATAAGAATGAGCGTCGCGTGGCGCGTGGGTCGCTCAATTAGTTCACGCCGTATTCGGTTCGTGCAAACGGATTTGTCCCAACTCTTCGATCCAGAGCTCAGGGCCCGAACGGCTTTATAGGTTCGCGCCAGCGATACAGGTCTGGTAAGTAAGGCAGACCAAGTGAACCCCATGTCATCCACAATCGTGGATTAGCGCCTATTGGCCTTGGCGTATTTTCAATGTCTGCAAAGCAAAAAACCCCAGTCTTTATGAGACTGGGGTTTTCTGGGCTGTAAGAGCCTGACGATGACCTACT